>JAJWRZ010000068.1:0-10797 GCA_021633965.1 Dialister sp.
TGGAGCGGGTGAAGGGAATCGAACCCTCGTAACCAGCTTGGAAGGCTGGCGCTCTACCATTGAGCTACACCCGCATAAAAATGGTCGGAGCAGCAGGATTTGAACCTGCGACCCCTTGGTCCCGAACCAAGTGCGCTACCAAACTGCGCTATGCCCCGACAATGTTTAGAAGTATAGCACGGAAATTCGGATTTGTCAATACATTTTTAAAAGCCCATGACGCATATCCTGTTTCCTTCTTACAGGCGCACACGCTCGGCATGATCCTTGGAAAACGCGCAGCCTTCTCTGAAATAGCAAAATTTATTTGACAAACCCCCACTCCATTTGTTACAATATTTCATGTCAATGCCGGTATAGCTCAGCTGGTAGAGCGGCGCATTCGTAATGCGTAGGTCGCAGGTTCAAATCCTGTTGCCGGCTCCAGAACATGAACGCCCATGTGTATGCATGGGCGTTTTTTTGTGATCCCCATCCCATCGGTTCTCCTCAGCAGAGCGCCGCCCGGGCTTTCCCATGCTTTTCCCGCTTCCATACTCATTCGCCAAAAGCATTTGTGATTGAAGAAAATACAGACTATACTAATGAGGTAGATCGGAGCTGCCACAGGCAGCCCTAACCATCGAAGGAGGATACAATATGGAAACATACAAACAGGCTCCCGTCATCGGCTCGCGCCGTGTGGATGAAAGCGCAGAAGGCAGTCGCGCCAAGGTGTACTTCACTCGCGTGATCGATGCAACGCACCTGATCTCGCTCTACGCACGAATCAATGATGCCATCTATGGCAAAGTAGCCATCAAACTGCATACAGGTGAAAAGCATGGGCCGAATATCCTGCCGCGTGACATGGTGGAAGCCTTTCAGAAGCAGGTGAAGGACAGCACAATTGTAGAAACGAATACGCTCTACCAGGGAGACCGCTACACGACAGAGATGCACCGCGACACCCTGCAGGTGAATGGCTGGACCTTCTGCCCTGTCGATATCATGGACGAAGAAGGGACTATCGAACTTCCGGTCCGCGGCGGCAAGCATTTCAAGACTGTCTCCATGGGCAGCCACATCGTGAACTATGACTCGATGATCGTCCTCACCCATTTCAAAGGACATGCCATGGGCGGCTTCGGCGGCTCGATGAAGAATCTCGCCATCGGCTGTGCGGATGGACGCATCGGCAAGAGCCAGGTCCATGGCGTCGATGTAAACAACCAGCCGGAAGACTGGAACGCCTGGCCAGGCAAGGAGCTCCTCATGGAGAACATGGCGGAATCCGCCAAAGCCACCATTGATTTCTTCGGCAAGCACATCGTCTACCTGAATGTCCTGCGCCGCATGTCTGTCGACTGCGACTGCGCCGGTCTCATCGCTGCCGAGCCGACGATCCCGGATATCGGCATCCTCGCCTCGACCGACCTTCTCGCGATCGATCAGGCATCGGTCGACCTCGTCTATCAGACCGCCTCAAATCAGGATCTCGTCAAGCGCATCGAGTCTCGCCACGGTCTCCATCAGCTGCAGGCGATGAAAGAGCTCAAAATGGGAAATCCGCAGTATGAACTCATCGAAGTGGAATGATAAAGGTTCAGCGGGTTCTATAGGTTCAAGAGGTTCAAAGGGATTGGTGCGGCGCATCATAATCAGAAGCGCCGCGGAATTTTGATAGCGCTTCGCGCCATCGTCATTTCGAGCGTAGCCGAGAAATCTCTATGGCAGAACGCTCATTGCCTGCTGTGAGACAGCACCAAGACATCGTTTCCCCTCAGCGCATGCACGCTGATTTCCTGCGGTGCAGTAAAGATCCCTCGGCTACGCTCGGGATGACGATGCCGGAGAATCCCAGTGACTAGTCACTAGTCACCAGTCACTCCTAATCCCTAGCCACTAGCTACTCGTCCCTGCTTTCAAACTTATCCCCCGGGTCGTGCCGCCCAATAGGTCCCCATAGCATCAAAAAGCATTTTCCCCACGGAAAATGCTTTTTTGCTTTTAATTTACAGCCCCCCGTTCTTTGACTATAATGAGGATAGGATCTATCATCTTTCCGGAGGTGCTCTCTATGAAAAAACGTACACTGCTCCTGACGCTTGCTGCCTTTTGGGCAACAACTGCGATTTCTGCCAATGAACCCACGCTCCCCTTCACGGCCGCAGTCAAAGAAAACGGCATGTGGGGCGCAGTGAATGGTGCCGGCCAAGTCGTGATCCCGATCTCATATGACCGTCTTAGCCTCTCACTCTCCGAGGCCAACGAGCAGAAGGAGGACCTTCTCTCTGAAGAGGGGCGTGATGATCTCATCGAAGCAGAAAAAGGCGGACTTCGCGGATTCTTCACCCGCACGGGAAAGGAAGTCATCACGATCTCCTATGAAAGCCGCTCCATCTGGAAAGAAGGCGCTCTCGCCGTCCGTGGGAAGGACAAGAAGATCTCCTTCTATAAAAAGGATGGATCGCTGATCTCTCGTGCCGCCTACGATCAAGTCTCCGACTTCGAGAACGGCATGGCGATCGTAAAGCGGGGCGCGACCTATGGCTATCTTTCGCTCGACGGAAGAGAAGTGAAGCCTGTCTATCAGGAAGCGCGCTTCTTCGAAGAAGGTCTCGCCGCCGTCAAAGAAAAAGGACGCTGGGGCGTCATCGACATGACGGGCCGCTATATCGTCTCCCCGACCTACAAGGACACCGGTGCTGCCTTCCAAGAGGGACGACTCGCCGTCAAAAACCAGAAGAATCTCTGGGGCTACATAGATCGAGAGGGCAAGGAAATCATCCCTCCCACTTACAAAGCCGTCTCGCCGGCCTTCAGCGAAGGCTATGCGGCCATCCTAGGCGACAGCAAGCTCTGGGGATTCATCGATACCGAAGGACACGTCACCGCAAAGCCGCAGTTCAAAGCTGTGCTGACCCCCTTCTCCGAGGGGCTCTCCGGTGTCAAGACCATCGACGGCAACGGCTATGCCAGACCTGACGGCACCATCGCCTTCATGGCAGACTACGACCAGCTTTTCCCCTTCAAGGACGGCCTTGCCGAAGTCAGAGAAGGCGAGGTGGAGACGCGCGCCGTCCGCAGCCGTCCTCCTATCTCCATCGGCATCGGCTGGGGATGGGGCGACTGGCTTGCCTTCCGCCATCACCATCACCCATGGGGCTGGGGATGGGGCATCGGCCTGCCCATCTGGTATCCCGGCCGATACGACTATGAGCCTGTCACATCCGTCACGGAGAAGCGCGGCTATATCGACAAGAACGGAAAAGTCATCGCCAGCCCCGCCAATGACCGCGTCTTCTCCGCCGGAAGAAAAGGCATCCTCCTTTCGAAAGACAGCCGCTATGGCTGGGTCGACCGCGAAGGCACCTACATCGCTCATACCATCTATACCGGTCTCCTCCCTGATGAGGAAGACGGCGTACTTCTCGCCAAAGACGAAAACAAGAAATGGGGCCTCCTCTCCATGGAAGACGGTCACGAGCTTCTGCCATTCTCCTATAAGGAGATCCGATCCTTGGGCAGTGGTCTTTTCGGTTATAAGGAAGAGGGCAAATGGGGCATCGCAGACAAAGACGGAACACGCCTCACCGCCCCCCTCTACCTCGCCGTATCGAAAGCAGGAGAAGGCCTCCTTCCCGTCAAGACAAAGAACGGCTGGAGCTTCCTCACGCCTGCAGGTCATGAAGCCTTCCCTCATGACGACACCTTTTCCGACGTCACCCCCTTCTCCTCCGGTCTCGCCGGCGTCAAGGTCAAAGGCAAATGGGGGCTCATTGATAAGACGGGAACATATGTGATGCGCCCCGCTTATGAGGATCTGGATATTTTGTGACAGTGGGACAGAGAGCGCCATTCCGTGAAAAAACGCTGATCCGATCGCTTTGCGATCCGATCAGCGTTTTCTTATTCCTCCTCGATCTCGCCTTCGACCTCAAGATACAGCTTCTCGAGCGCATCCACAGTCTCTTCTTTGGCCTGCCACAGACCTCGCCGCGCTGCCTCAAGGAGCGTCTCAGTAATGCGGCTAAGCGCCCATGGATTCACACGCTTCATCCAGTCCTGTACCTTGGGATCCAGGGCATAGGCGGCGGAGAGCTTCTCATACATCCAGTCCTCCATGACATCGCTCGTCGCATCCCACTGGAAACTGACGGCGACGCGATTTGAAAGATCTGCCGCGCCTTTGTAGCCATGCTGCATAAGGCCTTCGATGAATTTCGGATTCACAGTCTCCGTGCGGAAGATGCGCTTCGCTGCCGCTTCGACAGTGCGTACCTTGATACGGCTCCGATCGCTGCTGTCCCCTTCGTAGGCATGCGGTTTCTTTCCCGAGCAGCTTCTGACCGCTGCGATGAGGCCCCCGTGGTAAGCATTGTAGTCGTCCGATGACATCATATTGGTCTCGTGGTTGTCCTCATTCTTGATGGTGACTTCCATATGCTCAAGACGCTCACGGAAGAGCTCCGGCTTGTAGCTGCCATTTGACTTCGATCCATAGGCATGACCGCCCCATCGGATGAAAACATTCGCGAGGTCATCGAGGCTGTCCCAATTTTTCTCCTCCAGAAGCGCCGCAACGCCTGCGCCATACGTCCCCGGGGCATCCCCAAAGATGCGGTACGCAGCCTCCCGCCACGCCTCTTCCTTGGGCGAGCCTTTCTCTTCCATGATCCGACTATCCTCAGAAATATGTTTCCTGACGTAATTATCCTCGTCATTCTCCGCAAGAGAGGCAGCGAGCAGCACCGCCCTGTCCATGAACGAGACGACAGAGGGCATGGTATCACGGAAAAGACCGCTGATGCGCGCCGTCACATCGATGCGCGGACGCTGCAGCTCCGATAGGGGGATGGGCTCCATACGCTTCACATAGAGGCTTCCCGGCTCCCAGATAGGACGGATACCCATGAGATAGAGAAATTCCGCGATGCACTGCCCGTGACTTCGCATATTCGCGCCCGACCAGAAAACCATGCCGACGCTTTCCGGATACCGGCCTTCGCTCTCGATATATTGCGAGATGACCTGATCTCCGAGCTCTTTCCCTACCTCCCATGCCGTCCTTGTCGGCAGACGCCGCGGATCGATGCCGTAGAAATTCACCCCTGCCGGCAGAAGAGAGACACCGCCCGCGTGCGGAGAACCGGAGATTCCCGGCACAATGTAACGGGCAGAAAGCCCGCGAAGGGTATGCTCCATTTCCTTTTTTGTCTCTGCAAGGCGCGGATATACCTCCTCACACACGAAACGAAGCAGCGGCTGCTCCCTCTCTGTCCCCAGTGCCTTCGCCTTCTCTTTGTCGAAATGCATTTCTGCCAACTTGCGGACCAATCCCTCTGCCTTCCTCTGAAGGCGCGCCATCCACTCGCCCCCGGTGAGACCATTCGGATACAGTGTCTGTGCCTGTCCCACCAGCGCATCCACGGATGTCCCCTCCTCCTCAGCCAGCAGCTCACAGATCGAGGGGATGTCACCATTCGGCAGACGAAGAAGAGCCAATATTTCATGGATGAGCGTTTCCCCCTTCGGCATCTCTCCTAGAATGTGCAGTCCGACATGGCACTCGCTATTTTTGAGATCCTCGATATAGCAGTGAAGGCGCGAAAGATACCCTGCCAAATCCGCTTCCGTATACGGCACCTCACCGTCCAGACTTGCTTTCTTTGCAAGCTCACGGATCCGTGGTACCAGCCGCTTCGCTGTTTCCGGTTCTGATTTCTCAAAATGCGCGTACTCATCCATCGCCTGCTCCAGCTCAACCAGCTCCTCATACGTCCCTGCCTCTTCCATCGGTGCAGGCAAATGATCCACAAGACATGCGCCGCCGCGCCGCTTCGCCTGGATCCCCTCTCCCGTGATCGTCATATGGTAGGGATAGATATTCGGCAGGCTTCCTAGAGCCAGATCAGGATAGCTTCTTCTATCCATCCCCGCACTTTTCCCCGGAAGCCATTCCAGATTTCCATGCGTCCCCACATGGAGCACGGCATCAGCTCCCCATACATCACGGATCCACTGATAGTATGCCAGATACTGATGCGTCGGCGCTATGAAAGGATCGTGATAGATCTTCGCTGCATCAAAGCCATACCCGCGCGGCGCCTGCACCGTGAGGAAAATATGCCCGTCCATCAGCCCCGGTACCAGAATATCGCCCGACTCCGTCGTCATGACCCTGCCAGGCGCCTTTCCCCAGTCTTTCTCCATCTGCCGCCGCGTCTCTTCGGGGAAGGTAGCAAAGAGATCACAGTAGAGCTTCTTCGGGACCTTCTGACACGCCGCCTCCTGCTCCTCCGTCAGCATCGAACGGTCATTCGTCGCCTGCGCCGTCAACCGCTTCATGAAGGCCTCCGTGTCCTCCGGGATGAAATCAACCTGATAGCCGGCCTCCTTCATGAAGCCGAGCAGACGGCGTACGCTCTCGATGCTGTCCAGACCATACGCACTCCCGATGTTCGAATTCTTCGGCGGGTAATTGTGAAAAATGATCGCGATCTTCTTCTCCGCATTCGGTTTCCTGTGCAGTCTCGCCCATGCCCCCGCCCGCGAGACCATCGCACGCATACGCTCGGGGATGGGCAGGTACTCCACCTCCCCATCCTCCTTCACATGCTTCGCAGCGATCGGCATCCCGTGGATGATCCCATCAAATTCCGGCATCGTGACCGAGATGGAGATCTCCATCGCATTCATTCCCTCCGGCGATGCCTCCCACTCCTCCTTCGGAGCGATCAGAGAGTAGGCCTCCAGCACAGGGACGCCCATTTCTTCCAGCGCCTTGATGGAAATCGACCCCGACGTCGTAAAGGAGAACTTCATCACATTCACGATGACATCGACGAGAGGCTTTCCCTCCTTCATGAAATACTTCTCAAATACCTCACGGATCGTCGGCATCCCCAGCTTCGGATCCGGCAGACCATTCGTGAAGACTGCGATGACATTGAGCCCCTGCCGCTCCGCCTCTTCTATGAATGCCTTCTGGTAATGCAGGTCATCCCAGATCCACTCATCCCGATAGAAAAGAAGGCCCAGCGTCGGACGCCCCGCCTGCAGAAACATCTTCTCATACAGGGAAAGATCCGTCATGAATTTCTTCGCCATCCCCGGATGATAGATCCCTGCCCAGCAGATCGGTGACGGCGGCTCCGCATCAGGCATCCCCTGATCAAAAAGGGAACGCGCATAGAGCCACAGATTCTTGTAATTCGTCAGACCCCCATAGAACGAGTACGCCTTCATAGCCTCGATGTCCTTTGCCGCGACCCGCTCTATGCACTCCTCCTCTGCGGATCCCGCCGCATCCATGTAATACGGGATCCCTTCCCGCGAGAGAAAATGCATACACGCTGTCCAAAACTTCGTACGGATCGTATTTCCCATGAAACGGATCATGACCAGTGCGCTCCCGCGTAGTTTTTCTTCCCACGATGCGCTCCACACAGAGCCATCCTCCGTCTTTACGACCTGTGAGGATGCAGGCATCTCTCCATCCGCGATCAATTCGTCAAGCGCACGGCGCATCATGAAATAGCGACGATCAATATTCGTCATATAAATGATTTTGGGTATCATAGGTGAGTCTCCTTATGCCTCATTCAATCATCCCATTCATCAGTCAAGCAAAAATGCAAACGGGCGAAATGCGAGAAGGGGTGAAATGTCCTAGCCCCTAATTCCTAGTCACTAGTCACAAACACTTCCGGATACACCGCCCGCGCCGCCGCTTCCACTGCGTCCACGACATGCTGGCTCATGACGTACTTGTACTTCTCCGAAAAGGGCACGAGCCGCCTCTCTTTGACCGCCGTCACCTCGCGGAGAGCAGGATTTGACAGAAGCCCCTCCTCGAAGGCCTTCGTATCATCCCCCGCCTTCACCCGCCAGGTGGGAAGAAGGATCACATCCGGATCGATCTTCGGGAGGATCTCCAAAGAAAGGTACGCATCCGCCCCCTTCGGCACCTCATACACCGCTGCCCCATCCTTCACATGCGCGAGACGCAGGACATCCGAAAAAAGCGTCCCCTTCTTGCCCAGGATCCCGCGAAATGACATGCCGAGAGCCACCCGCTCCTTATCCGGTGAAACCGCCGAGAGCTTGGACGCAAGAGCTGCCAGCTTCGACTCCATGTCAGAAACCATCGCCTCGCCCCTCTCCTCTTCGTGGACTGCTTTCGCGACGCCGCGCACCTTCTCCTTCATTTCCTCTACCGTCGTCGGGATGGCGGAAACATAGACAGGGACACCAGAGCGTGTGAGTACCTCGACCGTCTGCATGGGCGTAGATGTCGAAGCGATCACCAGATCCGGCGCAAGCGCCAAAATATGCTCCGGCTCCATATCAACCCTCTGCCCGACTTTCGCTACTTCATCCTTTGTAAGGAAACTGATCCCGTCATCTCCCGCATACTTCGAGTAAGAGGCGATGCGTTCAGCAGGAAGAAGCGCTGTCAGTATCTCGTCCGTCCCGTATGTAAGAGAAACGATGCGCGTGGGATGGATGGGCGCGGATATAGTGCGCCCGGCATCGTCCGTCATGCTTCGCGTCTCGCTTTGCGGCGCGGGCGTGACCGAGCAGGCAGAAAGAAGGATCGATGCCAGCGCGGCAAGTATCGTAAAAAGAAATCGTTTCCACATAGCTTCCTTTTGACTCATCAAATAAAAAGCGGCGGCAGCCTTTGGCTGTCAGCCGCTTTTGTGTTCACTGCGATCAGAAAGAATATTTATAGGTCAGTGTCCAGTTGAATGGAAGATCATAGTTTTCATTTTCATTGATGCAGTTGTTGTGCCGATCAAGCAAATTGTACATATTCAGTGTGATGCGATGGCTATCATTGGGAGCATATGAAATAGAAGACGTCAGATTGACTCTGTTCGGAATGGCGTGGTCATAGTTGCCGTGAGTCTTAGCAATAGCCCCTTTATTTGTATAATAGGAGTATTCTCTTTCTCCTGTAAAGAACAGGTTCAGATTGGCCGTCCATTTTTTATCGGAATACTGTACTCCGGCATTGGTCTGCAGCTTCGCCGCCTCCTGCATCCATTCATTTTCATGGCCCACTACCCATTTGCTCTTCAGCTTTGGATCCGACCAGCTTACCCCCAGATTATACTGCCAGTTCTCATTGATCTTATGCGTCCATTCAGCCTCAAGACCTGTATTTTTGAACTCGCCCCCATTGATCTGAACATTTCTATTCTCGTCACCACCATCAATGACCAGGGATTCCTTGACCCACTTGAAATAATTATCAATATTCATATGGAAGAGGGCGATCTTTACGCTATCCTTGTCCTTCACATATTTTGAGCCGATTTCATAAGACCAGCCTTCCTGTGGCTGATAATCAAACGCTTTCGCTTTCGAATAGAATTTGGAATTGATCGCCGGCATATCGAAGGATTTTCCAATATTGGAGTACAAGCTCCAGTTATCATTCAGCTTGTAAAGCATCTGCCACTGCGGAAGGAATACATTCTGCTCTTTATCCCAGCCATTTCCTTTGACAAACTCGCCGCGCATACCAATGATCGTAGAAAGTTTATCGCTGAACTGATGATCATAAGAAGAATAAATACTATAAGCATCTCGATGAATACGATCAGACGGTGTAGCCAGTGCTTTATAGTGTTCTCTCTTAAATGTAGCTCCACTGGTCAGGCTATCCTTCCCATCATTAAAATGCCATGTTTTTTGGTTATCAAAAGTGATACCGTACACATTATAATTCGTTCCACGTACAGCAGGTGCTTTACCACTTTTATATTGCTTCGTATCAATTCTTCTGTTGTTATAAGCCAGAACCGATTTAAAATCACTGTCTTTGTCGTTATAAATCAAATTGATGTTATTTCGCTGTGAATCATAATCGTAAATACCATAGCTATAATAGGTATCCGTTTTCTTTCCATTAACGACATTGAAAGCAGATCTCTTTTTATTTCTATCCACATGAGACCAGTCCAGCGTCAAGCGATCGTTCAGCTGCGCAGACAAATAAAGGCTGCTCTTTCTGCCCTTTCCATTTGTCCAATTATAATTATTTTTAGTTTTTTCAGGGAAAATTCTAGCTGCATCCTCAAACTCATCTTCAAAATCACGAGTAAAATATGCAGTATACCTTTCGCCAATGACTCCCACCTGATAACCGGAATTATAATTACCATATTTTGCGGAAATCGATGCACTCGGTTTTCCGCCATGCTTCGTAATGATGTTTACGACACCACCCATAGCTTCCGCACCATAAAGTACAGAATTCGAACCCTTGATCACTTCGATCTTTTCTACCGCATCGACAGGAACGCCTTCTGTTGAGCTGTAATTCATCACATTGATCGGCGCACCATTGACGAGAACCAATGTCCCTTTATCCATCCCACGAATATAGAAACGGCTCTGGGATCCACCGAGGTCATCACCACCACCGGCACTATAGTTATAACTATCGATCCCTACGGTATGTTCAAGTGCATCAAAAACGCTGACATAGCCTTTATCTTGAATCTCCTTCGCCGTAATGACCGTCGTAGTAGCCGGCACATCCACATCCATCTTCTCCGTTCTCGTTGCCGTCACGACGACCGGATTCAGCTCATACACTGCTTCACCCGCAGCAGACGCTATTCCGTATCCCCCCCATGAAATTCCGGCAAAGACGAGTGCTGAGAGCAAACATTTGACATCCTTTTTCATATATATCCTTCTCTCTTATAAATAACGCAGACGATTTCAGATGTCCTGAAACGAGCCATCGACGACTGCGTAAAAACCAAGGCTAGAAAATAAAAATGAGAACCTGAAAAC
>JAJWRZ010000069.1:0-10535 GCA_021633965.1 Dialister sp.
CATTGATAGCATCGAGAAGCCCCTGCTGATCCCCCCTGCGTTCACCGAAATCCTTCATCGCCTGGTCTTTGTTTGTGAATTTGCTCTCCTTCATACCGGGCTGTGCTTTCAGATACTTGCCGATACCCATGACCTGATCGGTCGTGAGTCCGTCCTTCAGATAAACCGTCATCTCGACCTGATTTTCAAGGTAAGACGCCATGTGGTTGATATTCAGCACGGCTGAAAGAAAGACGCCCAAGATAAACATAGATAATGTCACGGTCAGGACGGAAGCGATGGCCATGAAGCGATTTCTGAAAAGGGAACGGAATGTTTCACCCCAGAAATAGGATAATGAACTAAACATTCAGGTCATAGCCTCCCTTTTTAACATCATTCACGATATGCCCTTCTTCGATCATGACGACACGTTTATGCATCGCATTGACCAGATCCTTGTTATGAGTGACCATGATGATGGTCGTCCCCATGTGATTGATCTCGTTGAACAGCTTCATGATATCTTCCGACGTATTCGGATCCAGATTTCCTGTCGGTTCGTCCGCGATGAGAAGGATCGGCTGGTTCACCAGAGCACGGGCAATCGCCACGCGCTGCTGTTCACCACCCGAGAGCTTGGAAGGAAGCTCCTTCTCCTTTCCGCGCAGTCCGACCAGATCCAGCACACGCTGTACCTTCGGCTTGATCTCACGGCTCTTTGCCCCCGTAACGCGAAGAACAAAGGCAATATTTTCGTATACGGTCTTTTCGGAGAGCAGTCTGAAATCCTGAAATACAATCCCCAGCGTACGCCGATAGTATGGGATCTTACTGGATTTCAGCTTATTGATCGTAAGACCATTGACAACGACTGTGCCCTGTTCCGGCACCAGCTCATGCGTCAAAATTTTAACAAATGTCGATTTACCGGCGCCGGAAGGGCCCACGATAAAAACGAACTCCCCTTTATCGATATGAATATTAATGTTACTGAGCGCGGTGTGTTTTGCATCGTACTGCAGGGACACCTGATCAAACGTAATCATTAAATCCTCACTTCCTGGCGATCAATGCGGCTGCTTCTTCCGCAATGTGTTCTGCGGTGAGACCATATTTTTCAAGCAGATCATCAGCTGTGCCGGATTCACCGAAGGTGTCTTCCGTTCCGATCATAGACATCGGTACCGGTTTATGGAGACAAAGTACCTCAGCGACAGCGCCGCCAAGCCCACCTTTTACCGTATGTTCTTCACAAGTCAGGATCGCACCCGTCTCTTCTGCCGCTTTCAGGATGGCTTTCTCATCGATCGGTTTGATGGAGCTCATGTTGATCACACGCGCAGAAATTCCTTTTTCTTTCAAAAGCTCTGCTGCTTTCACGGCTTTAGCGACCATGATACCGCAGGCGATGATGGTCACATCACTGCCTGAAACCGCTTCATAAGAAACGCCCGGAGTGAAGGTATAATCCTCTGGACAGATATCATCGCATTTCGCGCGGCCCATACGGATATACACCGGACCATGGTAGTCCGCTGCCCACTTGATCACAGCTTTCGTCTCAGCGGCATCAGCCGGAACGACAACCGTCATATTCGGCAGCGCACGCATGAGTGTAATGTCTTCGAGCATCTGGTGGGTCGCACCATCTTCACCGACCGTCAGGCCGGAATGAGTGACCGCCACTTTGACATTCAGTTTCGGGTAGCAGATGGAGTTTCTGATCTGTTCATACGCTCTGCCCGCACCGAAAACAGCAAATGTCGAAGCGAATGGAATCTTGCCAGCCGCAGCAAGACCCGCTGCCACGCCCATCATATTCCCTTCAGCAATGCCAGTATCGAAGAAACGATCCGGATATGCTTTGGCAAAAACCTGCGTCTTGGTGGATGCAGAGAGGTCAGCATCCAAAACTACGATATCAGGATTTACAGCACCGAGTTCTTTCAGTGCTTCACCGTATGCGTCACGAGTTGCCTTACCCATCATTCTGCCTCCACTGCTTTAATAAATCTTTCACATTCTTCTTTGCTTGGTGCCTTGCCATGCCAGCCGACCTGGTTTTCAATTTCCGGTACGCCTTTGCCCTTGACCGTCTTCATGACGATCATGGTCGGTTTACCGGAAATGGTCTTTGCCTCTTCAATGGCTTCATGAAGTTTTTCCATATCATGCCCATCGGTTTCAATGACATGCCAGCCAAAAGCCTGGAATTTTTCTCCGATAGGAAGTGAGGACATGACCTCTGTGATCGGTCCATCGATCTGCAACCCGTTGTTATCTACGAAAGCCGTCAGATGGTCGAGCTTGTAATGCGCCGCATACATGGCTGCCTCCCAGACCTGTCCTTCTTCGAGTTCGCCATCCCCTAGGATCGCATACACTCTCCAGTCAGCCTTGTTCATCTTGGAAGCAAGCGCCATACCGCAGGCAGCACTGATGCCCTGCCCCAGAGAACCTGTCGTCATGTCGACACCCGGTGTATGTTTCATGTCTGGATGCCCCTGCAGCATATGACCTGCCTGACGAAGTGTATCCAGCTCTTCTTTGGGGAAATATCCTTTTTCTGCCAGTACGGCATAGAGGGCCGGTGCTGCATGGCCTTTGGAGAGGACCAGACGGTCACGGTCAGCCTTCTTCGGATCTTTGGGATCTACCTTCATTTCATGGAAAAACAACAAGGTCAGGATGTCCGCGGCGGAAAGAGAACCACCCGTATGGCCGGAGTTGGCTTTGGTGATCATTTTCAAAATGTCGATGCGTACATCTTTTGCCTTGCTTTTGAGAGCAGTAAGCTCTTCTGCTGTCAGCTGACTCATTTGTTTTCCTCCTTGTGATTCACTAAAGATTTCAATATTTTTACATTCTCACAAGCCTGTTTTCTCAGCTCGTCGACCTGCTTCCATTCTTCTGGCGAAGCCGGCGCATCCAGGAAACGGCAAGTATCCTTGTACAATGTTTCTGCATCCATATGATGAATCGAGCAGGATGCTTTTCTATGAATCAGTGCCAAGAAATTATCGATTTTCGGATCATAAGAGATACCCAGAAAAGGAACATGCATCAAAGCAGAGAAGATCATGGCATGCAGCCGCATACCCACGACGACATCCATATTTCCCATGAGTGAAATCAACTCTTCAATGCTGTAGGATTCTTTTAGCACATGGACTCGGTCGCTCTCTTCGATCTCTGCTTCCGCTGCGCGCTTGTCTTCCGGAAACTGCATCGGAATCAAGACGACCGAGCAGTCCTTCTCCCGGGTGAGCCGCTCGATATAGGCACGAAGCGGCTTCATCCAGCGAGAAGTATCCGCCCAGCTGCGTATGGCGATACCGACCCGTTTCTTCGAAGGGTCCACATGATTCCTTGCGAGGGTTTCCTTCCCTTTCTCCAAAGAAACAGGATCAAGAGAAAGTACAGCGTCCGCTGTCGTATAAATGGTGCGATGTACCCCGAGTCGCTGAAGAAATCCCTTCGATTCACTGTCACGCACCGTGATGGCATCCACATGGTTTAATACATGCTTCAGTATAATACGGATGATGCGGTAACGCACAGGACCGATCCCTTGCGAATAGAGGAAGACCTGTTTCCGGAAAAGCACACCAACAATAATGATGGTGAGATAATAGATCATGCTTTTCCAGCTGGTCACATCCTGCAGCAGGCTCCCGCCGCCACTGATCAGGAGATCTGTACGAAAAAGAGACGAGAGGATCGGCAGAATGCCGAAGCGAGGCACAGCCTTCACTCCGAATGTTCTTGCCGTATCCGAAGGATTTCCCGAGATCACAGTAATACAGGGCGCATCGAAGGTCTTCCGAAGCGCCTGCAGTATGGCAAGCAGCATCGCTTCATCCCCGGCATTATGAAATCCATAATACCCGGAGATCACAATATTATACTTTGCCATATCGTTCTCCAAAAAACTTCGTCAGACGGACAAGGATCATGACGGCAAAAAGTGCGCCCACCATAGAGAGCGTACCGGCGGCCAGCCCATCCAGTCCACGAATAAAGCTAAGAATAAACGGACTCCTCATGTGTGCGAAAGTTTCCACCATAGATCCCTGCCCGATCGTCACGGCGATGATCAGGAAATAGTGCAGGAGCTGCGGCCATTTCCGATAGAGCGCAGCAAGAGAGACAAGCACAGCAGGATGTCCGAAGAGGAATTCCTTCTCTCTGGGGCGTGCATACATCACATCTTCGAGGAAACGGCGAAGCGCGATCTCAAACTGCGGGACAGGAGCCCCATTGTTACCACTGCGTCCAATAAAGACAAAGCCGACAATGGCCAGAATGCCAAGCCCGACAAGAAGTCCCAGCCGAATCTGGATCGAGCAGAATTTCTTGACAAAGGAAACAAAATCTTTATCGGATGTCACAGTTTTTCCGAAGAATGGGAATTTCTGGATGTAGACAACGGAAATCAGAACCAGCGGCAACACAAAAGTCGCTTTGACGCCACGGAAATATTCCATTTCCAGAAAGAAACGGATATCACTCAGAAGACCGCTGACGAAGCAGGCTCCGATCAGCGAAAGGATCCCACAACCCCAAAGGATCATGACTGACTCGCCGAAGAGACGTCCCCAGCCGACTTCTGAAAAAGCTGTGTCTTTCTTTTTTAAGCAGTACTGAAGGAAGAGAGACACAACGACAACAGGCGTGCAGACCGCCGCGCCAAGTGCCAGAAGCTGCAGAAGGATATTCACATGGAGAATCCAGTAAAGCACTTCTGCCCCGATGAGCCCCGCCGCTTCTATTGCCATTCCATACCGAGAAAGGTGCGGAATGAGCAAAAGCAGAGTCAGCACGATAAGAGATACCGCACCTGCCATAGCGACAGCGCGAAGCGGTTTTTCCGGGAAATAGGCATCCATCACAGAGGCTTTACCGACAGAAAAGCCATGATTTTCCAGACGATCCCTGACACCGGCGATGTATGCCGCATTCGTCTCAGAGAGTGTTTTTCCATCCAGTGCAAACTTATACGATGGGAAAAGATTCATACGGATATTTCTTTCAATATCTGAAATGTAGAATCGAGCCGCTGCCTCTTTCTGATTCAGCTTGATCAGCTCATCCTTGGACATCGCATAGAGACGCACCAGATGGTAATCCGAATGACGCGCCATATCCAGCAGCCCTGCCTGTGGTTCAAAGCCGAGCTGACTCTGCGCTTCGATCATGACGATCGGGATGCGACGCTGATTGAGCCCCTGAGAGACTTCTTTCTGATATTCCTTGTACCCGAAAACTTCTTTCCCCTGGAAAATGACACCACTGACTTTATCCGAAGCATCGACCGCTTGGAAAAAATCATCGATGAAGGCCTTGGGCGCATGCGCCACATTAGCCGGACGAAGGACGACATAAAAGCCATGCGATCCGGCGCGTTTGACCGTATTTGTGAAAATGCCAAGCGGCATCGTCATGAATTTATCATAGACGCCAGAGACTTCAAGAGCTTCTACCCCATTTTCTGAAATCGCCTTGACCTCATCCCTGCTGTAAAGAAGCGAGAGATGGTCAGCCATTTCCTTAAAATAGGTGCTTCCATCCGCTGTATCCACCGGCTGGATATAGATCTTATCCGGCAGGATGCCCGAGATCTCCGGATGCCGCGCCTGAAATTCATAACCACGATATACACGAATGAAATTGTGATTCACGAGCTTTTCCGGGGTTTCATCATAGACCGCAAGCGAAGTCACACCATTTTTACGATACAGCTCAAAAAGCGCATCTGTGGTGGTTCGCTCGACAGCTGCACTATCCAGGATATTGTTATAATCGTAGACCATTTCAACGGTCTGGGCAGCCGCTTCCACATGGTAACGCTGCCAGGAAATCCAGGCTCCCGCCATGGCTCCGATCAGAATCAGAACGGCCAGCAGCTTGAAGACGGTCTGTTGTAAACCTTTCATTCTATCCATCCTTTTACTTTGCTTTGGTGTTGAATTTGTTCTGTTTCAGGAAGCCTTCAATGAAAGGGTTCAGATCCCCATCCATGACGCCCTGGATATTGCCCGTTTCAATGCCCGTCCGGTTATCCTTGACAAGGGTATACGGCTGGAACACATAGGAACGGATCTGGCTGCCCCATTCGATCGCCTGCTGCTCGCCTTCGATGTCTTTTGTCATCTGTTCGCGTTTCTTCAGCTCGAGTTCATACAGTTTGGCACGAAGCAGACGAAGACACTGTTCCTTATTCTGGAACTGGGAGCGTTCATTCTGGCAGGCAGCGACGATCCCCGTAGGAATATGAGTCATTCGGACAGCCGAGCTCGTTTTATTGATATGCTGTCCGCCGGCACCGCTGGAACGATAATAATCCACGCGGACATCAGCCATATTCAGGTCGACTTCGACATCATCACTGATTTCCGGCATGACATCAACGGCGGAGAAAGACGTATGACGACGTTTCGCTGCATCAAACGGAGAAATACGGACAAGACGGTGGACCCCTTTTTCGGATTTCAGGAATCCGTAGGCGTACTTGCCTTTGACCATGTATTCCGCACTCTTGATACCGGCTTCATCACCCGGAAGCATATTCAGCTCCTCGATAGCAAAGCCTTCCGCTTCTG
Organism: Dialister sp.; assembly: GCA_021633965.1. Classification (GTDB taxonomy): domain Bacteria; phylum Bacillota; class Negativicutes; order Veillonellales; family Dialisteraceae; genus Dialister. The sequence goes on from JAJWRZ010000069.1 coordinate 6,585, forward strand.
CCCATTTGATATACATGCGGATCAGCATCTCGGTCCAGTCCTGTGCTTCGGTACCGCCTGCCCCGGCATGGAAGGTAATGATGGCATTATTCGCATCATAGGGTTCGCTCAAAAGAAGCTCGATCTCCTTTTTATCAAGGATCTCTTTCAGCTCATCCAGCTCTGCCTTGATTTCCGGCTCCATCCCCTGATCATCTTCCTCAATGGCAAGATCCAGAAGATCCTTCAGGCTTTCCGCTCTGTCAAAGAGGCGGGTATACGTATCATAGGCATCCTTGGCTTCTGTCGCTGCCTGTGAGATCTCGCGGGCTTTATCAGCATCATCCCAGAATGTCGGATCACTCATCTGAATATCGTAACTTGCGATTCTTTCTTTCAGCTGAGGTAAGTCAAAGTGAATCCCTTATTTCTTTTTCATGATTCAGCAGGTCTGTCAAGGTTTTTTTCAAATCTTCCAACATCTGATAGTCATCTCGCTTTCTGTTTTGTGATTATTTTTTAATACTATAAAATAAAACAGCAAATCATCAGGCTGCCAAGTGGCAGACTGATGAATAACATTTGCTGGATTATACAAACTAAATATAGCGGATCATGATCAAGGTCCTATCCTCGATCATAGAAAATGCTATTCGTGCTTATTTTTTCTCTTCAGCCGCTTCGGTCTCCGCATCACCATTGTCGTCGACATAATGCTCTTTGGCTTCTTTCAAATGATCCTCAGCTGCCGGAGCTTCCGGTTTTTCAAGGTGCGCCCCTTCTTCCGGATCTGTTGTAAAGCGGATCTGGATGTGATAGAGGTAAAGGATGATGGTTTCCATCATGGCCTGCTGCATTTCTTCGAAAATGTCGAACGCTTCAACCTTGTATTCTACGATCGGATTTCTCTGGCCATAGGAACGCAGGCTGATGCCTTCCTTTAGCATATCCATGTCATCTAAGTGTTCCATCCACTTAGAATCGACGACCTTCAGCATGACCGCTTTTTCAAGTTCGCGCATCATAGGAGACCCAATGGATTCTTCTCTCGCATTGTATGTCTCATGAGCCATGGTTTTCAGCTTATCTTCGACTTCTTCACGACTCATGTCTTCGATTTCTTCAAGCTTCAGGTCACCCGGAGCCAGGAAATATTTTTCCGCATACTTCAACAGGCCGGCGAAATCCCATTCTTCCGGATACAGCTTCGGATCCGCATAGGTCTCCATCCCCTTCTCGATGATGTTATCCACCATAGAAAGGATCTGGTCTTTCATGTCTTCGCCTTCAAGGATTTTTCTGCGCTGGTCATAGACGACTTTACGCTGCTGGTTCATGACATCATCATATTCCAGGACGTACTTACGAATATCAAAGTTGCGTGCTTCGACACGTTTCTGTGCTTTCTGAATGGCATTTGAAACCATGCGGCTGTTGATCGGTTCATCTTCTTCAAGGCCCATCTTTTCCATAAAGCTCTTGATGTTATCCCCGCCAAAGATACGGAGCAGGTCATCTTCCAAAGACAGGAAGAACTGGCTGGAACCCGGATCCCCCTGACGACCGGCACGTCCACGGAGCTGGTTATCGATACGGCGGCTTTCATGTCGTTCCGTACCGATGATGGCAAGCCCGCCAAGTTCTGCGACGCCTTCCCCCAGAGAAATATCGGTGCCTCGGCCTGCCATGTTCGTCGCGATCGTGACCGCGCCCTTCTGACCGGCCAGCGCAACAATGGCTGCTTCTCGCTCATGGTACTTCGCATTCAGGACAGAGTGTGGAATGTTCGCCTGATCAAGCATATGCGAAAGTTCTTCAGACTGCTCGATAGATGTCGTGCCGATCAGCATTGGCTGCCCCGTCGCATGACGGCGCTCTACTTCTCTGACGACCGCTTTATACTTACCGCGTTTGTTCTTGAAAATGACATCCGGCAGATCCTTACGCTGGATCGGCTTGTTCGTCGGTACCTGAAGGACTGGCAGCCCATAAATTTTAATGAATTCCTGTTCTTCCGTCTTCGCCGTACCGGTCATACCTGCCAGCTTGTCATACATACGGAAATAGTTCTGGAAAGTGATCGTCGCTAGCGTCTGGCTTTCACGCTGCACTTCAAGCCCTTCCTTGGCTTCGATCGCCTGATGCAGACCATCGGAATAGCGGCGGCCATACATGAGACGGCCGGTGAATTCATCAACGATAACGACTTCCCCGTCCTTGACTACATAGTCTTTATCGCGGGTCATCATGGTCTGTGCACGGAGTGCCTGGACAAAGAGATGATTCAGCTCCAGATTTTCTGCATCATAGAGGTTCTCTACATGCAGCAGCTTTTCCATCTTTGCCACACCGGCTTCGGTCGGTGCTACCGTCTTCTGCTTCTCATCGATGGTGTAGTCTTCCTCTTTTTTCAGCTGTGGGACGAGTTTGGCGACGGTGTAGTAGGCATCTGTCGATTTCTGCCCCGGACCGGAAATGATCAGCGGTGTACGGGCTTCATCGATCAGGATGGAGTCCACCTCATCGATCAGGCAATAGTGCAGCGGGCGCTGTACCATCTGATCGAGGGAAGTGACCATGTTATCACGCAGGTAATCAAAACCGAATTCATTATTTGTTCCGTAGGTGATATCCGAATTGTATGCGATTTTTCTCTGGTTGAAATCCAGATCATGAATAATAAGGCCGACGGAGAGACCCAGAAATTTGTATACCTGTCCCATCCATTCGCTATCTCGTTTCGCCAAATAATCATTGACGGTAATAACGTGGACACCCTTTCCTTCCAGCGCATTCAGATAGACTGGTGCCGTAGCGACCAGCGTCTTGCCTTCACCGGTACACATCTCAGCGATGTTACCGCGGTGCAGAATAATACCGCCAATCAGCTGGGTATCGAAGTGACGCATACCCAGCACGCGGCGAGAGGCTTCACGAATGACCGCAAAAGCCTCCGGTAGGATATCATCCAGTGTTTCACCCTTGGCAAGACGTGCTTTGAATTCATTGGTTTTGTTTGCGAGAGAAGAATCGCTCAGCTTCTTCAGACCATCCTCCAAAGGATTGATCTGTTGCTCTACAATTTTACGGATCTTTTTGATTTCCTTCTCATTGGATCCATTGAAGAGTCTGTCAAAAAACTTATCAAACATGGACACAGCTCCTTTTATAGTACAAGCGTTGTAAAAGCGATGGTAAAAGAAATCAGGAAGGAGGCCCCGATACAAGCATGACCGAGTAAACTCACAAGAATATTCATTTCTTTTTATACCATCAGTAATTCTACACCTACATACTATTTCATTTTAACAAACTCGTAGGCTATAGTCAAAAAAGGAGCGGAAATTTCCGCTCCTTTTTTATAAAAATCAGCTTTTCTTATTTTTCAGCATCGATCAGTCCATATTTGCCATCATCTCTGCGATATACGACAGCCATCGCTTCCGTATCCGAATTGAAGAACATGAAGAAGTTGTGTCCCAGAAGATTCATCTGCAGAATGGCTTCTTCCGGCGACATCGGGCTGATATTGAAGTGCTTCGTCTTCACGATCTCAAAATCAGCATCCGCCTGTGCAGCGATCGGTTCTTTTTCCAGAACAAACTGACGGGACAATGTATTCTTTTCTTTGAATTTCTTTGCCAGACGAGTCTTATATTTATGAATCTGACGTTCCACCTTGTCGAAAACGAGATCGATAGATTTGTACATATCATCAGATTTTTCGACACCACGAAGAATGACGCCGTCTACGAAAACTGTAGTTTCACAAGTTTTGGTCATATTGGAAATACGGAGTAATACATTAATCTTTATCGGTTTATCGAAGTACCTCTGGATCTTACCTGTATGCTTTTCTACATAGGAATGCAACGCATCGGTCATTTCAAGATTCTTGCCTCTAACTGTTAATTCCATAATGAAATCCTCCTTTCGTGAATAAGCTCTTGCTTATCCTTCTATGTATATTAT
>JAJWRZ010000070.1:0-1662 GCA_021633965.1 Dialister sp.
CTATATAATGATATATTGAGATAGGATCATAGAAAAAATATCATTTTCCACATCAGGAGCCCATCCATGCGATTCCTTGCTTCGAAAAAGAACATCCAAAATCTTTTATATGCGACACTCTTTCTGCTGCCGCTTCATCCCTATGTGTTTTACGTGACACTTCTCCCATGCCTTCTTCTCTGGGCAGTGAATCATTGCACCACAGGCGAAGTGAAAGGCGTGTGCCCTCGCCTCTGGGGACTGCCGGCGGTCTTTTTGGCGTGTGCCTTTTTTTCCGGCTTCCACTCTCCCGACCCTGCCTTTTCACTCATGAACTGGGCCTTCCAGCCATTGATGTATGCCGCGATCTACCTTTTGATCCTTTCTCTTATTTCCTCCGTGCGAGAAAAGGAGAAGGCGCTCTATGCCTTCCTGGCAGGAGCCATCTGCGTGGCCGCCTATGGCTTCATCCAGTATGCGAATGTGGCAGGCATGGCAGCTGATATGACGGCGCAGAGCTGGGTCGATCCCGAGAGATTTCCTCTCCTTCGGCGCCGCATGTATTCGACACTGGAAAATCCGAATCTCCTCGGGGCCTATGCCGTCATGATCATCAGCATCCTCACTGCGTTCTTTCTCAGGGAGCGGCAGAAAAAAAGGAAATGGGCTTTTGCCATCATTCTCTTCGTCCTGCTTCTCTGCCTTGCGCTGACCTATTCACGCGGCGCATGGCTGAGCCTTGCGGCTATCGTCTTAGGACTCACTCTTTTCTATGACAAGCGATTCGGCTTTCTTTTCTTCCTCATCCCTCTCGTCCTCCTCTTCTACCACGGACAGATGGTCGAGCGTTTTCTGTCCCTCTTCTCCGGCGAAGACACCTCTGTCGGCCTGCGCTTTGCCCTATGGGAGAGCACCATCGCCATGATCGAAGAGCACCCGCTTCTCGGTGTGGGGTGGGGGAGCTATTATCTGGCCTATCCCGACTACAACTTCTTCATTCAGGATGAGCACGTCCTTATCTTCCATGCGCACAACATGTATCTCAATATGCTCGCCGAAGTCGGCATCATAGGCGGAGCAGCCTTCCTTTTGACCTTCTTCGCCCAGGGCTTCCTCTGCTGGAAGCTCTATCGGGGCAAGGCCAGCCTCTTCACGCGAACGATGGGGCTTGGCGGCCTGCTCATGGTCATGGCCATCGCCGTCATCAGCATGAGCGACCATGTCCTCTTCGGACGCTCGATCTCCTTCTGCTTCTGGAGCCTTTCCGCACTTTGCGTAGGAAGCGGGGATAGGTGATCGGTTATCGGGGAAAGTGTGAAGGGGGCAGCGATGCCCGAAGTGATGCACCGATCTTCACGGATCACCTTCGCAGGAAGCCTTCGAGTGCGGTCTTGCGGCGCTCCCCTGTACCATTTCTATAACCTCCACTGCGAGGATCATCGCTTCCATAGCCTGTAGACTCTGAGTCACATAATTGATGATTTGTCTAATAGGAATTATTTATAACATCCCTATGAGAATTTTAAAAACAAAGAACTTACTTTTTACGAACCTTTCGAAAAAAATGTGATATAATAACAGTGATGACTGAGAAGGTCACAAATACAGTCGGTGAGACCGATGATACCAAGGAGGAGTTTTTCTGATGTTATGAGACATGTTTACATGCGGTCATAGGAAAGC
>JAJWRZ010000070.1:1672-10528 GCA_021633965.1 Dialister sp.
CTTTTATACTTCGGAAGCACGGCTGTGTTTTTATGAGGCAAAAAGTTCCAGACCATAGAGAAAGCTCAAAGAGGTACTGGACTTTTGATATTTTTATATTTTTGGGAGGATGATAGTAATGATCGACACCAATGATAGCGAATTCCTTAGCAGAATTGAAAGTGCAGATCTGAAAGCAAAAATCTGTGATGCTAAAACTGCAGCAGCTATGATTCAGGCAGGCGACATCCTTGGTATTTCCGGATTCACCCCATGCGGCTATCCGAAGATCACCATGCATGAACTCGCAGAACGTATGAAAGAAACCCCATTCCAGGTAGACGTATGGACTGGCGCTTCTACTGGTTCCCAGATTGATACTGAACTGGTCGCTGTAAACGGCATCAGAAACCGTATGCCATACCAGACCAACGGCAACCTCAGAAAAGCCATCAATGCAGGCAGCATCAACTATTATGACCTTCACCTGTCCCATGTAGCTCAGCAGATCCGTGCTGGCTTCTTCACCAACGTGAAGGGTGAACGTGTCACCGGCCCAGATTTCGCAGTAGTAGAAGTCTGCAAGATCGGACCGAACGGCGAACTGTACCCGACCACTGCTATCGGTAACTCTCCGGTATTCGTAGATACCGCTAAGAAAGTCATCGTAGAAGTCAACACCACTCAGCCGCTGGAACTCGCTGGCATGGCTGATATCTACATGAGAAAGAACCCGCCGCACTGCGAACCGATTCCGATCAAAACTGCTGGCGACCGCGTAGGCACTCCTTACATCCCATGCGATCCGGCAAAGATCGTTGCTATCGTTCCATGCGATCTGCCAGACGTTACCCGTGCACTGGCTCCGCTCGATGACGACGCAGAAGCAATGGGCAACAACCTGATCGATTTCCTGAAAAACGAAGTCGCTCATGGCAGACTGCCGGAAAACCTGCTCCCACTGCAGTCCGGTGTAGGTAACGTAGCAAACGCTGTTATCCATGGTCTCGTAGAATCCGACTTCAAGAACCTTTCCGTATACACCGAAGTTATTCAGGATGGCATGTTCGACCTGATCGATAAAGACAAGATCGACATGATCTCCGGTACTTCCCTCTCCCCATCCCCGGATGGACTGAAGCGCTTCTATGCAAACATTGAAAAATACAACAAGAAGATCATTCTCCGTCCGCAGGAAATCTCCAACAACGGCGAAGTAGCTCGTCGTCTCGGCGTCATCGCTATGAACACCGCTCTGGAAATGGATATCTACGGTCACGTAAACTCCACCCACGTAAGCGGCACCAAGCTGATGAACGGTATCGGCGGCTCCGGCGACTTTGCTCGTAACGGCTTCCTGTCCTGCTTCTTCTGCCACAGCACCGCTAAGGGCGGCAAGATCTCCGCAGTTGTTCCGATGTGCTCCCATGTAGACCACACCGAACATGATACCCATGTATTCATTTCTGAACAGGGCGTCGCTGATGTTCGCGGCCTGTCCCCGAAAGAAAGAGCAAAGGTCATCATCAACAACGTCGCTCATCCGTCCTTCAGAGATCAGCTCATGGACTACTATGAAAGAGCATGCGCAGCTTGCGGCGAAAGCCAGACCCCGCATCTCCTTCAGGAAGCATTCAAATTCCATGAAAGCCTCGCTGAAAACGGCGACATGCACTTCAAGAAATAATTTAATTATTCAAGAAGCCGCATGAGGCAAGGCATTTAATGCTTTACAAATACAGATAATACTGTATAATTACCTATGGTGATATCTGTCACACGACAGTGTCAATACATGGGTCAGCAAGAGTCCCCAATCGCTGCTGTAAGAAGACTCGAATGAGCACTGCAGCAGCCAAGGGCTTTGCGTGACCCCATTGGGAAGATACATCCTATGTAAGTGGTAAGAAGAACACAAAGTCGCGGCCACCGAAGTCAAGGAAAAGCTTCCTAGAGTTTTACATACTTACTTTTTTAGGAGGAAGATGAACTCATGTCTAACGAATCCCTGAAAGCTAAACTTGCAGCTTACAATGACACCTATGCAAAACAGTGCGCAAAACATCCGGAAAGAGTTGGTCTGAAACACAAGAACCTGTACACCCCACTCGATCTCGAAGGTTTCGACTATGAAAGAGACCTCGGATTCCCGGGCGAATATCCATACACCCGTGGCGTACAGCCGACCATGTACCGTGGCAAACTCTGGACCATGCGTATGTATGCTGGTTTCTCCACCGCTGAAGAATCCAACAAACGTTACAAATACCTGATCGCTAACGGCGGCACCGGCCTGTCCTGCGCATTCGACCTGCCAACCCAGATCGGCTATGACTCCGACGACAAAATGTCCGCTGGCGAAGTTGGTAAAGTAGGCGTTGCTATCGACTCCCTCTACGATATGGAAAGACTGTTCGACGGCATCGACCTCGGCAAAGTTTCCACTTCCATGACCATCAACGCACCGGCTTCCGTACTGCTGGCTATGTACATCGCTGTAGCTGAAAAACAGGGCGTTCCGGCAACTGCTCTTCGCGGCACCATCCAGAACGATATCCTGAAAGAATACGCAGCTCGCGGCACCTACATTTTCCCGGTTAAACCGTCCATGCGTCTGATCACCGATATCTTCGAATACTGCTCCGAAAACGTACCGAAGTGGAACACCATCTCCATTTCCGGCTACCATATCCGTGAAGCAGGCTCCACCGCTGCTCAGGAAATCGCATTCACCATCGCTGATGGTATCGCATACATCGAAGCAGCTCTGAAAGCTGGCATGAAGATCGATGAATTCGCAGGCCGTCTGTCCTTCTTCTGGAACGCTCACAACAACGTACTCGAAGAAGTTGCAAAATTCCGTGCATCCCGTCGTCTGTGGGCTACCATTCTGAAGGAAAGATTCCATGCAGAAGCTAGCAAGTCCATGAAACTGCGTTTCCACACCCAGACCGCTGGCTCCATGCTGACCGCTCAGCAGCCAAACAACAACATCATCCGTGTTGCTCTCCAGACCGCTGCAGCAGTTATGGGCGGAACCCAGTCCCTGCACACCAACTCCCGCGATGAAGCTCTGGCTCTGCCGACCACTGAATCCGTAACCATCGCTCTGCGTACCCAGCAGATCGTAGCTTACGAATCCGGCCTGGCTGACGTAGTTGATCCGCTCGGCGGCTCCTACTATGTTGAAGCTATGACCAATGCTATCGAAGCAGAAGCTAAAGAATACATCCGCAAGATCGATGAAATGGGCGGCGCAGTAGAAGCTATTGATAAAGGTTACATCCAGAAAGAAATTCAGGACGCTGCTTACGCTTGGCAGATGTCTGTTGAATCCGGCGAAAGAACCATCGTTGGCGTCAACAAATTCACCATGGAAGAACCACCGGTTACCGGCCTGCTGAAGATTGACGCATCCGTTGGCGAAAAGAAGAAAGCTCAGCTCGCTCAGGATAAAGCAAACCGTGACCAGGCTAAAGTTGCTGAAGAACTGGCTAAACTTGAAAAAGCAGCTCAGACTCCGGCTGAAGGCCCAGACCATGTCAACCTCATGCCAGTCATCCTCGACTGCGTACGTGCATACTGCACCGAAGGCGAAATCTGCGGCGTTCTGCGTAAAGTTTACGGCGAATACAAACCGCACAACACCCTCTAATCTAAGGGCAGCCTGAAGCAAAGATAATTACATTACTCAAATATTTCTGGAGGTAATTTACAATGGCAGACAAACGTATCAGAGTACTGGTAGCTAAACCGGGTCTTGATGGACATGATCGTGGCGCAAAAGTTATTGCTCGTGCACTTCGTGATGCAGGCATGGAAGTTATTTACACCGGTCTTCGTCAGACCGTTGAACAGATCGTTGAAGCAGCAGATGCAGAAGACGTTAATGTTGTAGCTCTGTCCCTGCTCTCCGGCGCTCACAACACCCTCTTCCCGGAAGTTGTTGAAGCACTGAAGGCTAAAGGAATGAGCGACGTTCTCGTAGTTGGCGGCGGCGTAATTCCGGAATCCGATATCCCAGGCCTGAAAGAAGCTGGCGTAAAAGCTATCTTCACTCCTGGCACACCAACCAAAGAAGTTATCGACTTCATTAAAGAAAACGTAAAATAATCGACTTTTAGACTGACTAGCTTGACAGTTTATTAGTTGAAATGTAGCTTGCATGGGGCTGGGGGGATACTCAGTCCCATTGCAACTATATTATTTACTCTTCGAAAAGGCGGTGCATCCATGGAATTTTCTATGAAGGATTTTTGGAATGGATCCAGACGTGCCTTAGCGAGAGCAATTACCATCGTTGAAGACGAACGGGATGGATTTGAAGATGTCATGAAAGAAATCTATCACCATACCGGTCGTGCACAGGTCATCGGTATTACTGGTGCGCCTGGTGCGGGTAAGAGCACACTGTCAGATGCCCTCATTAAGCAGTTCCGTAAGCAGGGCAAAACTGTAGGTATCGTAGCCATCGATCCTACGAGTCCATTCTCCGGCGGCGCCATCCTTGGTGACCGTATCAGAATGAACGACCTGACCTTGGATAAGGGTGTTTATATCCGTAGTATGGGTACGCGCGGCAGCCTCGGCGGACTTTCCCGCAAGACTGCAGATGCGGTCAAACTGATGGATGCTTTCGGTCTCGATGTCATTCTCATCGAAACAGTAGGCGTAGGACAATCAGAAGTTGATATCGTTAAAAATGCGGATACGACACTTGTTGTGCTCGTACCTGGACTAGGCGACGATATTCAGGCTATCAAAGCAGGTATCCTTGAAATTGGTGATGTATTCTGCATCAACAAATGTGATCGCGATGGCGCAGATCGTTTGAACGTCGAAATCGAAATGATGCTTGATCTGGGCGAAGCTCAGAACTGGCGTCCTCCGATTGAGAGAACGATCGCGAACAAAGATCAGGGCGTAGCGGAAGTAGTAGCAGCTCTGGGCGAACATAGAAAGTACCTCGAAGAGTCCGGTCTCCTTGAAGAAAGAAGACGTGAACGGGCTAGAAGCGAGATGCTGGAAATGATTCACGATCGCATTTCCCGTCATATTGAGGAAAATATTTCCTCGACGGGTGAATTTAGTGACTGCGTGGAACAAGTCTTTGAACGGAAGACAGATCCGTTCACGGTCGTTGATTCCATTGTAGGCAAAATATTCAAATAATTTTAAAGGAGGAGTTTATTATGGCATTCAAAGTACTTTGTGTGGACCATGTAGGCGTTGCTGTTAAAGATCTTCAGCTGATCAAACAGCAGATGAAAGACATCCTTGGACTGGATCCATCCCTTCCGGATGAAACCGTCGAAGAACAGCATGTAACCACCAGCTTCTTCAAACCGTCTGCTCAGACCGAAGCATGCGAACTCGAATTCCTGGGTTCCACCACTCCGGACGGCCCGATTGCTCGTTTCATCGAAAAAGCAAACGGCGGCAAGAATGGTTTCCAGCATGTAGCACTTCGTGTCGACGACATCGAAGCTTGCCTTGCTGACCTGCAGGCTAAAGAAGTTCCGCTCATCGATAAGAAATATCGTATCGGTGCTGGCGGCTGTCACATCGCTTTCCTGCATCCAAAGGCTACAGGCCTTCTGCTTGAACTGACAGAACGCCCAGGCGGCCCATCCTTCAAGGCTTAATTGAACGATGGCAAATGCCTTGTCCACCGGGGTAAGGCATCCCCCTCACGGGGGTCCCTAAAATTTTTGGAGGTGTAAGAATGGCAACTGTTGCAGAAAGAATTGAACTTCTTCACAAAAACCTCGCTCATGTAGAGGCTATGGGTGGAGAAAAGAAAGTTGAAAAACAGCATGCAAAAGGCAAACTGACTGCTCGTGAAAGACTGGCTCTTCTGTTTGATGAAGGCACTTTCGTAGAAGTCAATGCCCTTGTAAAATCCCGCTGCCACAACTTCGGTCAGGAAAAGAAAGATCTCCCGGGCGAAGGCGTTGTTACCGGTTACGGTACCGTTGACGGCAGACTCGTATTCGCATTCGCACAGGACTTCACCGTTGAAGGCGGCTCCCTTGGCGAAATGCACGCTGCTAAGATCGTTCACGTAAATGAACTGGCTCTCAAAGTCGGTGCTCCTTGCGTAGGCCTGAACGATTCCGGCGGAGCTCGTATTCAGGAAGCTGTCGATGCACTCTCTGGCTACGGCAAGATCTTCTGGTGCAACACCATTGCATCCGGCGTTATTCCGCAGATCTCTGCTATCATGGGACCATCTGCAGGCGGCGCTGTATACTCCCCAGCTCTGACCGACTTCATTTACATGGTCAAGAAAACATCCCAGATGTTCCTGACCGGCCCGGCAGTTGTTGAATCCGTTACCGGCGAAAAGATCACCGCTGAAGCACTCGGCGGCGCTATGACCCACAACCGTACTTCCGGTGTAGCTCAGTTCGCTTGCGACAACGACGAAGACTGCATTAAACAGATTCGTTACCTGCTCTCCTTCCTGCCGAGCAACAACATGGAAGATGCTCCTATCGTTGAAACCGGTGATGATCCGACCAGAACCGATCCGGCTCTCGATACCATCATGCCAGAAAACTCCAACGCTCCATACAACATGTATGACGTTATCAAATCCGTTGTAGATAACGGTGAATACTACGATGTAGCTAAAGAATTCGCTAAGAATATCATTACCTGCTTCGCACGTTTCGACGGACAGACCGTTGGTATCATTGCAAACCAGCCAGCATTCATGGCAGGCTGCCTTGACTACAACGCATCCGATAAATCCGCTCGTTTCATCCGTTTCTGCGACTGCTTCAACATCCCGGTTGTAAACATTGTCGATGTACCAGGCTTCCTGCCAGGCAAACAGCAGGAATATGCCGGCGTAATTCGTCACGGCGCTAAGATGCTGTTCGCATACTGCGAAGCAACCGTTCCGAAGATCACCATGATCCTCCGTAAAGCTTACGGTGGTTCCTACATCGCTATGTGCTCCCGTGAACAGGGCGCTGACCAGGTATTCGCTTGGCCAACCGCTGAAATCGCTGTTATGGGACCTGCAGGCGCTGCAAACATCATCTTCAAGAAAGACCCGAACAAAGAACAGCGTACAGCTGAATACGTCGAAGAATTCGCTACTCCATACAAAGCTGCTGAACGTGGCTATGTAGACGCAGTTATCGATCCGAGAAACACTCGTCCGACAATCATCAATGCACTGAAGATGCTTGCTTCCAAGCACGAAGTACATCCAGCAAAGAAACACGGCAACATTCCGCTGTAATATTTGCTGCAAGAAAAACTCTAATTGAAAGGATGGGTACAGATGGATAACAACACAGTTATGTATATCGCGGTATTTGCTGCTATCGTAGCAGTAGTAGCGCTGATCATGATCTGGCAGGTACGTTCATCTCTCAATCAGTCCGCAGCACCGGCACCGGCAGCAGCTCCGAAGAAGGCAGCTCCAGCTAGAGCAGCAGCTCCTAAAGCAGCTGACAATGGTGCAGTTGTAGCAGCAATCGCTGCTGCAATCGTTGCGATGGGTGGCGGCGAAATCGTCTCCATCCGCCCGGCAGCTAGAAGTGGCTGGACCTCTGCATCTCGTCTTGCAGGTGTTTCCGGCACTCAGCAGTTCTAATTGAAAGTTGAAAGTACAATCATTTAGGAGGAAAGACAATGAGAAAATTTACTGTAACAGTTAACGGCCAGGATTACGATGTAGTAGTTAAAGATGGCGGCGCTGCAGCAGCAGCTCCGGCTCCGGTAGCAGCAGCTCCGGCAGCAGCTCCAGCACCGGCTCCGGTAGCAGCAGCTCCGGCACCGGCTCCGGCTCCAGCACCGGCTCCGGCTCCAGCTCCGGCAGCAGCTCCTGCAGGCGCAGGCGAATCCGTTGAAGCTCCAATGCCGGGCAAAGTTATCCGCATCAACAAACATGTTGGCGATGCAGTTGCTTCCGGCGACGAAGTCCTCGTTCTCGAAGCTATGAAAATGGGCAACCCGATCATGGCTCCATGCGATGGCAAGATCACCGGCATGCCGGTATCCGAAGGCCAGTCCGTACAGGGCGGCGACGTTCTCTTCACCGTTGGCTAATAGCCGATATGAAAAAGCAGCGCGTATGCGCTGCTTTTTTGTTGCCATAAAACGGAGTGCGCAAGAGAATCAGGCACTCCGTTTTCGATCTCGCGTTTCCGCTGTAAGCGGATCACACGTTGCTTTCTGTATTTGGTGTAGTGTCAGCACCGAAAAGCCAAGGCTTGATAGCGGATATGAAATGGCGGCACCGACAGGGGGAAGCGAAAGATCCCATTCATGGTAAAGGAGGATACGTCCTCTCGGCTGATCTCGGTTCTTTTGCGGCAGCTTCCTTTCATGCCTTAGTAGGCATCATCCTCTTCCATTTCCTGCTTTTCTCTTGCGATCAAGATACGGAGCATGGTGAGGGAAGCCTGGAGGTAATCATAGTCCTTGGCGAAGGCACAGAGGATGCCGTAGCGGAAGAGAGGCTCCTTTTCTTCGGGCGGTACCTGATGAACGGCGATCAGGATATCATCACGACCATAAAGAGCGAGAGCACGCGAGAGGGCGACAGCATTCTTACCTCTGGCGTCACCGGTCGTAGTGTAGAAGACGAAGTGAACGTCGTTGTCTGCTGCCCCCTTGGCAGCATCCTCCGGCTGCTGCGAGGGGCTGACGTCGACGTCCCAGCCGGAGTCTGCCAATGCATTGGCGGCAAGTTTTCGTTCTTCACGATCGCTTTCGAGATCATTTTCCATTTCTATGAGGAGAACACGCGGGCGTCTGCCATCAAGTTCAGCAAATTCTTTAGAAAGCCGAAGGGCTTCTTCTCTGACGGTTTCTTTGGTTTTCGGATCGAGTGCCATGGTAAGCTCCTTGTATGAG
>JAJWRZ010000236.1:0-1795 GCA_021633965.1 Dialister sp.
GCTCCCCCGATGGGGAGCCAAGAACGTTCTGCCGCTTAACTTAATAGCATTACCCCAATGGGGAAGGCTATTAAGTTAAGCGGCAGATGGAACGCGAAAATGAGATGATCGTTATTTCACATCGCCTTTTTTAGTGAATGGAAGAGACTCTCTCCATGTCATTTCGGGGAAAAGAGTCTTTCCTTTTGGCCCGCCTGCTCACTTCTGCACCGCTGTGAGCAGCTCCGCTCTTGTACGCACCTTGAACTTTGTGAGCAGTTCATTCACATGGTAGCGGACGGTGCGGGGCGAGATGGAGAGCGCTTCGGCAATGGCCTTATATGTTTTTCCTTGAGAGAGAAGCTCTAAGATGAGCTTCTGCCGGGGCGAAAGGTCAGGATAGCGGGAAAGCGTCCGTTCGGAGAGCACCTGCTGGACATACTCATAGTTTGAGCGGCCTTGCGAGCGGGGAAACCGTTTCTTGTCAGGCATCATGCTCCACGGATTCGATACATGGATATGCGCGATGCGAAGCGCATCCTCCTCGATATGAAAGATCATGGTGCTGCGCTGGTTCTCCGAGAGAAGAAGCCCTGTTTCCTTTTTCGTCGAAAGAGGAATGATAGAAAGGACCAGAAGGACGGTGTCGCTCACCCACTGCACGCGGTAGCGGCCTTTTCCCACACCGATCAGCGGGACCTCATGCAGATCGCGCTGGCGTGAGAAAGCAGTGATGGCGTCCTTCTTGCTCAGATAGTTCTCGCCTTCTACGGCGCCGATCCAGCTGAAGCTTTCCTGTGACAGATAGTCGTCCAGATCCTTGGGATGGATGGTCTTTTCATAGAATCCGCAATGCATCATCTCACTGATGCGTATCGCTTCCTTTTCCCAATACTTCCTCTTTGTCTCCTCCATAACGCTCCCCCCCTTAATGTCCGTATTATAGCATAAAAGAAAAATGAGTGTAAATCGCAGGGCTGCTGCCATTGGATGGGGCCCGAAAGGCGGTGCCGCCTTTCTTATGTCATGGACATGTGTAATCTCCTCCCCGCGGAAGGCCATAGCAGCAGACATGCATCGCACCTTCTCCGCGGCTATGACCATCTGTGCTATAATAAAACCAGCTAAAACCATTTACAAAAGGAGCGATATCATGGCTTTTAAAGAAATCAAAGCAGAAGAACTGACTTGGAATCCATTCACACAGATCGGCAAGGGCTGGTTCCTGGTGACGGCAGGGGATGAAAAGGCATCGAATACCATGACCGTCAGCTGGGGCGGCCTTGGCGTATGGTGGGGCAAGGACGCAGCGACCATCTATATCCGGCAGAACCGCTGCACGAAGGAATTCATCGATGCGAAGGAGACCTTCACCATCTCGTCGCTTCCGGAAAGCTATAAGAAAGAGCTGGGATACATGGGCTCCCACTCGGGTCACGATGGTGACAAATGGGAAGCATGCGGTCTCCATCCCTATCCCGTGGACGGCACCTGCGGCGTAGCGGAAGCGGATGTGATCCTCGTGTGCAGGAAAATGCTTCAGACAAAGCTCGACGACAAGACCTTCCTCGACCCGTCTATGGAAAAACACTGGTACGATGGAAAGGAAGCAGGAAATTTCCACACCATGTACATCGGTGCGATCGAAAAGGTACTGGTGAAAGAATAAAAAAGGAGCTGTGAAGAAATGAATTCTCATTTCTTCACAGCCCCTTTTTATTTTGCTTTCATTTGGTTCAGGGTTCAAGGTTCAAGGTTCAAGGTTCAGGGTTCAGGGTTCAGGGTTCAGGGTTAGCCCCTCGGGGCGGTGCTCCTT
>JAJWRZ010000071.1:0-10453 GCA_021633965.1 Dialister sp.
GGTGATTGAAGTAGCGCAGTTAGCATGCTGACCGTTCTGCAAGGAGGATCTCTCGGCTACGCTCGAGATGACGACGGCGCGAAGTGTTATCAAAACTCCGCAGCGCTTAGATCCTTCGACTCAGTTCTCATATTTCAGATAAGCCATTTCCTAACATACGACGCTTTTCTCCGCTCAGGATGACGAAATGCGCCGTACCACCACTCCTCACTCCTCACTGGAGAGCGCGAAGCTTTCGTACGCAATCAAAGGGCAGCACGCCCCACTGGCTAACCCTGATTAAGCCCATTGTATGAAAATCGGGGATTTTGCAGAAATATGGCCATTTAAACTTGGGGATAGTGCAGAATTTGGAATAACGTATAGCATTCCTATAAGAAAAATCAAATCGCACCTCCCCTTTCGCAACAAAGCCCCCGGACCACTTTGCGGTCCGGAGGCTTTTTCTCACTTTGTGAGTTCTTTTTCTATTTTGGTCAGTGCCATTTCGAGCGTATGCCAGCCTAAGGTCGCGCACTTGACGCGGACGGGCATCTTCGAGATATCCTTCAGCGTGATGGCGGCTTCGAGCTCTTCGAGCTCGCTTTCCTCCGTCACTTTGCCGCGGATCATATCCAGGAAGAGGCGGCAGAGGCGAAGGGCTTCGGGGACAGTTCTCCCCTGCAGGAGCTCAGCCATCATCGCGGTCGAGGCCTGGCTGATGGCGCAGCCGCTGCCGGTGTAGGCGAGGTCTTCGATGACGCCGTCCTTGATCTTGACTTCGATATCGATGTCATCGCCGCAGCTCGGGTTATGTCCGTGCTCATGGACGGTCGGGCATTCGATCTTGCGTTTGTTGCTCTTATCCTTGTTGTATTCGAGGATGAGGTCAGTATAGAGCTGTTTGAGTTCCATCAGTCGTCATACCCCATGACTTTCCGGACGTCCTTGAGCTTTTCGAGGAAGTAGTCCACTTCTTCTTCCGTGTTGTAGAAATAGAAGCTGGCACGGCAGGAGGCATTGATGCCGAGATAGATGTGGAGCGGCTGGGCGCAGTGGTGTCCGGTGCGGATGCAGATGCCTTCCGCAGAGAGGATCTGAGCAACATCATGCGGATGGACGCCTTCGACTTCGAAAGCGACGAGGCCTTCTTTTTCTTCCGGATTTGTCGGTCCGATGATGTGGATGAAGGGGAGCTTCTTCATGCCTTCCAGGCAGCGAGTGACAAGGCGTTTTTCCTGTGCGCGGATTTCGTCGAATCCGATCGCCTGCACATAGCGAATGGCTGCGACAAGGCTGACAGCGCCTTCGACATACTGGGTGCCGGCTTCAAATTTGGCAGGGAGCTCGGCGTAGGTGGTCTCCTGTTCATGGACATCTTCGATCATATCGCCGCCCATGAGGAAGGGCTCCATGTCGTTCAAGAGTTCTTCCTTGCCATAGAGGACGCCGATGCCGCCCATCGAGCACATTTTGTGCCCGGAGAATGCGAAGAAATCGCAGTCTAAGTCCTGCACGTCGACAGGCTTATGCGGCGTGGACTGCGCACCGTCTAAGACGACGATCGCGCCATGCGCGTGGGCTCTCTGGATGAGGGGCTTCGGATCGAAGTCGATGCCAAGGACATTCGAGACTTCGGCAAAGGCAAAGAGCTTCACTCTCGGATCGTCGATCTTTTTCAGTTCTTCTTCCGGGAAATGGCCTGTTTCCTTGTCGACGTAGATGTAGTCCAGCATCGCGCCGGTCTTTTGGGCGACGCGCTGCCAGGTGACAAGGTTTGAGTGGTGTTCTGCGATGGTGATCAGGATGTGATCGCCTGCCTTGAGATGTGTCTCGCCGTAGGAGCGGGCTACGAGGTTCAAGGATTCGCTGGTATTTCTGGTGTAGATGATTTCCTTTTCGCTTCTGGCGTGGATGAAGTCACGGACGACCTCTTTCGAGGTGTCATAGGCTTCCGAGGCGGAAATCGCAAAGATGTGTGCGCCTCTGTGCGGATTCCCATTCTCATGGGTGGTGTAGTCTAAGACCGCATTGACGACCGGGAGCGGGCGCTGCGTGGTAGCAGCATTATCAAAGTAGACAATCTGATGGCCGCCGACCTTGGTTTTCAAAATAGGAAAATCATTTCGAATGAGTTCGCTGTTCATGATTCCTCCAAATGTATAGTGATCTGTTGCGGGTTCAAAAGGTTTCATAGGTTCAGCAGGTTCAACGGGGATGGTGCGGCGCATCAAAAAATGGAAGCGCCGAGAATTTTTTTATGTATGAGAATACGCTACTCCCCTAACATGGGGAACCCGTTGAACCTTTTGAACCCATAGAACCTGTTTAACCTTTATTCTCTATCCAATTTCTCTCTGACCGCTGCGAGGACTTCTTCTCGGATGGTCTCATCCATGCCGTCGATGATGGGACGGATCAGGGCTTCGACCACGATGCGGCGGGCTTCTTCCAGGGTGAAGCCGCGGCTCATCAGGAAGTAGATGGTATTCTGGTCAAGCTGCCCTGCGCTCGACGCGTGATTGCCCTGAACGTCGTCCTCGGTGCAGAGGAGAAGCGGGAGGGAAATGTTTTTCGTCTTCGGGTCGAGCTGGATGGCGAAGTCGCCTTCGTCGCCCACGGATCCGGCGCAGCCGCGCTTGAAGTCGAGCGTGCCGCGGAAAATCTTCTTCGACTCATCCGCCAGTGCGCCTTTGAGGTCGATCTCTGCCTTCGTCTTCTTCCCCACATGATCGATGTGGTAGAAGAAGTCGAGATGCTGCTTCCCGCGGCCGGCATAGATGGCTCTTTCATTCATCTCGGAATGATCGCCGGAGAGCTTTCCATAGCTGTGAACGATGATCTTCTCTCCGCCGAGTTCAGCCGCATAGAAGTCGGCACGGGCACGAGCGGCGAGTACGCTGTGACGCTGGTCATAGATGATGGTCTTGGTGAGGCCGCTTTCCAAGCGCGATACGTGAAGCCTTGCATCCTCTGCAAGCTCATAGTACACAGCAAGGACGCAGGTACCTTCCCTGTCTCCGCCCGTGAGCTTCCATGTGAGGGAAAGGGACGCACCCTTTTCGAGCCGGAAAAGAAAGGCTGCCGACGCGCCCTCTTCCGCCTGGACATCGATGACGAGACGGGCATCCTCCCCTTGGGGGATGGTGATGGTATAGTGACTGCCTTTTTCTGCAGCGAGCACCGTCTCCTTCGATGCGCCATCGAAATCTTCGGGAAGCTTTCCGCCTTCTTTGACATGGGTCATGTCGGAGAAGGTGAAGCTGCCTTTCCCTTTCGGCGTTTCAAAGGAAAGCGGCGTATCATTCGTATGCAGATACCGATAGGTGAGAAGCGGCAGACGGTTGACTCTGATTTCTTCCATGATGCCCTCCTTAACCAATTGCGCCTTCGAATTCAAGATCGATGAGGCGGTTCATTTCTACCGCATATTCCAGCGGCAGTTCTTTGGAAATCGGCTCTGCAAAGCCGCGAACCAGCATGGCTTTGGCGTCTTCTTCGGAGAGGCCGCGGCTCATGAGGTAGTAAATATCTTCATCCGGAATGCGGCCGATCTTGGCTTCATGCCCGAGATCGATATCATCATTCTCGATGATGATATCCGGGATCGTATCCGAGCGGGACTCATTGTCGAGCATCAGGGATTCGCAGCTGATAGAGCCCTTCGTCCCCGTAGCTTTCGGCCCGATGTAGACAACGCCCCGGTAGATAGCCGTGCCGCCGCCCTTGGAGATCGATTTCGAATTCACGGTGAGGGAGGTATCCTTCCCGAGGGCTTCGACCTTCGAGCCGGTATCGAGATACTGTCCCTTTCCGGCAAAGGTGATGCCGGTGAATTCACAGGTCGCACGGTCGCCCCGGAGAACCGTATCCGGATACAGGCAGGAGGTATGAGAGCCGAAGGAGCCGGATACCCAGATCATGTGTCCGTCTTCATCGATGAGAGACTTCTTCGTGTTCAGGTTGTACATGTTCTTCGACCAGTTTTCAATGGTCGAGTAGCGCAGCGTCGCGCCTTTTTTCACGTACAGCTCGACAGCACCGGCGTGGAGATTGGCCACATTGTAACGAGGTGCCGAGCAGCCTTCGATGAAGTGGCAGTCCGCCCCCTCTTCGACGATGATGAGCGTATGCTCGAACTGTCCTGCGCCCGGTGCATTCAGACGGAAATAACTCTGGAGCGGCATCTTCACATGGACGCCCTTCGGCACATAGACGAAGGAGCCGCCGGACCAGACGGCATAGTGCAACGCCGCAAATTTATGATAATTCGGTGTGATCAGCTTCCCGAAGTACGGCTTGATGAGCTCCGGGTATTTCTTCACAGCCGTCTCAAAGTCGACGTAGATGACGCCCTGCTCTTCCAGCTCTTTCTGGATATTGTGATAGACCACTTCCGAGTCGTACTGCGCGCCGACACCGGCGAGCGATTTCTTCTCCGCTTCCGGGATGCCGAGGCGGTCAAAGGTGTCACGGATATTCTCGGGGAGATCCTCCCAGCTCGCTTTCATGTCCGTCTTCGGACGCACATAGGTATCGATGTGCTGCATATCCAGCTCGGAAATATCCGGTCCCCACGGCGGGAAGTCCAGCTGATTGTAAATCGCAAGCGCCTTCAGGCGTTTCTCGAGCATCCATTCCGGTTCTTCCTTTTTGGTCGAGATCTCGCGGATGATCTCTTCCGTAAGACCTGTCTCTGCTTTATAGGAAAATTCCACCTTGTCCTTGACGTCATAGATGCTGCGATTGATATCTTCGACCTGGCTTCTGACTTTCTCTTCTGCCATAGTCACACCTCGCTGCGATAGACATCGAAGCCATTGGTCTCGATCTCATCCACGAGCTCCGGTCCGCCTTCCTTCACGATCCTGCCATCGATCAGGACGTGGACGAATTCCGGCTGGATGAATTTCAGGATCTGGTTCAGATGGGTGATGAGAAGGATCGCATTTCCTTCATTGTGGTATTCAGAAATATTCTTCGATACGATACGGACAGCATCGACATCAAGTCCCGAGTCTGTTTCATCGAGCATGGCGAGCTTCGGATCGAGGATCCTAAGCTGCAGGATCTCGCTCTTCTTGCGTTCGCCGCCGGAGAAGCCGTCATTCAGATAACGGTCTGCGTAGGACGGATCCATGGCGAGGTCCTCCATACACTGGCGCATGAGACGCTTGAAAGGGAAAAGCCGCTGCTGCTTCCCGGAAATCGTCGTCTTCGCGGTACGGATGAAATTTTCCATCGTGATACCGGCGACCGAGATCGGATTCTGGAAAGACAGAAAAATGCCGAGCTTCGCTCTCTTATCGACGGAGAGCTTCGTAATGTCCTCTCCTTCGAAGTATATATGCCCCTCAGTGATCTGATAGACAGGATTTCCCATGATGGCGTGAAGCAGCGTCGACTTGCCTGCCCCATTGACGCCCATAATGACATGGACTTCTCCCTGATTCACGGTGAGGTTAATGCCGTGAAGGAGCTCTTTCCCGCCTACAGATACGTGGAGATTCTCCACGCGAAGTAATTCACTCATTTGATCACCTCATGAGTTATTGTAAACTTGTATGCGCATTTTTCCGTATACAATTGATAACTTATTTCATTATATTCGATTTAGGCAGGGATTACAATGGGGAAATGAATAGGGTTCGGGGTTCCAGAAAATCAGGACTGCGGAATGAGGAAGGTGGCGGCTTCTCCGCCAATTTGAAAAGCAGGGATGAGTAGTCTCAAGTGACTGGTAACTAGAAGACCCCGAGCTCCCGCATTGTCATTTCGAGCGCAGCGAGAAATCTTCCTTGCAGACCGACAAACGACGCCTATGTGAACGCAAAAACACGTAGCAACAAGGCATCGTTTCCCTGCCAGTGCTTATGTGATACTGATCGCAGTGCAAGAAAGATCCCTCGGCTGCGCTCGGGATGACGATACGAGGAATGGCTACCCCAAAAATTTGAAAGCAGGGATGAATAGCCAGGGACTTGTGCCTGGTAGCTAGAAGACCCCGGGCTCCCGCATTGTCATTTCGAGCACAGCGAGAAATCTTCCTTGCAGACCGGCAAACGACGCCTATGTGAACGCAAAAACACGTAGCAACAAAGCATCGTTTCCCTGCCAGTGCTTATGTGATACTGACCGCAGTGCAAGAAAGATCCCTCGGCTGCGCTCGGGATGACAATACGAGGAATGGCTACCCCAAAAATTTGAAAGCAGGGATGAGTGGCTAGCAGCTAGTGACTTGTGACTGGTAGCTAGGGATTAGTGGCTAGGGATTAGGTTTGCGATACGAGAAAACCGCTAGTTTCAAACCTTCGCGGCGCTTCTGCTTTTTATGCGCCGCACCAACCCCTTTGAACCTCTTGAACCTATAGAACCCGCTGAACCTCTTTCTCACACAATCAAGAGACAGCACGCCCACGGGCTAACCCTAAGCCCAGCCAAAAAGGATTCCCTCGTCATGAGAGAATCCTTTTTACGCTTACCTATTTTTTCACATCAGGTTCTTTTTCAAAATTCGTATCGGCAAACCATTTGTCATAGATCTTATCATATTCTCCATTATTCATGAGCTTGCCCAGTGCTTCATTCACTTCTTTCTGGAGCGCAGGGTCTTTCTTATTGAGAAGCATGACGAAGCCGCCGCTGCCGGAAATGATGCCGGCGGAGCGGAGCTTGTCCGCTGCCCCATGCGTCATGTAGAAGAGAGCGACAGGCTTATCGAGGATAAGCGCATCAGCTTCCTTGCTTTCCACGGCCTGAATGAGCTGGTCATGATAGTCATACTCTTTCACGGTCGCGCCGAGCTGCTTGGCCGTCGTCACATAGACAGTGCCCTTCTCGACGGCGACGGTCTTTCCGACAAGATCCTGCGAACCGTGGATACGTTCATCATCCTTGCGAGACAGGATAGACACGCTTTCCTTATTGTAGTAAATCGAGGAGAAATTCACCTTATCTGCGCGATCCTGCGTCATATCACAGGCTGCTACGGCGATGTCAGCCTTATTGTCTGCGACCGCCTGCACGATCTGGTCAAAAGGCATGCTCTTGTACTCGGTCTTCGCCCCCATTTCTTTGGCGACCGCTTTCGTGATATCCACATCGAAGCCGATGATCTTGTCATCTTTGTCTTTATAGACAAAGGGCGGATAGGTCGCGATGCAGGCGACCTTCAGTGTCCGTCCTGCTTCTCCTGATGCCGCTGCTTTCTCCGGACTGCTCTTCGCGGGCGCTCCCCCGCAGCCAGCCGTGACTCCCAATGCTGCCAGCGTGAGAAGGGCAGCTCCTGCTTTCATCCATTGACGATTCATACAAACGCCTCCTTGAAAGACTGTAGGATACATCATGCCATTTTCTTTCATTATAAAAGGTGGAAGAGAAATAGGCAAGGAAAAAAAGGTTCAGGGTTCGGGGGACGGGTTGAATTAGAAATGAGAAATTAGAAATGCGAAATGGTGGTGCGGCGCATAAAAATCAGAAGCGCCGCCATTTAGATACCGCTTCGCGCGTATCGTCATCTCGAGCGAAGTCGAGAGATCTTCCTTGCAGAATGGTAAGCGTGCCAATTGCGCCGTTTCAATCGCCATTTACTCCTAATCCCTAACCACTCATCCCCGTTTTCAAACTTGTGGTGACAGCTTCGCCGCGGAGTTTTGATAGCGCTTCGCGCCGTCGTCATTTCGAGCGTAGCCCAGAAATCTTTATTGCAGAACGCTCATTGCCTGATGTGAGACAGCACCAGGACATCTTTTTTCCCTGACGCATACACGCTGATTCCTGCAGTACAGTAAAGATCGAGGGCTACGCTCGGGATGACGATACCAGAGAATCCCAGTCACCAGTCACTAGTGCCAAGACAACGACCAACCAACTTCCCCCAAAAAGAAAAAGCCCGCCGGATGAGTCATATCCGGCGGGCATAAAAGGAGGAGCTTATTTTTTATTATTATATTTTACTAATATATGTCTATTAGTTCGGGAAGAATGGCCATACGATCGGGATGACGATGACAGATACGATCAGGCAGACCACGACGAGGCCGGAGCCGGCTTTGACATAGTCCATGAAGGAGTACTTGCCCGGGCCAAGCACAAGGGTGTTTGGCGGAGTGCCGACAGGGGTAGCAAAGGCACAAGAGGAAGCGATGAGGATCGCCATGAGGACAGCTCTCGGGGAAGCGCCGACCTGGGTAGCCAGAGCGATACCGACCGGGCAAAGCAGTGCCTTGGAGGCCGTGTTGCTCATGAACTGGGTCAGGATGACGGCGAGGATGAAAAGAACAGCGGTGATGAGATAAGGAGATGGGTTGCCGCCCATAGCTGCGACAGTGAAGGTCGCGATCATCTTGCCTGCACCGGAGGTATTCATGGCAGTAGCCATCGGGATCATACCAGCGAAGAGGAAAATGGTGACCCAGTCGATGGAGTCATACGCCTGGCGTTCGGTCAGGCAGCCGGTGACGACGCAGAGGAGAGCGCCGATGACGGCAGCAATTTCCAGCGGAACAAGGTCTGTTGCCATGGTGACGATAACGCCGAGCATGATGACGCCACAGATGATCTTCTTGGTCTTGGAGGTTTCGTTGGCTTCGATTTCCTGCTCGACTTCTGCGGTCTTTGCGAAGGAGTCATCGACTTTCACTTCCGGCAGGATGTGACGGCCAACGAGCAGCATGTAGATGATACCGCAGACGGTGATCGGGATACCGATGTAAGCATATTCGAAGAAGGAGAACTGCAGCTCAGGCATACCAGCGGTCTTCAGAGCTACGTTTGCAATGATGTTTGGCGGCGTACCGATCAGCGTGCAGGTACCGCCGAGACCGGCAGCAAATGCCAGAGGCATGAGGATACGGGATGGCGACAGATTTGCTTCTTTGCAGACGCCGATGATGACCGGAATGAGGCAGGCGGTGGTACCGGTATTCGAGAGGAAGGCAGACATGACAGCCGCGATGATCATAACGCCGATCATCAGCTTCGTCTCACTGGTGCCGAAGACTTTGACGATACGGGCGCCGATATCCTGTGCCAGGCCCGTATAGAACATAGCCGCACCGACGACGAACATGCCGCCGAAGAGTACGACAGTGGAATCAGCGAGGCCGAGGAATACTTCCTTCAGCGGTACCAGGCCGAGCAGCCAGCAGCAAACAGCAGAGGCGATCGAAGTGACCGCAAGCGGAATCTTTTCAGTGACGAAAAGAATAGCGACGACAAGCAGAAGCAGCAGACATTTCACTGCTGGATCCATCGCGATTAAGAAATCCATAACGTTCTTACATCCTCCTATGGGTGTGAATCTAAGGAAGGAATCTATATCCTTCTAAGAAATATATGTGGAGAGTTGCTCTTCAAAATTCTCATTACGTTTTCCCCTTTTTTATGAAGCGGGATTCTTTTTCGGGATACACGATGCTGACCGGCTGCCAATCTTCATAGTGACCATAGGTACTGATGAGTCCGAAATTTGATTGATCTGTCTCTATGAAGCGGAAATAGTAATTTTTATCCCATTCCTTCATGAGTGGCAATAGGTCCAATCCGGTGTTCCCTTTTTGTTCTGTCACGTGAACCTCCTTTCTGAAAAAACAGCAAGAACAACTGACAGGGAAAGCATAGCATTTATGTAAGTAAATTAAAAATATATGATAGGAATTTTAAGTGCTCCTATTTATCTTCTCATTCCAGTTGGTTTGGTAGTTCTTCTTTCTGCCGCATTTATGCTTGCATGGAATATGTTATTGCTCTTGCTGCGCAGATGCGACACCGACCAATGAGCCCCCGGGCGGCTTTTCCGCTGACGAACCTTGTTTATCCGCCAATGAAAAAATCTCTCGCTTTCCTTTTGTCATGACCACACGAGAGGGATCATCGGCTGCCAGGCGGTATCTCCCATGCCCCATCCCATAAAAAAAGGACCCGCCGCTGAACGGATCCTTTAGGCAAGCCATCTTGCATTCAAGCTGAGGAAGGTAACAGGATGAAATACATTATAGTGAGACAGCTTTCAAACAAGGGGAAGATGATGGGCTGTAGGCGATCTGTCCTGCGCCCATGTATATTTTAATGAAGGTGACCGATGAAGCTCAGTTTTCTTCTGTGCAATGTTTCAAGCTGAGACAGAGTCAGCTCATTGCCCTGAATGGTATCGGTGAACTGGCGAGTCTGTTCCTTATCATGAAGATACTGGCTGGCTGCATCAAGCCGATGGGTAAAAATTCTGTCAAATGGGGTTGTGTGTTTTGCTAACATTTTCCATCACTCCTTTGTGAAATTGGCCTTGCGGCGTTTTCCTGTCCTGGCAGACATGGGATTTAACTTGGCTATATGATACAAAATTTATCGTAAAATTAAAAATATCTGATAGGCATTTTAGTTATCCGAAGAAAATCATTGATACTTACAGGAATGAAAGTCATGCAAATCCGAAAATAACACCATGCCTCCGCACATTTGCTATTCATTGGCGTTT
>JAJWRZ010000072.1:0-10291 GCA_021633965.1 Dialister sp.
CTAGGAGACATCAGACTCCCGTATCGTCATTTCGAGCGCAAGCGAGAAATCTTTGCCATTCGAGGTCAGGTGAGTAATGTTTGGAAAGTTCAAAACGGGAAATCTGCTATCGAGAGATTTTGGAGCATCCCCGCTGAACCTTTTGAACCTATAGAACCCGCTGAACCTCTTTCACACGTAATCAAGGGACTGCACGCCTCAGGAGCTAACCTAGGGAAACGCTGATTAAATCGGACTCTGCGATTTAATCAGCGTTTCCCTAGAATCCATCCTCTTCCCCGTTTGACAGTCCGCTTCATTTGCGATAAAATGTTTTCTATACATTTAAATCTATCGATAACAGGCGGCGGACAGAAACGGCGCACGTGGACTGGAAGAAGAGGGGTTTTGTTATGGATTTTCAGCCAAGTTATAAAGAGTTTGCACTGATTTTCAAAGCGCTTTCCGATGAGACGCGACTGCGGGTGATCGACATGCTGTCATGCCGGGAGATGTCTGCCTGCGACATTCTTTCGAATTTCACGCTGTCGCAGTCGACGCTGTCTTATCACATGAAGATTCTGATCGAGTCCGGCGTGGTGAATGCGCGTCGCGAGGGTCTGTGGACGAAGTACAGGGTCAATGATGAGACCTTTACGAAGCTGATGGATTTCCTGCCTGAGCTGTACAAGCTGAAAGACAAATGCATCTGCCAGCAGATCAAGTACTGCAAGGCGGAAGCGCCGGAGGAAGGGAAAGACGTATTTGGTAATTAAAAGACGCGCCGCTAAGCGGCGCGCTTTTTTGATTATTCTTGGTCAATGACATTCCATATGATATACTAGGCTCGTCACACTGCAAACCCCTGGACATGCAATTTGCGTGACAGAAGGGAGGTGCACCATGAGCGTATTGGAGACATTTTTCCTCTCGGTCGCAGCAAGCGTAGTTGCGTACTACATCTGCAAATGGCTTGACCGCTAAAGAGGCAGTGTGTGATAAGCCTGAAGCTTAGTCTTGTGCTTTGAACAAGAAGACCCCCCACGAGCCCTGGTAATCTCGTGGGGGGTCATTCTTTTGTGCACTATGAGGTATTGGAAACCTTTCTGCAAAATTATTGTAGCATGATGGAAATGCAGGGTCAAGGGGGATTTTCTGAGAAACGCCTCTCCCAAATCCATGGCGTTTACGGATAGGTTAAACAGGTTCTGAAGGTTCAAAAAGTTCACAGGTTTCTCATCTTTCGTAAATACCGTATATTCTAAAACTCCGCGGCGCTTCCATATTTTTATGCGCCGCACCTTCCCCGCCATCCCCTCAGAACCTATAGAACCTGCTGAACCTCTTTCGCACGCAATCAAAGGGCGATACGTCCCACAGGCTATCCCACCCCCGAATCCCCCATCTTTTTCCCTCGCGGCATTTATTTCATGCTATAATAGAGACACATCGTTCAATAGTGTTTTCCCAGGAGGTAGAAAAGAAGATGGACGACGGCCACATATGGCTTGAACTGATTATTATTATCCTGCTTGTTTTAGGCAATGCGGTATGTTCTCTGGCGGAGATCGCCATCGTCGGAGCGCGGAAGACGAAACTGCAGGAGCTCATCGACGAGGGCAATAAGAGCGCGGTGTATGCGCTGCGCCTTGCCGAGGAGAAGGAAGAGCTTTTTGCGACCATTCAGGTGGGCATCACCACCATCAGCATCATCACGGGTATGTTTTCAGGAGCGTCGCTGGCGGGGCCTTTGGCGAGTGAGATGGAGAAGATCTCCCTGCTCGCTCCGTATGCGCGCGAGATCAGCATGGTGACGGTGATGGTGCTCGTCACTTATTTCTCGCTCATCATCGGCGAGCTGGTACCGAAGTGGATTGCCATCGCGGTGCCGGAGAAGGCGGCGTGCGTCATCGCGCGTCCGATGATCATCATGGCGACGGCATGCCGGCCGCTGGTGTGGTTCTCCACATGGTCGACGAAGATCGTGGTGGGCTTCCTCGGTGTGAAGATGGGCGGCGAGCAGCCGGTGTCGGAGGAGGAGATCAAGGTCCTTCTTCAGCAGGGCGCGCGCCTCGGTACCTTCGATAAGGAAGAGCCTGAGATCATTGATAATGTTTTTGAGCTGAATGACCGCACGGCGTCGGACTGCATGACGGCGCGTCCGCAGCTTGACTGGCTGGATCTGGAGGATGAAGAGAAGAAGATCTGGGCGGATATGATGGAGTCATCCCATTTCCGTCTGCCGGTCGGCAAGGGTTCGCTGGATGACTTCAAGGGTCTTGCGGATGTGTCGGAGATCCTGATCGATCAGCACAAGCATCCGGGCAAGCCTTTGAAGGCATCGATCATGGATACGATCCATCAGCCGCTTTTCATTCCGGAGACGCTCATCCTGACGAAGCTCCTGCAGCTCTTCCGCACGCGCGGGGTGCATGAGGCGATCGTCATCGATGAGTACGGGACTTTGTCCGGCCTCGTGACGCTGCATGATGTGCTGGAGGAGATCGTAGGGGATATGCCCGGAGACAAAGAGGATATCCTGGAAGAGCAGAATAAATTCATCCGCCGCGGCGAGCATGCCTGGCTGGTGGAGGGTCTCTGCTCCATTGATGATTTCCGCGAGCATTTCCATATCGAGGGAGAGCTGCCCGGGGAGAAAGAGGCCTACTACAAGACGCTCGGCGGTTTCCTCACCTACCTTCTGGGCTACATCCCGAAGGAAACGGAGAAGGTCACCTATGGGCGCTTCACCTTTGAAATCGTAGACTGCGACAACAGGCGCATCGACAAGGTATTGGTGACGGAAGGCACGGCTTCCGCAAAGGAGTAAAAAATGGAGACAAAGAACTGGAAGGAAACTCTCGCGGCCATGAGCCGGCGGATCGATGAAGACCGCGCATTCCTGCAAAGCTACATGCTGGATCCGAGCCTGGATAATCGACCGGCGGAGGAAGAACGTCTGAAGGATATCATCGCTCTTGCAGGCGAGATGGAAGAGATCCTGACGGATCTGATCGAGAAGGGCGGCGAAGCAGCCGTCTCGCTGGATACGGATGAGGGCGATATCAATATCGAGTACAAGACCCATACGCTGGGACGGCCCGATGGCGAAGATAATATCGATGGCGACTGGGAGCTCTCCGAAGAGGAGATGTATCCGGCCGGCGAGGAGCTGACGCTTCCGGAGGAGGAGAGGCTCATCTCCGCCAAGATCAAGAAGTGCAAGAAGCACAAAAAAGGCAAGAAGGATAAGAAAAAGAAGAAGAATAAAAAGTAAAGGCAAAGGGGACTTGGATGGGGACAAGTCCCCTTTTGTGGTTTAGGGGGGCAGGTTCAACGGGTTCTGAAGGTTCAACGGGTTTCGAAGGTTCAACGGGTTCAGCAGGGAAGGTGCGGCGCAAAATAAATTGGAAGCGCCGCGGAGCATAAATAAAACGATGCCCGAAAGTCTGCTGATAGCAGGTTTCCCATTTTGAACTTTCCAAACATCGACCGCCTGACCGCGAGTGACAAAGATTTCTCGGCAACGCTTTCAATGACGATACGGAGAGTCTGATGTCTCCTAGTCTCCTGGTCTCCCAGTCCCCAGTGACTAGTCACTAGTCCCTAGTCACTAGTCACTCCTAATCCCTAATCCCTGGCCACTAGTCCCAAGTCACTAAAAAAGGAGGTCCACTATGCGAAACTATCACTATGCCGAAGACGGCGAGGTCATGTACCACACGGGTCTTACGAAGGAAATGCTGGCGGGCGCGCGGTATGCGGTCGTGCCCGGCGATCCGGGGCGGGTGCCGGGGCTGGCGAAGGCGCTGGATCCGTCTGCCGTTTTTCTCACCTCGCATCGCGACTATACGAGCTGGCTGGCCCGCGTCTCCGGTGAGCCGGTGCTTGTCATGTCGACGGGGATGGGCGGGCCGTGCATGAGCTTTGCCGTGGAAGAGCTGGCACGTCTCGGGGTCACGACCTTTCTCCGCGTGGGGACGACGGGCTCCATTCAGGAGGGACTTGAGCTCGGCGATCTGGTGATCGATCGGGCTTCGGTGCGCCGCGACGGCGCCTCGAAGGCCTATGCACCCGCGGAGTATCCGGCTGCGGCGGATATGACGGTGACACTGGCGCTCGTGAAAGCCGCGGAAAGTCTCAGGGTGCCGCATCAGGTCGGCGTCTCTATCTCGACCGATTCCTTCTGGCCGGGGCAGGAGCGCTACGACAGCTTCTCCGGCTATGTCAGGACATCGTATCAGGGGCTTCTCTCTGATTTTCAGGCGATGGGATGCACGAATTTTGAGATGGAGAATGCGACGCTCTTCACGCTGGCGAGCGTCATGGGTCTTCGTGCCGGCTCCGTCTGCGGTGTCGTGGCGAAACGGACGGAGAGTGAATCCATCGCACCGCAAGAGGTGTATGCGCTCGCAGAAGAGCGTTTCCAAAAGACAGTGAGACGGGCGCTTGAGATGCTGATCGGGCATTTCATGGTGACGATGTAAAAAACGCCGACATGCGGTTTCGTGCATGTCGGCGTTTTTGTGTGGGGGAATGGGTTCAGCGGGTTCAATGGGTTCAAAGGGGAAGGGGCGGCGCGAAACATAAGAAAGCGCCGCGGACTTTTAAAATATGCGGTATTCACGAAAGACGGGAAACCTGTGAACCTTTTGAACCTTCAGAACCTCTTAACCTTTGAGGCTTCGTAAACAGGGGATAAGAGTAGTCTGCTTTCAAACTTAGGCTGTGGGGCGTGCTGTCCCATATCTTTATGTACCGTTTTGCAGAGTTCTGCCCCTTCGGGGCAGTCTATCCCGGCCTTTGGCCGCGCCCTTCTCCAAGGGCGAACGCATTTGTGGTTGTCTTATATATGCATTCATACGGATACGTGTATGTATCCGGCGTCTGTGCATGACAAACCTAATCCCTAATCCCTAATCCCCAGTCCCTAGTCACCAGTCACTTCTATCCCACATACTTTCGTATCGTGGCAAGCACGACCTCCGTATGAAGCGGCTTGGTGAGATGTTCGTTCATGCCGTTCTTATGGCTCTTTTCGATGTCGTCCTGAAAGGCGTTTGCGGTCATGGCGAAGATGGGGATGACCGCAGCATCAAGGCGGGGGAGGCTGCGGATCTGCCGGCTCGCTTCATAGCCGTCCATGACGGGCATCATGATATCCATGAGGATGAGGTCATAGTAGCCCTGGGGTGATTCGCGGAACGCTTTGACGGCTTCGGCGCCATTTTCACAGGCGGTGATTTCCATGCCTTCTTTTTCGAGGAGGAAGACTGCGATCTCGCGGTTCAGCTCATTGTCTTCGGCGAGGAGGACGTGAAGACCGGCGAGGGAGACGGGGCTCTTGGCCGCTTTTTCCTCTTCCTGCGGCGCATGGTCGATGGTGAAGGGGACGGTGAGGCTGAAGCGGCTGCCGACGCCTTCCTGACTTTCAAGGGCGATGGTGCCGTCCATTTTTTCCACGAGTTCCTTCACGATGGCCAGGCCGAGCCCGGTCCCCATGTAGCGGGTGCGGGCCGTATTCGACTCCTGCGTGAAGGGCTCGAAGGCGCGTTTTTGAAAATCTTCACTCATACCGATGCCGGTGTCGGCGCAGGTCAGCGTAAAGTAGGCCGTATCCCCCTTGATTTCGATCTTGTCGCAGGAGAAATCAATGCGTCCGCCGCGGCGGTTGTACTTCAAAGCATTGCCGGCAAGGTTCAAGAGGACGCGGCGAAGGAAGGTGGGGGAGCCGATGACGCGGCGGACCGGGAATGGAGGATTCTTCACGTGGGTGGTGACGCCGTAGGCAGGAGCCTGTATTCCAGCCAGATGATTCACTTCCGTGAGAAGCTCCAAGATGTCGAAGGGGACACTTTCCGGCTCCAGCCTGCCGGACTCGAGCTTGTTCATGTCGAGGATGTCATTCACCATAGCGAGGAGCATGTTGGCGGCTTCGTGGATTTTATGACGGCAGTCCCGCAACTTCTCGATGTCAGCGGGATGGCTGTCGGCTATTTCTACCATGCCGAGGATGCCATTGATCGGGGTGCGGATGTCGTGGCTCATGCGGCGGAGGAAATCCGTCTTCGCCTGGCTGGCGATCTGGGCTTCGCGGGCGCTCTTTCGGAGCTCTTCCTGATAGCTGAGCTCTTTCTGTCTGAGTTCGTCGATGTCTTGCATGGTGTAGAGGAGGGTCGCGACGCTTCCATCTGGATGTCTTTGCTTCACGATGAAGCGGCCCAGGTACCAGATGCCATTGTGATCCCGGTGCGCCATGGCGAGGGTGTCTCTTTCGCGAAGGCGGTCGGAGAGGGTGGATGGCTCGAGGAAGGCTTTCATGGATGCCTGGCATTCGGGAGCAATGAAAGTTTTCATGGTGATGGGAATCCCTTTGCTCAAACATCCCTCGCTGCCGAGAGCGCGCTGGAAATCTTTGTTGGCAGTGATTTCCATATAAGTGCCTTTATCCAGATCGAAGAAGTAGATGGCGTGGTAGATTTTCCCGATCGTGCTGATGAGCTCCTTACGGAATTGCAGCCGTCTTTTCGCTTTCGCTTTTTCTTTATCCAGACGTTTTTCGCGAAGGACGAGGTCATCGATGGAGCGAATGCCGATCGCGATCTTGTGCTGGTCGTCTTTGACAGAGTGGAGCGGGGTGATCTGTATCTCGAGGTGGCGATGGCCGGCCTCATCGGGAATGACTTCTAAGCGGTAGCTCAGGATCTGCTTCGTAGAAAGCGCGGCAAGAAGCTGCTTTCTGTCAAAAAAGGAAAGGAAATCCGGCGCGGAGGCATGGACGACGTACTCGTCATAGGCTTTGCGGACCCACTCGCTGAAGACGCCGGAAGTATCCGTCGGGCAGCGGGGGACTCCCTTGATCGTCTCGAAGGTATCCTGCGTGAGATTGCAGTGTAAAATCAAGCGGTAGTCCGAGGCGAGGACATCGACCAGATAGGTCTCGCGCTCAAGGGAGATGAGCTGAGATTCGAGCCGGGCGCGGCTTTCGCGCAGCGTTTTCTGGGCATCGAGATGCGAGCGGATGCAGCCCAAATGGCCGCTGATGACCTGCAGTATTTTGGAAGCGATGTCATAAATGGCGTGGTCAGGATTGTCAAGGCCGATGAATCCGACGAATTTCCCGGCGGCAAAGATAGGAAGCACGGCGATGCTGTGAATGTCCTGCGCATGCAGGATGTCATACTCCGCGGGCATGGTGTCCTTGACTGTCTCCAGATCCCAGAGGCTGATGGCTTTTCCGCCTCGGAGCGTGTGATCCCAGCGTGGGATGAGGGCGGCGGGGACATGCTGCAGGTTTTCGATCTGCGGGGTGACTCCATCCTGACACCATTCGTAGTCGTTCCGGTAATAGCACTCTTCCTCTTCGTGAATGCTGAAAATGTAGGCACGATCCGAGCGCGTGATCTGCCCGATGTTTCCCAGAAGGGAGGGTATGCGGGTATCGTAGGTGGCGCGGTCAGAAATCTGGTCCAAGGCCAACAGCTGGGAGAATATCATCTCCATGTGAGCCTCGCGCAAAAGGCTCTGCGGTGTATCGGGGGTAGATGACAAAGGGATGGCCTCCTTCCGTTGGGATTTTACCGAATTTTTTGTCTTTTAGATTTTTTTTATATTATAGCATGAGACGCTAAAGAAATTAAGAGCGGAGAGGATTAAAGGGTTAGCCCTTAGGGCGTACCGCCCCCTTTTGATTATTTGCGAAAGAGGGAAAGCGGGTTCTACAGGTTCAGAGGGTTTAGAGGGGGTGGTGCGGCGCATAAAAACAGGGAAGCGCCGCGGAGTTTTGAAGATATGGTATTCACGAATGAAATCAGACCCCCGTATCGTCATTTCGAGCGAAGCGAGAAATCTTTGTTATTCGCGGTCAGGCGGGCAATGTTTGGAAAGTTCAAAACGGGAAACCTGCTATCGAGAGACTTTCGGGCATCGCCATGATTTATACTGCGGCGAAGCCGCCACCACAACCCTGAACCCTGAAGTTTGAAAGCAGGGATGTTTAGTAGCTAGGGATTAGTGGCTAGGGATTAGGTTTGCGATACGAGAAAAACGCTAGTTTCAAAACTCCGCGGCGCTTTCATTATTTTATGCGCCGCACCTTCCCCCGTTGAACCCTCAGAACCTATAGAACCTTCTGAACCTCTTTCCCAATGAAATCAAAGGGCAGCACGCCCCGTGGGGCTAACCCTGAACCCCAAATTCCCTAGCCACGTCCCCCTATGTTCGTTATAATAGAAAAAGAATAAAAGTAGCTAGTAGCTGGTGACTGGTAGCTAGTGACTAGTCCCCAATCCCTAATCCCTAATCCCTAGCCACTTGGCATTGTGGCATACCTATTACGAAGGAGTACCCATCTATGTACGAAGAAACTACCATCGCGGCGATCGCGACCAGCCCGGGCGAGGGCGGGATCGGCATCATCCGCATTTCCGGCATGCAGGCGGCGGATGTCGCAGACCGCGTATTTCATACGAAGAAGATCAAGAGCTTTCATGAAGCGGAGCCGTACCGCATGTATTTCGGCCGTGTCATGGAAGGGGATCGGCAGGTGGACGAGGGGCTCGCCGTCTACATGAGATCGCCGCATTCCTACACGGGCGAGGATGTCGTGGAGATTCAGATCCACGGCTCGATGGAGGCGCTCCGCCAGACGCTCTCGCTCGTTCTGGAAAAGGGGGCCGTCCCCGCGCACCGCGGTGAATTCACGAAGCGGGCCTTCCTGAATGGCCGCCTCGACCTGTCGCAGGCGGAAGCCGTGATGGATATCATCGAGGCGAAGGGGGCGGCGGCGCTCTCGCAGGCAGAAAGCCATCTCTCGGGCGCGCTTTCCTCCTTCGTGCGTGCTTCGCGCGACCAACTGAAGGATTTGATCGCTAAGCTCGAAGTCACCATCGACTATCCGGAGGAAGATCTGGAGGATCTCACGAATGAGGAGATCGAAGAGGGGCTTTCTGCCATCGATGCATCGCTTCGGACGCTGCTCTCTCGCTCCGAAGAGGGGCGCATCATCCGCGATGGCCTGCGCACGGCGATCGTGGGCCGTCCGAATGCAGGGAAATCGAGCCTTTTGAATGCGCTTTTGCAGGAGGAGCGGGCCATCGTGACGGACATTCCCGGGACGACGCGCGACACCATCGAGGAGTCCATCAAGATCGGCGGTGTGCCGCTCATTCTGATGGATACAGCCGGCATCCGTGAGACGGAGAACAAGATCGAGCGCATCGGCATCGAGCGCGCGAAGAAGTCCATGGAGAAGGCTGACCTCATCATGGCAGTCATCGACGGCTCTTGCCCGCTCTCGGAAGAGGACCGCGCGCTGCTCACCTCTCTTCGCGGAAGAAAGGCGCTTGTCATCCTGAATAAGTATGACCTGCCGCAGGAGATCGAGACGAGAGATGTGAAAGCACTCGCCGGGGATATTCCGGTCGTGCCGGTCTCCGCTCGCTACGGCAGCGGCATGGCCGAGCTGGAGGAGGAGCTCCATCATATCACGCAGCATCAGGATGTCTCCGCGGGCCGTGAGCTCTTCTTGACGAACCTGCGGCATGTGGATCTGGTGAAGAAAGCTCTCGCGGCCGTCCGCCGCGCCGAAGAGTCCATCCGCTCTGGCATGCCTGCGGACTGCATCACCATTGATGTCACCGAGGCGTGGCATACGCTGGGGGAGATCACCGGAGACACGGTGGATCAGGAGCTCATCAATTCCATCTTCGAAAGGTTCTGCGTGGGGAAATAAAGGTTGTCTGGTTCAGGGTTCAGGTTGCGCGAAGGGGACACCGCACAACGTCATCCCGACCGAAGTGGAGGGATCTCTATGGCAGGCAGGAAATCGACGTATGTTTGGTGACGGGAAACGAGAGGTATTGAGGATGCTACCAGGGCACAATCTTCGATAACCGTTATGCAAGAAAAATTTCTCGACTACGCTCGAAATGACGATACGAGAGTGCCGCTAATCTCACAGCCAGCGGGCATCGCCCATTATATATTTGCGGCAAAGCCGCTACCACCATTTCTCATTGTGTTCACCCTGAACCCTGAAGTTTGAAAGCAGGGATTAGGGATTAGTGGCGAGGGATTAGGAGTCTCGAGTGACTGGTAACTTAAATGCCACTTTGGGGCATCGCCCTATTTATACTCCGCGGCGCTTCTGATTTTTATGCGCCGCACCAACCCTGTTGAACCTTCCGAACCCTTAGAACCTGTTGAACCCTCCAACCCGAACCCCGAACCCGCCAACCTTCCTCTATTCTTTCTTTGAAATGGACGAAAAAATTTTATATAATAAAACTTTGGAATATAAGCAATCAACAAG
>JAJWRZ010000237.1:0-1773 GCA_021633965.1 Dialister sp.
AAGTCCCCCGCGGCAGATTGAACGCGAAAATGAGATGATCGTTATTTCACATCGCTTTTTTGCTGTGATGGGTTAAGCGTTTCCCTTGGGAAATATGTGAGAAAGATGAATACCGATAAAGATTTCTCGGCTTCGCTCGAGATAACGATGGTGCTGAACGCGAACTCACTATAGACGTGACTGTGGATTTGAATGCCACTTATGATATGAGAATACCGCCATCCCTCCAGCGGAGCAGGCCCTTGAAGAAGAGCCGCGCCAAAGGCGCAGGATAGAGTGCCCCGCAGGGGCACAGTTCACCGTAGCGGTCAGCAGAGCACATGCGTTGCCCGTTCTTCCAGCCATCTCCTATCACTCGCTGGCCGTTCTGTAGTATTCTGCCTCTTCGAGGCAGTCTATCCCGGCCTTTGGCCGCCCCCTTCTCCAAGGGGGAACGCATTTTACGCTATTCTCCATTCCCCGCGGCGCTTCCCTGCTTTTGCACGCCGCACCACCCCTGCTGAACCCATAGAACCCGCTGAACCTCTTTCGCAAATCATCAAGGGGCGGCACGCCCCACGGGCTAACCCTTAAACCCTTCTTACCATTTTCCAAATATGATAGAATAAATGAAAACGCACCACACATTCTATTTCCACGGAGGAACCAATCATGAAAAAAGTCATTTTCGATATAGACGGCGTCCTTTTGAGTGAAGAACGCTACTTCGATGTATCTGCCCTGACCGTATGGGAGATGCTCTATAGCCCCGCCTACATGGGACTTCCCAGCGAACGCGACGATTTTAATGCGGGTCGCATCACCGAAGGGCAGATCGCCGGCTGCCGCAGCGTGGTGTGGGGGAATGACACACTGCTTTCTTGGCTGAAAGCGCGCGGCATCAATTCTAACTGGGATATGGTCCACGCCGATCTCATCACCATCCTGTGGCTGATGGCAGAAACCTATAAAAAACGCTCCGGCGGCGATAAAATGTCTTTTACCTTCCACAAGCCACAAGACTTGAAGAGTGCCGGACAGGAGCTCATGGGACTGCCCATGCCGAAAGCGGAAGACGTACTCGATCGCTGGCAGAGTGCCGTCCCCGAAGGCCTTCAGGGCGAAGACGTCTTCCATGCGCTGAAGGATGCCATGGCGGATGCGATCGATGGCGACCTCTCGTGGGTCGACCTTCGCTCTGATTTCTGGAAGATCCATACCGAAGCCTTTCAGGCCTGGTACCTCGGAGACGATACTTTCATTTCCCTCCTGCATCACATGCCCTACAGTGCGGGGAAACCCGGCTTTCTCTCCCGCGAAGTCCCGCTCGCGCCCGCCGCGCACATCCTGTCCCTCTTCCGCACGCTGAAAGAACGCGGCTATGACATCGCCATCGCGACCGGACGCGCCAGAGAGGAGATGGAAATCCCCTTCAAGCTGTTTCACTGGTACGAAGAATTCGATCCCTATACCATGGCGACGGCTTCTGATGCCGAAGAATCCGCCGGAAGGCTCGGCGGCCCCGTCCTCGATAAGCCGAATGCCTTCATCTTTTCCTGCGCGATCTTCGGCAGAAATCCGGACAACTATAAAGCCTATTCTGAAGAAACCATGCAGCCGGCCAAGGATGATGAGATCTACGTCTGCGGTGACTCCTACTCCGACGTCATCGGCAGCCGCCGCGCCGGCGCGAAATGCATCGGCATCCTGACCGGCCTCGAAGGCAAGGACGCGATCCCGATGTTTGAGAAAGAAGGCGTCCCGTATGTGGACCGCGTGACGGATATTTTGGGG
>JAJWRZ010000073.1:0-10273 GCA_021633965.1 Dialister sp.
TTTATCGTGATTCAATGGGGAGATTTTCTGATAGACCCGCGTGAGGGGGAAGACCTGTGCCGGATGGCTGTTTTACTGGCGATGACCGTGGATCAAAAGATGGAAAAAGATTTGATCCTGCAATTACAGAAAAGGGGGATCAAAAGCGCTGCCACCACCGTGGCGGGGTTCGGTATTTCTTCTCAAAGCAATATCATTCGCAGTGTAGTGAATTTGTGCTTGAATACAAATATCATCGAAAGAAAACGGGAACATGTACATCCCGTAGCGCACTGTGTATTGGAAGTCACACAGAGCACAAGAGCCTCCGATGCGATCGGGCAGAATTTCTGTTTTAAGGCTGCCGTTGTGCGCAAAGGAAATCATTTCGCTCTTAGCTTTTATGGCAATCTGGCTATGCATGAACTTTCCGGGCATAAGACGATAGGGGTTGGCTTTCAAATTCTTGGGGATTGATTTTTATAATTTCATAAAGTATCCCAGTATAGCATAAAGGAATTGATTTTAGCAGAAAAGTATCCACACGATAGTATCGTGTGCGTCTTTTCTGCTTTTTTATTTTTCTGCCTGAAGGGGGTGTACGAAAAGGCAGTGCCTGTTCGTTTTTGTAAATAAGGAGGCTTAGAAATGGCTAAATCAAGTGGTTTGGAACGTAAAAATGAAACGCCCATTACAAAGATGGGGAATGTGCTTCTCCGGTTATCTTTAAAGTACATGCCAGATGCGAGTATCTTTGCCGTGGCACTGACTTTTATCGCTTTTTGCCTGGGGATCGCGCTGACGGACCAGGGACCGATGCAGATGGTTCAAAATTGGTACAA
The DNA here is from genome assembly GCA_021633965.1 of Dialister sp. Taxonomy (GTDB): domain Bacteria; phylum Bacillota; class Negativicutes; order Veillonellales; family Dialisteraceae; genus Dialister. The sequence continues at coordinate 822 of JAJWRZ010000073.1, forward strand.
AGGGTTTTGGGAATTGCTTGGCTTTTCCATGCAGATGGCTTTGATTGTCATCACCGGTTCTTGCGTAGCCAATGCGCCATTGGTCAAAGGTTGGATCAATCGTATTGCGTCGATTCCGAAAAGTGCGAAGTCGGCTGTGTTTACGGTGACATTGGTCAGCGTTCTGGTTTCTTTTGTGCATTGGGGCTTATCCCTTATTGTAGGGGCCATCCTGGCAAAGGAATTGGCGAAGAATCTGCGAGATAAAAAGATTCCTTTCGAATATGGCCTGATGGCTGCTGGTGCGTATGTAGGGCAGATGACCTGGCAGGGGGTCCTCTCTTCTTCGGTGGGGCTCTTCATCGCGACGCCTGGACATATCATGGAAGACTTGATCGGCGTAGTTCCTATGACGGACTACATGCTGAATCCGACGAATATCTGCGTCACCATCGCACTGGCTATCGGACCGGCCCTTTTTGCGACGCTGCTCCTTCCGAAGAATCCATCGGACTATCAGCCTTTGGATGAGGATGCGATCAAAGCGATTGAAAAGGAAGACCTGAAACTGCAGAAGCGTCCGTCCAGTGCTACGGTGGGAGATATTTTAAACTATAGCCCGATTCTGGCCTGGGCTCTGGGGTTACTTGGATTTGTCTATATTTTCTATGCTTTCTATACCAAAGGCTTCAATGCGCTGGATTTCAACCTGCTGAATGCGATTTTCCTCTTTGGTGGCATTTTGCTTTATGGAAATATTGCGAATTATGTCATGGCAGTGAAAGACGCCGTGGGCGGTACGGCAGGCATCATTTTCCAGTTTCCCCTGTATGCCGGTGTCCTTGGTATTGTGAAATACTCCGGTCTAGTTATGGTATTGGCTAATGGGATCGCCGCAGTCAGCACAGAAAGCACCTTCTATCTGTGGACTTTCTTATCCGCAGCGATCGTGAATATGTTCGTTCCTTCCGGCGGCGGTCAGTGGGCTGTGCAGGGGCCGGTGGCTCTGGAATCAGCCAAAATGATGGGAGCTGATTTGGTGAAGACGGCTCTGATGGTGGCCTATGGGAATTGCTGGACCAATATGGCGCAGCCATTCTGGGCGATCGCTCTTCTGGGGATCACCGGGCTCAAGGCGAAGGATATCATGGGATATTCCATCGGTATCATGATTTTATCGGGCTTCATTTTCTTCGCAGCCGCGTTGTTATGAGATAGGCGTGTCTATTCACCAGGATAGACGATCCGTCATGGTAACTACCAACAGCGAGTGAACAGAAGCATTACGTGATGATTGAACAGGAGAAGAAAAATGGAACACTTCGAATTCATGGAAACAACGATTTCCAAAGTACACCAGGCATATTTGGACGGTTCTTTGACAGCCGTTCAGCTGGTTAAGACCTATTTACAGAGGATCGAAGCCTATGATAAGAAAGGGCCGGCGATCAATTCGATCATTTGTGTCAATCCGAGCATTTTGGAAGAGGCAGCGGCCGCAGATGCCTATCTGAAGGAGCATCATGCTCTGTCTGGCCCCCTGCATGGGATCCCGGTGATGCTGAAAGATAATTTCAATACCAGTGATATGCCTACGACGGCAGGCTCTATTGCACTGAATGGCTGGGTGCCGAAAGAAGACGCTTTCGTAACGAAAAAACTGAAAGAAGCAGGGGCACTCATCTTAGCGAAAACCAATTTGCATGAATTTGCCATTTGGGGCGAAACGATCAGTTCGATCTTAGGGCAGTCGGTCAACCCCTATGATCCGACAAGAACCCCTGGTGGATCGTCCGGCGGTACAGGTGCTTCCATTGCGGCGAATATTGGGATCATCGGAATGGGGACGGATACGATCAATTCCGTTCGCTCTCCTGCTTCGGCCAATAGTCTGGTCGGGATCCGCCCGACCATCGGACTGGTATCACGCGCTGGGATTGTCCCCTATTCTCTGACACAGGATACAGCAGGCCCCATTTGCCGCACGGTAGAAGATGCGGTGCGGACCCTGGATGTCATTGCCGGCTACGATGAGAAGGATGCAGAAACGGCATGGAGCGTAGGGCAGAAAAGAGACAGCTACATCTCTCATCTGCAAAAAGATGGCATGCAGGGAAAGCGCATCGGCATACTCAGAAGTTTATTTGGCAAAGAAAAATGCAATGCATCGACCAATCAAGTGATTGAAAATGCATTGCAGGTATTAAGAGATCATGGGGCGACCCTGGTCGAGGTGGAAAACCAGATCGACCAGCCGTATCTGAATGAAGAAGTATCGGTACACCTCGATGATTTCCGTCATGATCTGGACAGCTATCTGGAAGCCTTACCGCCTACATGGCCCATCCACTCTATGAAAGATATTTTGGACAAGGGACTCTTCCATCCATTCTCGGAAGGAAATATGAGAGATGCCATGACACGGCAGGTGGGAAGCCCTCGTTATCTGGAAAAAATGTATAACAAAATCGCAGTACGTCGGGAAGTCATGAAAATCATGGCAGACTTGCACCTGGATGCCATGGTCTATCCTCACCAGCAGCAGCTGGTGTGCAAAATCGGCAGCAATCAGCTGCAGAGAAATGGCGTGCTTTGTTCATCGACCGGATTCCCCTCCATCTGCGTCCCGGCCGGATTTGCCCCATCGGAAGAGGCGCCGATCGGCGTGCCTGTCGGTATGGAAATCATCGGTCGTCCATGGAGTGAACCGGTGCTCATCGAAATCGCCTACAGCTTTGAGGAGCATTCCCACTTCAGGAAAATGCCTGTATCCACGCCTGCCCTGGAAGACTGAGCGCGCCAGAAGCCCCTTCTCCTGATCCGTGTATCTCTCGCTACACCAAGTGCAGCGTATTCTTGAAATCTTTGATATAGTGTCTGGACACCGGCACCTTTTCTTTGGGGAAATGATTCAGCGTCAAGAGGAGTGTCCCGTTGTCCTGGTTCTGGATCTCCTGGATCATGGCAAGGTTCACGATATAGCCTTTGTGCGTGCGGAAGAAGCCCAATGGGGAGAGGAGCGTCTCGATATCGCGCAGCGTCATCTTCGACTCGACGATCCCGCTCGTTGTATAGAAGAGGGAGCGGTCTGATTTCTCTGTGGAAATCAGGACGATTTCCTGCGCGGGGGAGATCATGATGGTCTTGCCCTGCGTCTGAAGGGAAATCTTCTGTGAGGTGGAGATGATTTCACCCGGTGCCCGTTCCTTTTCCATCAGGGTGAGGCTGTCGGCAAGGCGGGAGATGGTGCGCGCGATGCGGGCTTCGTTGTAGGGCTTCAAAATGTAGTCGAAGGCTTCGAGTTCGAAGGCCTGCACGGCGAATTGAGAGTAGCCCGTCGCGAAGACGACCTTCACCGGAAGGTCCATGCGGACGATTTCTTTCGCGCATTCGAGACCGTTCATGAGAGGCATCTCGATGTCGAGGAAAAGAATATCGACATTCGGATGCGTCTTCAGAAAGGCGAGGACTTCACGTCCATTGCCGCATTCACCGACGACTTTGACGCCGGGGATGTTCGAGAGTTCATAGGTCAGCTCGCCGCGGGCCGGCAGTTCGTCGTCAGCGACAAGAGCACGGATTTCTTTCATGAGATCCTCCTTTGGGGAAATGGGGTAAGGTTTAAGGTTCAAGGTTCAGGGTTAGCCCGTGGGGCGTACCGCCCTTTGATTGGGGATGAAAGCTTTGCTCGAATGAGGAATTAGAAATGAGAAATGAGAAATGGTGGTGGCGGCTTCGCCGCGAGTATATATGGGGCGATGCCCGAAAGTAGTATGCAAGTCACTAGTCACTAGTTACTAGTTACCAGTCACTTGAGGCTCCTAATCCCTAATCCCTAGCTACTAATTCCCCGTCACCAGTATCACGCATGTGTGATGCGGATCGTCTGGCCTGTGGCGGCGACTTGCTGGACGACTTTGGGCGGGGCGGGCTTTTCGATTTCTATCTTCGGGATGCGCGTGAAGACGAGGGTGCCTTTGTTTTCACGGCTCACGATGTGGAGGCCGCTCTTTTCTCCGAAGAGGGAGAGCAGGCGCTGGTGGACATTGATGAGACCGATGTGGTCGCGTCTCTTGTGGTCGATAAGCAGTTTTTTCAGCTTGCTTTTGGGGATGCCGATGCCGGTGTCGTAGACGTAGATTTTGAAATGGTCCTTGTGCTCGATGAGGCCGGCCTTGATGCGGCCGCCTTCGGGACGCTTGAAGATGCCGTGGATGACGGCGTTCTCGACGAGCGGCTGGAGGAGGAGCGGTGGGACCTGGATTTCAGAGAGCTTTTCCTTTGGGAAATCATAGGTGATGGAGAGGCGGTCGCCGAAGCGGGCGCGCTCGAGCTCGGTGTAGCACTCGATGACGTGCAGCTCTTCGGAGAGCGGGATGAATTTCGACGGGTTGTTCAGGCTGTGGCGGAAATAGTCAGAGAGGTAGCTGATGAGCTTTCGTGCATTTTCCGGATCGCTTCGCACATAGTAGCTGATGGTATTCAGCGTATTGTAGAGGAAGTGCGGATTGATCTGCGCCTGAAGAGCGCGGATCTCGGCTTCGGCGAGAAGATTTTCCTCTTCCTTCATCTTGTCGTATTCATAAATGGCTTCGAGCATGTGGCAGATGCCGGAGAGGAATTCGTTGCCCATGTGCGTGAAGTTTTCGCCTTTGCTTTTCGCAGCGATGAGGGTGCCGACGGTTTCCCCCTTGTAGCGGATGGGGAGGGTTGTGAGATGCGGCATGGGCGGAAGTGATTTCTGCAGCTTGAGGATGGCGATCTCTGCATCGCCCTGATTGCGGTCTGCTTCGGTTTTGTAGGCCGTGCGCGTATAAATCTGGTCTTTGTATATGATGGCGGTCCAGATGAGAGAGGGGAGAGACGCTGTCACGATCTCGGCGGCTTTGGATACATTGAAGCCGTTGAAACCGTCGTGGAGTGTGGAGAAAAGGGTATTCACAGCATCGAAGGTCGTCTTCGTTGTTTCTGATTTCTCTGTATCGCGCTGATGCGTGTAGAACTCTAGCACCATGTAGAAAAGGCTGACGGCGATGGTATTCGTGATGATGATCGGCAGCGACAGGTCGAAGAAATCATTCGGATGCGCGATGGTCTTCGGCCAGGTGAAGAAGGCGAAGAAGAGCCAGAAGAGGATCTCCAAAATGCCGGCATAGAAGAAGCTCCATGACCAAAGATTGTGATGGTGGCTTTTCAGCGGGTTCGCCAGATAGCCGGCGGCGATGCCCTGAAGGATGGAGAGCCCGCCGTGGATGAAGGCCGCATCCGTGTCGAAGAAGAGGGCGCGGTGGATGCCTGCGATACATCCGACAGTGGTGCCGACGATCGGACCGCCGACGAAGCCGCCGAGCATGATGCCGACAGCACGGAAATTCATGATGCCGCCGCCCGCTGAGACATTCCAGTACGAGCCGCAGAGTGCCATCAGGGAGAAGATCACGATGAAGAGAACGAGATGCCTTCGGCTGAACTGCTTGGCAAGGATCGCTTCGCGGAAAAAGAGCGTGCGGCTGACAAGAAGGAGCAGCAGGAGGAAGATGGAGATACCAAACCAGACGTGCTGTACGCCGATGATCCAGGATGTATTCATAGAGCACCTCGCTTTATCGGGAATGTGAGGAAGGAGAGATCAGAGGTCTGCTTTCTGATTGCTTGTGCCAAAAGTCTTCGGGGGCGCTCGTCGGCTGTGAGAGCCGGTGATGCGGCGCTCCGTGATCTGTCATGCATTGATACAGAATGATCTATAAAAGAAATATAAATGATAGCATGCAATAAATGAATCACAGAATACATTCATTTGGAATGCATGATACCCGTTGCCATTTGCATCTTACCCTTAAAAATTTCTTTTAGGGAAAGCTGTCGGGTATACTAATGGCGAAAGGAAGATGAACAGGAGATCCGTATGCCCCCTCTATTATAACAAATGACAAGAAGGAGGGGGAGATTTCCCGGTATCGAGCTGTACTAAGCTCCTTCTGCTCGTGAATGGAAGGAAGCTTTTGATAGAGACAAGTGGTTTCAGCAAAAGAAAGGAAGAGTATTATGGTTATTTACGGTGTAGCACTTCTGGCAGGCTGCTATATGGCAGGCAATGTGATCGGCGATATACTGGGCGCGCTTCTGGGCGTCAAGGCAAACATCGGCGGCGTCGGCTTTGCGATGTTGTTCCTCATCATCATTTCCGCCTGGGCGCAGCAGAAAGGCATCATGAAAGCGCCGGAAGAACAGGGCATCAAATGGTGGTCTGCGATGTACATCCCGGTCGTTGTAGCGATGAGCTCCATCCAGAACGTAGCAGCCGCCCTTTCCGGCGGTGTGGTCGCCATCCTCGGCGGTCTTCTGGCTGTTGCGATCGGCTTCCTCATGATCCCGGTCCTCTCTGGTAAGAAACAGAAGGAAACTGTGGCAGAAGACAGCTTGGCACATAGCAAGTGAGAAGTTGGGAGTAAGGAGCGGATTCCGAATCCCCAGTGACTAGTCACTAGTCACTAGTCACAAAAAATGTATGCAGCACGCAAGGGCTTCGTGGTCGCTTAGAAATAAGGAGATAATTTCATCATGGATATCGCAGCAATGATTACCAAACTTTTCGTCAAGAACGGCATGATCTTCGGCTTCATGCTTCTCGGCGTCATTATGTATGTTTCGTTCAAGCTGGGCGCGCTCACCAAGGGACGTGTCCATGGCAGTGCCATCGCCATTTTCCTGGGGCTTGTCCTCGCATACATCGGCGGTGAAATGACCGGCGGCAGCAAGGGGATTGCAGACGTCCCGCTCTTTGCCGGCATGGGTCTGGTCGGCGGCGCTATGTTCCGCGACTTTGCTATCGTTTCCACCGCGTTTGGCGCGGATCTTCGCGAGATCAAAAAGGTGGGCTGGAGAGGTGTCGCCTCCCTCTTCATCGGTGAATTCATCTGCCTCGTCGCAGGCATCGCTGTTGCGTATCCGCTCGGCTATACCAGTGTGGTCGATATGGTCACCATCGGGGCAGGCGTTGCGACCTTCGTTGTCGGACCTGTCACCGGCGCGGCTCTCGGTGCGTCCTCTGAAGTCATCGCCATCTCCATTGCTGCCGGCGTTGTGAAATCCGTCCTCGTCATGGTCGTCACCCCATTCGTTGCCAAACCGCTCTCCATCAATAATCCGCAGTCTGCTATGGCTTTCGGCGGCATCATGGGCACCACCTCCGGCACTGCCGCAGGCATCGCAGCGGTCAATCCGAAGCTCGTTCCCTACTGCGCGATGACCGCGACCTTCTTCACCGGTCTCGGATGCCTTCTCTTCCCCTCTGTCTTCTACTTCGCTACAGCGATGATCTTCTAAAAAGATCCAGGGTTAGCCCATGGGGCGAGTTGCCCTTTGATTGTGGATGAAAGCTTTGCTCTCTAGTTAGAAGTGAGGAGTTAGGAGTGAGGAGTGAGGAGTGGTGGTGCGGCGCATAAAAATCAGAAGCGCCGCGGAGTATAGATGGTGGCGATGCCCGAAAGCGGCATTTCAGTCACCAGCTCCTAATCCCTAATCCCTAGCTACTAGTCACTAGTCACCAGTCACCAGTCACTGGCTCCTACCCCCTTTCCTCTTACCGCCACTATCTGTTATGATAGGGGAGAAACAATAACAACAAGAATGAAAACCTGTATACTTATTCCTGTAAAAACCTATTTTTATTGAAAGGAAGTCTATTCATGTTAGAAATCAAACCATGCAATAAGAACTGGCACACTAGAGGAGACGACACCGCTGCCCGCATTGCAGCAGCCGCTCCGTATGCAGATGGCAAAATCGTTGACGCAGCCAATACCGTCAAAGTCCTCGAAGCTGTCCTTCGCCCGGGCGATAAAGTCAATATCGAAGGTGACAACCAGAAACAGGCTGATTTCCTCGCCAAAGAACTCTGCAAAGTGGATCCGTCCAAAGTGCATGATCTCCATATGATCCAGTCCACCCTCTCCATTCCGGAACATCTGGACGTCTTTGATAAAGGCATCGCCAGAAAGCTCGACTTCGCATATGCTGGCAGCCAGGGCAAGCGTCTGGCACAGATGGTACAGAATGACGGTGTCGAACTCGGCGCTATCCATACCTATCTCGAAATGTACTCCCGCTACTTCATCGACCTCGTACCGAGAGTTTCCCTCGTCTGCGCTGACGCTGCGGATGCAGCCGGCAACATTTACACCGGCTTCTCCACCGAAGACACCCCGGCGATCGTCGAAGCGACGAAATTCAATCAGGGCATCGTCATTTTCCAGGTCAATCAGATCGTTGACAAGCTCCCGCGTGTCGATATCCCGGCTGACTGGGTCGACTTCGTCGTCGAAAGCCCGACCCCATACATGCTGAACCCGCTCTTCACCAGAGATCCGGCAAAGATTCAGAATGAAAGAATCCTGAAAGCCATGATGGCGATCCGCGGCATTTACGAAGAATACGGCGTCAAAGTCCTGAACCACGGCGTCGGCTTTGATACCGCTGCTGTCGAGCTGCTGCTCCCGACCTTCGGCGAATCTCTGGGACTGCGCGGCAAGATCTGCACCCACTGGGTACTGAATCCGCATCCGACCCTGATCCCGGCCATCGAAACCGGCTGGGCACAGGCCATCTACTCCTTCGGCTCTGAAGTCGGCATGGAAGAATACATCAAAGCCAGAAGCGACGTCTTCGCTGTCGGCCCGGATGGCACCATGCGCTCGAACCGTGCCTTCTGTCAGGCTGCCGGTCACTATGCGGCTGACATGTTCATCGGTTCCACCATGCAGATCGACCGCTTCGGCAACTCTTCCACCGCGACCAAGAACAATGTCGCAGGCTTCGGCGGCGCTCCGAACATGGGCTGCGATGCCAAAGGCCGCCGTCATGTCACCCCGGCATGGAAGAAGGCGGGCGAAGAAGTGGCGAACCGCTACGAACTCATGGGCGACCGCAACCGCGGCAAGAAGCTCGTCGTTCAGATGATCACGACTGTCTCCGAAAAAGGTTTCCCGGGCTTCGTCGATCAGCTCGATGCTGTTGCTCTGAAGAAGAATGCAAACCTTGATCTCGAACCGATCATGATCTACTCCGATGACCTTACCCACATCGTTTCCGAAGTCGGCATCGCTTACCTCCACAAGTGCCACAACATGGAAGAACGCATGAATGCGATCCGTGCTGTCGCAGGCAAGACGGAAGTCGGCAAGCTGGAAGATCCGGAAATCACCAAGAAGCTCAGAAAAGAAGGCATCGTCAAGCTGCCGGAGGACTTCGGTATCGATCCGTCTCAGGCGACCCGCGACCTCCTCGCTGCCAAGAATATGAAAGATCTCGTGGACTGGTCCGGCGGACTTTACAACCCACCGGCTAAGTTCAGAAACTGGTAATCCTATAGCAAGTAAAAACCGTCAGGCGCAGAGCCTGACGGTTTTTTATTGGGTAGTCAGCCGATGGGGAAAGAGAAAAATTAGAAATGAGAAATTAGAAATGAGAAATGG
>JAJWRZ010000074.1:0-10187 GCA_021633965.1 Dialister sp.
AAAAATCGAAAGTCCTTTTTTGTGTTCATGGAGCTATTATTTCACAGCCCCTTTTCTCATGTCTGATCGGCTCACCATCCCGCCGGAAGCATCCCGGCCATGCTGGCCAGTGCGTAAAGACCGGCCGCGGAGAAAATGACGATGAGGAGGATCTGGATCGGACGATCTGCGATCCGGCCGCAGGTCCAGACGGGATCCATATCTCCCGACCTTCTGGCTCCCCGCAGCATGAAGACGGGAAGGATGGACATGATGATGCCGCCGAACGTTCCTGCAAAGAAGATGGCATTCACGAAGCTCACGGCACCGAAGAAGGCGAGCAGGAATGGCGGGAGGACGATGAAGGCGAGCATCGCGATCCGGGTCGGGACGTGGAATTCATCCTTCAGCTTGAACTGGTCGACCATATTCGTCAGGAAGCTTTCTGAAATGACCCAGAAGGATGTCAGCATCGCACAGAAGGCGAATACATTCACCAGCAGGTAGAAGATCGGATGTGAGAGCGCCCGCCCCCAGGAGAGGGATGCAACCTCCGTGATTTCCGAAAGCGGCAGCATCAGAAAGACGGAGAGCGGGACGATCGCAAGGATCACGAAGGAGATCACAAAGCCTGCGAGGATCGAGGGTACCAGCTTCCCCGGCTGGTGCGAAAAGCCGCGCGCGACTTCCGGCACCATGTACTGCACCGCATAGCAGAAGACCGTGATATTGAAGATCGGCATCGCATACGTCCAGTCCGTGTAGAGGATATCCCCCACCGGCACACGCGAAGAGAGGAAGGAGGCGCCGGCCAGCACGAGGAGCATCGCGATCATACCGCTGCTGATGAATTTCTCCGCAACGCCCGTCGCCTTGAGGCCGAACCAGATGACGCCGACCGCGGGCAGGATGAAGAGCAGGCTCCCCGCCTCGAAGGAAATCCCCAGAAGGTCTGAAAGGATCTTCCCGCAGCCATTCGTATAGGCGATGAGGCTGCAGAAGCTCGTAGCCCCCACGGCGAAGAAGAGGAGCCATGATCCGGCTTTGCCGATATATTTCTCGGCAAGCCCCGAGAGCTGCAGGGGCAGGCGCGTCCTAAGCGATGCCTCAGCGACATAGAGCATGGAAACCGCAGAGATCAAAGCCGCCACGGCGAGCCAGATGACGAGCACCGGCCAGCCCGCCCTCCGCGAAGCATACGCAAGTCCTAAGACACCGGATCCGATGGTGGATCCGACGATCATCATCGCCGCTTCACAGAAGGTGAGGCGGCTCGTTTTGAGTCCGCTGGCTGCTGCCTGGCTCTTCACCGGTGCAGCGCTTTCAAGGTAAGACATAGATGAGGGAAATCCTTTCCGGAAAGTGTCACTGATTTTCATAAAAATAGTCTAAGTGAGGAGTGAGGAGTATAAAAGAGGGTGGGGTATTGGGGCGCTTTATAAATAGGCTGCGCCCCTTCCATCACTCCTAACTCCTAACTCCTCACTAAAGAAGAGCCGCACTCCAAAAGGAATGCGGCTCTTTGCATATAGCCATAAAAAAGGCATCCCAAAAGGATGCAGCTCTTGTGCATTCGTCTCGGTCAGTGACAATCCAAGCGATCATTGTTGTGCGGCGTCAGGGCTTTTTCGGATACAGCTCACAGGGATACTGTTCCGCCCTTTCTCTACGACCAAAAGAATACTCTATAAGAACGAGCTTGTCAAGGAAATTTATGAGGGGAATATAGTGACTAGGGACGGAGGACTGGGATTCTCCGGCCTCGTCATCCCGAGCGCAGCCGAGGGATCTCTACTGCACTGCGGAAATCAGCGTGTATGCACTAAAGGGAAACGATGTCTTGGTGCTGCCTCACATCAGGCAATGAGTACTCTGCAATAGAGATTTCTCGACTACGCTCGAAATGACGACGGCGCTAAGCGGTATCAAAACTCCGCGGCGCTTCCTCATTTTATGCGCCGTACCTTACTTGATTCGGAAGTTGACTTAAGGAAGCACTGATTCAATCGTTGTTCGATTGAATCAGCGTTCCCTTGATCCCTAGTCACTAGCTGCTAGTCACTGATCTCTGCTCTCATTCGCCGCTGATCCGGCAGCGCTTGAATACCTTCGCAAAGATCCATGCGGTCGCAGCGGTGAAAGCCATGCCGGGCGCTGCGGCGATGAGCATCAAGGTGAGGCCTTTCCCAAGGAGGAAGTACATCACCACGCGCGCGAGCGCTGTGCCGATGGGGCCGGAGATGATGTAGAAGAGTTTGCCAGACCCGATCAGAAGCCAAATCGCACCGACGCCCAAACGGAAGGACATCTGGATCGCCACATTGAGGAGCGTCGCCGTTCCGAGCGAAAGCCCGATGAGCGAAGCGAGGATCCCCGCCGTGATATATTTCTTGAAGCCGAAGACACCGCAGATCGCGACGGCGATCGGCGCAGAGAGCTGGAACTCCGTCCCCGGCACGATGCCCGGGATGCGGAAGGTGCCGGATACGGCGATCAGGACGGCGAGGAGCGCCGTCTCGCAGCAGTCAATGATGAGTTTTCTTTCTCCGGTGGCACAGATGGCCTTTTCCTTTTGCATGCTTTTCTCCTTTGTGAAAATGGGTGGACGGGGATAGCGGTTTCAAGGTGAGCCTCTGGGGCTAAATTTGAAAACAGGGATGGTTAGTAGCTAGGGATTAGTGGCTAGGGATTAGGAGCCTCGAGTGACTAGTGACTTGAATACCACTTTCGGGCATCGCCCTATTTATACTTTGCGGCGCTTCTGATTTTTATGCGCCGCACCACCACTCCTAACTCCTAACTCCTAACTTCTAACTTCTAACTAGAGAGCAAAGCTTTCATCCCCAATCAAGGGGCGGCACGCCCCGGGGCTAGCCCCGAACCCTGAACCCTGAACCCTTTCTACCTCCAATGCCTCTTCATCACTTCCGCTGCGCGGTCGAGTTCATCCTTCGTGTGCGCGGCCGTGACGGTCAGGCGGATGCGGCTCGTACCGGCAGGTACCGTCGGCGGACGGATGGCAGAGAGAAGGATGCCGTCTTCGCGGCAGGCCTTGGCATAAGCGAGCGTCTGCTTCTCATCACCGATGACGATCGGAAGGATGGAGGTATCCCCCGGAAGGACGGGAATGCCGGCCTCTGAGAGTTTCGCCTTCATGTAAGCGGTATTGAAGCGGAGCCGCCCCATATAGAGGGAAGGATTGTCTTCGAGCAGCCGGAGCGCCGCCAGCGCACTCGCTCCTGTCACGGCAGAGATCGAGGTGGAGAAGATGAAGGGGCGGGAGACATTTCTGAGATAGTCCGTGATCTCCTTCGAAGCCGCCGCGTAGCCGCCCTCGGCGCCGAGCGACTTGGAGAGCGTCCCCACCTGGATGTCGATGCCGCTCTCATGATAGTACTCTGCCGTGCCGCGCCCGGTGTCGCCGATGACGCCCACGCCGTGTGCATCATCGACGATGAGGCAGGCCTCGTATTTCTTTTTCAAAGAAAGAAGGGAAGGCAGCGGGCAGATATCGCCGTCCATGGAAAAAACGCCATCGGTCACGATGAAGCGCTGGCCTTCGCAGGGCGTCTCGGCCAGAAGCCGGGCCAAATCCTCCATATCGGAGTGCGCATAGATGACGACCCTTGCTTTTGAGATCCGGCAGCCATCCACGATGCTCGCATGATTCAGCGCATCGGAAAAGATCACGTCGCCCTTGCCGGCGAGCGCATAAAGGACGCCGAGGTTCGTCATATAGCCCGTATTGAAGATCACCGCATCTTCTGCGTGCTTGAAGGCTGCGAGCGCCTTCTCCAGCTCGGACAGCTCGAAAACAGCCCCCGAAGTCAGCCGCGCACCGCCCGATCCGGTGCCATAGATCACCGCACGCCGCGCGGCTGCCATGACTTCGCTTTCATGGGTCATGCCCAGGTAATCATTGGAGTTGAATACGATGTATTCCTTCCCGTCCCGCCTTATTCCGCGGGACGCCGTCACCATTCGCAGGTCTTCGACCCTCCGGAAACGGCCCTCGTCCGCAATGGCGGACAGTGCTGATGGAATGTCTTGCAGTTTCATGGGTATACCTCGCTTAGGGAAATGGGTGCAGCGCCCGCCCGTGGGGCGTCTGCCCTTTGATTGTGGATGAAAGTCGCTCTTGAATGAGAAATTAGAAATTAGGAATGCGAAATGGTGGTACGGCGCATAATCATATGGAAACGCCGCGAAATTTTGATAGCGCTTCGCGCCGTCGTCATACCGAGCGCAGCCGATGGTCTTTCTTGCACTGCGTCAGTATCACATAGGCACTGCAGGGAAACGACGCCTTGGTGCTACGTATTTCTACTTTCACACATCCTTCGTCTATCGGTCTGCAAGGAAGATTTCTCGCTTACGCTCGAAATGACGATACGCAAGTCTGATGTCTCCCAGTCTCTTAGTCTCTTGGTCTCTTAGACACCGCTCCCTACTCCTCCATCCTCACAAGCACCACCTGATTCTGCATATAGACGTCATACCGTGCCACATCGGTGCCGTGCTCGACGAAGAAGACGCGGCCGCCTACCGGATCGCCCATGTCCTTCATGACAGTGATGCGTCCATAGCCGAATTTTTTGGAGCCCACATAGCCTGTCACATAGTCCGGATCATCAGACCAGCAGAGCTCGGCGACCGTGCCGGGTCCATAGGCCACCTTCGAGGCGAGGACGAGGGCTTCGCGCGGATGATCTCCGCCGAGCCCTTTTTCTGCCATGCGCGCTTCATAGAGCGCCGTATCCTCGCAGTCCATGTTGCTGCAGCGCACACCTCGCTCGGCGCGGTCATCGAGACGCTCGCCCGTCACCGCATCCATCACGATCGCTCCGCGCATGCTGTCGGTCAAAGACTCCAGCTCACGGAAGGCGCTTTCTACCGCGGCCTTGCTGACGCCGATGCGGAGCAGCTCCTTCTTCGCAGCCTTGCGCCCCTCGCTCTTCGTTCTGGTATCCATCTGGTACACCGGGATCAGGGGGCAGGTCATGATGTCCTTCTCTTTGATCTCCTCCACCTTCACCTGAATGAAATCGGCTCGCCCGCGCTCATGCGTCCTCGCACGGCGCAGCATGGCGATCACCTGCTCCTCGAGTCCATCCTCGGGCACGATCCTTTCGGCTCCGGAAATATGACGTCCCCCCACGCCATGTGAGCCGCCCAGGCTCGAACGCATCTTTACACTGTACAACAATGGTGTCACTCCTTTGAGAAAGAATTCGACTGACTCTCATTCATTTGTAAACGATTCATTTTTTGTGAGTTGACTATTGAGTCAGAAAAAAAGCCGAGGCCTTCGCTTCGGCGCATATATCATAGTGTAAAGAGGTTGACCGGCGTTTGTCAAGATTAACAATACCGCGCAGTTTACAATAGCCCCCCTGCCCGCCGCCCCGACGCTCAGTGCTTCTCTGTCTTGAGCGGCCACACCCTCCCATGCCACTTGTCCAGCGTGGAGCGATGACCCACGCTGACGACGGTGATGCCGGGGAGGGCGGCGAGATGCCCGTAGAGGCGGCTCTCGGTCTCCTCGTCCATCGCGGATGTCGCTTCATCGAGGAAGACCCAGCGGGGACGCTTCGCGAAAACGCGCGCAAAAGCGAGCTTCTGCTGCTCACCCAGAGAGAGGATATGGCTCCAGTCGCCTTCGCTGTCCAGCAGCGGGATCAGGTGGGAAAGTCCGGAGAACGCAAAGAGCGCTTCCCACTCCTTCCGCGAAAGCCCGATATCCGGATACGAAGCGGCTTCGGCGAGCGTTCCCATCGGCATGTAGGGCTTCTGCGGGATGAACATGGTCTCCTTTTTGGGAGGCAGGATCATCTCGCCCTTCGCATAGGGCCAGAAACCGGCGAGCACACGAAGGAGCGTCGATTTCCCAGAGCCGGAGGGCCCCTTGATGATGACCTTCTCCCCCTCGTGAATGACCGCATCCAGATGACGGCAGAGCACCCTTCCTCCGGGGACAGCGATCTCCACATCCGAGAGACGGAGTTCCTTCCCCTCTCGCCGCTTTGCCTCTCCCGCGCGCTCCGACTCTTTTCGGATGGCCGCCATGTGTGCATCGAAGCTAATGAGCCTGTCCACGCAGGACTGCCACTCCGCCAGCGAGCTGTACACGTCGACGAAGTAGGACATCGACTCCTGCACCTTGCCGAAGCAGTTTGCCACCTGCATGAGACCGCCTAAGGAAATATGCTTCGAAAGATAGCGGGGCGCCGCGACGACGAAGGGGAAAATGATCGCGATCTGCCCATAGGAATTGGTGAGCCAGGAAAGCTGCTTCTGCTTCTTGATGATGTAGATCGTATTCTCGATCAGCTTTCCGAAACGAGTGGAAAGGATCCCCCGCTCGCGCGATGCACCGTCATAGAAGGCGACGCTTTCCGCCGTCTCCCGAAGGCGCACCATGGCATAGCGGAAGTCTGCTTCCAGCTTCTGCTGCACGAAATTCAGCCCCACAAGCCGATGCCCGACCCGGTGCGTGATCCATGTGCCGATGAGGGAGTAGATGAGTGCTGCCCACACGAGATAGCCGTAGATATGGTACGTCTCGCCGCCCACGGTGAAGGGCAGCGGCTCTGACAGCTGCCACAGGACGAAAATGAAACAGACGATGGTGGTGATGGCCTTCAGGAGCCCCGCCATGAAGGAAAGCGTACGCGCCGTGAAAAGATTGATGTCCTCTGAGATACGCTGATCCGGATTGTCCGCTTCCTTGGAGAACATGTCCATGCGGTAGTACATCTCCCGCTCCGTCCATCGGGCAAGGTATTCCTCCGTCAGCCAGCGCCGCCAACGGAGCGCGAGCTGCTGCTGCAGGTAGTACGCATAGACCGCAAAGGCGATGTGTGCAAAGGCGAGCCCGGTGAAGCGGATGAGCCCGTGATAGACCGCATCCGCATCGTAATTCTGCAGCGCGCTGTAAAACTCATTGAACCAGTCATTCAGGAGCAGGGTCATGTAGACCGCTGCGATCGTAAGGGTCACGATGCCCAAAAGATAGGCATAGGCACTCTTCTTTTCTTCGGATCTCCAGTAGCGGCTCGTCAGCGAGAAGAGCTGACGGAGAAAGGAAATCGACCATTCACTAGATCTCATAGAAGGCTCCTTGGGAAAAATATAGGGTTCGGGGTTCAGGGTGCAGGGTTCAACGGGTTGAACGCAGGGATTCGGGATCAGTGGCTAGGGATTAGGAATCTCGAGTGATTAGTATACAACTTTCGGGCATCGCCCTTTATAAAAAATCGACGCGAAGCGTCGCACCTCTTAGCCTTCCCAATCGGGGAAGGCTGACGATACGGGAATACCATCATCTAAAATGCAGCGAAGCTGCCACCACCATTTCTAATTTCTCATTTCTAATTTCTAATTGGCGCAGCCCCCTCACGAGAGCATATACATATAAAACGGCACAAAGAATACACCGAGGACAAGCGAGACGCAGTTGACCGTCGTCGAGTACTCCGCATCCGCCCCGACTGCGGTCGCAAGGATCGTCATATTCGTCATCGCCGGCATCCCCGCCTGCATGAGAAAGACCTTGGATGACATCTCGGAAACGGGAATGACGGGGAGAAGCAGGAAGAGGCAGAGCGGTGCCAGAATGAAACGGCCCGCCATCGCTCCCACCAGATCCTTATCGAAATGGATGGAGGAAAGAGGGATCCGGCTCATCTGGATACCGATGACCATGAGCGCCATCGGCGTCGCCATGCCGCCCACATACTTCATCGCTGCCATCGCAAAGTGCGGGATGGGGACATTCGCAAGGAGCAGGATGACGCCCGCTGCGAATCCCATGAGCGGCGGAGTGCGGAGCTTCAAGAGCATCTCTTTCAGCGTAAAACGGTGTTCCCCGCCGGCATCCCGTATGATGAGGTACGCCCCGAGCGCCCAGAACATCGTCGTATTCGCCAGATAGTACAGCATACACGACGGCACGCTCGCCTCACCGAAGAGCGCCACATTCACCGGCACGCCGATGAAGATGGCATTCGCGATGCAGCAGGTACAGATAAAAATGCCGCGGCGGCCCTTGGAGATGTGAAGCAGAGAGGCGAGCACATGCCCCGCGAGGTAACTGGCGAAGATAGAAACAAAGGGCAGCACCAGATCCGGCGCCGCTTCCAGCAGTGCATCATGCGTGAAATTGGCATACAGCGAGTGGATCATGAGCGGCGGCAGCGCGACAGTCATCGTGAGCTTCGTCAGATCCTTCGCCGCATTCTCCCAAAACCATCCCTTCTTCGCCAGAAAAAAGCCCAGCCCCGCTATGAGGACCACTTCAAAAATGCCGGAAAGGCCTTGCCATATCGCATCCATGAATGTATCTCCTTTGACAATGTTTCTTCCCATTATACTACAAGAGAAAAGCAGATCATGCATGTCATGTGCAAGAGGTCGGATGCAAGGGATAAGAGGAGGCTCCGACTGATGCATGCAGCACCGCGCAGCCGGCCAATGCCTATGCTATCTAAAAATCTCATCCTTGCCCATGAAAGCGTCCCATTTCCCGTATTTTGCAAACGCTTGACAGCTGCATATCCCGTCCTGTATAATCAACTCATCTTCACACGAAGAAAACCCTTTGAAGGGAAAGAGTAGTATTTCCATGATCTTCTCAGAGAGCCGGAGTATGGTGCGATCCGGCAGGACAGGACATATGAAAATCATCCCTGAGGTGCGGTGCTGAAAACCTATTAAGCGCCGACGTCATTTCCACGTTACAGGAAACGCGTATGTTTGTACGTTGTAGAGCGCCTGGGATAGTCATATCCTTCAGGAATCAGGGTGGTAACGCGGAACCAGTATCCGTCCCTCAGTCGAGGGACGGATTTTTTTATTTCCAATCCCTGCTCTACCGCGAATTTTGCAGAAAGAAGGGATTATTATGGAAAGTGATATTGAACATTCTGCCTGAAAGGCTATGCCTCCGAAGACCGGCGGCACAGCCCCCATCCTCATTCGATCTGAACCCTGTATTCATTGTCCCAAAGGAGCTCTACCATGAAAAAATGTTGTCAAATGCTTGCGAAATATTTCGGCGTCATGGCCGTCGTCTTTCTTGTCCTCGGTCTTGTCACCCCGACGAGCTGGCTCTGGATCTTAGGCAAGGTCCAGGGCGTCTCCGTCCTCTCCGTACTGCTCGGCGTCATCATGTTCGGCATGGGCACCACGCTTGACCTCAAGGACTTCCTCGTCATCTTCCGCCGTCCGCGCGACATCTTCCTCGGCGCGCTCGCGCAGTACACCATCATGCCATTCCTCGCCTTCGCCCTTGGCACGCTCTTTGCCCTCGAGCCGGGCCTCACCGCCGGTCTCGTCCTCCTCGGCGCCTGCCCCGGCGGCACGACGAGCAACGTCATCACCTACATGAGCAAGGGCGACCTCGCCTACTCCGTCACCATGACCTCCGTCTCCACCCTGCTTTCCCCGGTCCTCACCCCGGCGCTGACCTTCTTCCTCATCGGTAAGGAGATCGCCTTCGATCCGATCGGCATGTTCCTCTCCATCCTGCAGATCGTCATCCTCCCCGTATGCCTCGGCCTTGCGCTGAAATACTTCCTCCCGAAAGCAGCCGCTGTCGCGACAGACTACACCCCCGCGGTCTCCTCTGTCACCATCTGCCTCATCATCGCCGGCGTCGTCGGCGCCTCCCACAAAGCCATCATGGCTAACCTCGGCGTCATCCTTGCAGTCGTCGTCCTCTTCAATGTGCTCGGCTATGTCTTAGGTCTTGCCGTAGCCAAGCTCTGCGGCCTCTCCTGGAAAAAAGCCGTCACCCTCTCCGTCGAAGTCGGCATGCAGAATTCTGGCCTCGCCACCGGTCTTGCCAAGGTCCACTTCGCTTCCATGCCGGCAGCCGTCGTACCGGGCGCGATCTTCTCCGCTTGGTTCACCATCTCCGGTGCTGTCCTCGCCTGGGCCTGCGTCAACTACCTGAACCCGAGATTCAGCGAAGAAGAAACCGAAGCCGTCAACGTCCGCGAGCTTGCGGCAGACTAGTGACTAGTGACTGGTGACTAGGAGACATTCTTCCTCATTTGTCTTTCATGCCGCCTGTCCCCTATCCGCCCCTTCGGGGCACCTTCCCCTAGAGGGGAAGGCTCGCGATACGAGGATCGCGTCAGCTCATAAGATCTTTGCACTTGTCAACAAAAATTGGACACGAAACTAAAAAAATTAGGCATAAAAAT
>JAJWRZ010000238.1:0-1759 GCA_021633965.1 Dialister sp.
GCGGTCACTGTCACATTGGCACTAGCAGGGAAACGACGCCTTGGTGCTTCGTATTTCTGCTTTCTCACATCCATCATTTATCCGTCTGCAAAGAAGATTTCTCGCTTCGCTCGAAATGACAATACAAGAGAGTCACCAGTCGCTAATCCTTAGTCACCAGTCAGTAGTCCCTGGCTATTCACCCCTGTTTTCAAACTTTTGGCGGTATCCCTTTCCCGTATCGTCATCCCGAGCGTAGCCGAGAAATCTTTCTTGCACTGCGGTCACTGTCACATTGGCACTAGCAGGGAAACGACGCCTTGGTGCTTCGTATTCTGCTTTCTCACACCCATCATTTATCCGTCTGCAAGGGAGATTTCTCGCTTCGCTCGAAATGACGATACGTGAGTCTGATGTCTCCTAGTCTTCTAGTCTCCTAGTCACCAGTCACTAATCCCTGGCTACTCATCCCTGCTTTCACACTTCGGGGTTCGGGGTTGTAGCAGCGGCTTCGCTGCAAAATAGAAAAGGCGATGCCCGAAGGTCACTGAAATGCTGCCTTCGGGCATCGCCCCATTTATACATCGCGGCGCTTCTATATTTTTATGCGCCGCACCACACCCCTGAACCTTGAACCCTGAACCTCGAACCCTTAATAATTCACAAACACTTCGATATTCTGTCTGCCGAAGTTATAGCAGTCCTCGAAAGACTCCATGCAGAGGTCGATGCGGTTACCGACGATCGCACCGCCGGTATCTGCTGCGACAGCATGGCCATAGTTCGGGATGAATACATTCGTACCGAGCGGGATGACGGAAGGATCGACCGCCACCGTGCCGTGACCGGCCTGTGTGCCCGTCGCGGTGATCCCGCTGCCGCCTCCATCGCTCGGATGATAGGCGCTCGCATGCATATTGGCGACCCAGCCCATCGTCCCTTCTGCTTTACCGGTCTTCATGATGCCCGGCGTGCCATCAGAGAGAACCTTGGCATGAGCAATGACCGTCTTCACGACCTTGCCGCCGGAGATGAATTCATCGATCTCCACTTCCCGCTCGCCCGGGACTCCCTCCTGTACGACGACCTCCTGATCCTCCCCGAGGCTTCCATCGTACCACTTATTATAGTGGATCGGCATCGCCTCCTTGCGGAAGACCTTCCGCGCGGTATACGGGACGACGTGGATCTGCATGCCTTCCTTCACCTGCATCAGACCATCTTCGATCGGCATCATCTTCTTCCAGTCGAAGCCCGCATCATTCACCACGCCCTGCACCGTCTGCTGCGTCGTATAGACGACCTTTTTCTTACCATTCGCGATGATAGAAACGGGCACTGCCCGCTCCACCACGACGACCGCGCCGTCCGTAACGTCCTTCGTGCTTGTCCAGAATGTATCATACGACTTCAGTGATACATTGAGCTCGCTTAGTACATTCTTGAAATTGGAGGCCGCCGTAGAAATGACCTGCTTGTGAGCCCCATCATATACGGTCACTGTCTTCGCGTGACTTGCGCCCAGAAAATCTAAAGATGCTGCCGCAAGATCCACCTGACTTCCCAAGGCAGCCACCGCACATATACATATCAATACTTTTTTCGCTTTGTTCATCGTTGAAGGTTTCATAACTGCATCTCCTATGGCCGTTATTCTACCATAGAGAGACTTTTTGTCAATTTTTCTGATGTTAACAATAATAGGAACGTGCCTTTATTCCGTATTTATCGAATATTTCTTGCATATACCACTGTATACATCGCGCACTATCCTTTGCTA
>JAJWRZ010000239.1:0-1758 GCA_021633965.1 Dialister sp.
CAGATGGAACGCGAAAATGAGATGATCGTTATTTCACATCGCCTTTTTGCGTGGGAGGAGCTATAGGGATGGCATCAGATCATAATGGGATGTATGAGTGCGGGAATAGGATAGTTCTTGTTTTTTCGCATATAAAAAAGGGTGTGACCTAGGCCACACCCTTTTTTGTATCAGATGGCATCTTTTTTATAGTAGGGAGATGTCATCCAGTTTCCTGTCTGCATATCCGACAAAATCGAGCGAAGGAGATCATATTCGCCTTCCATGATGCAGAGCGGATCCATATTTTTCATCTGAGGAAGAGATGTATAGATGCGAAGCGCTTCTTTGTACAGCATAAGCTCGGGAGCTTTGCCATTGATATCGATCCCTGCCTCTTCGAAGTAGGCGCGGTACTGAGCCAGCAGCTGCTCGAAGTTATGAATCATTTTTTCACGCTTCATTGTGGTGTCGTATAAACTGCTCATGATGGTTTCCTCCTTCTCTGCCGCAGCAGGTGGATAGAAAGCAGAAACTTCAATGAAGAGCTATGGTACAAACCCTGAGAAATATAGATCTGCTTCCATCTTCCATATAGGCTCTCTTGTCTGTCACATGAGTATCTGCTTTCAGAATTCTTATGATTCCATTATAAGAAATATAGCTATTCGCGTCTATAGCATATGCCTATGTGTTATAACTCCTGCTTTCGGAACGGAGATATGCCAAACTTCACGTATTTAAGTCCTAATCCCCAGTTCCTAGTCCCTAGTCACCAGTCACTAGTCACAAGTCCTTCACTTTGATCATGCGCTCTGAGTCACGGACATCACTGTAGAATTGCAAAAATTTCTTCGCTACCACAGAGAGTGGGCGGCCCTTGACGCGGACGACGGTCTTGTACAGATCCGTATCGACCCCTGTGATGGTTTTGGCAATGAGCCCCTCTGGGAGCTTCTCTTTCGGCTCCATAGGGACGATGCTGACGCCGCAGTCATCCTCTGCCCAGCGCAGAGCGGTGGTACGCGTGGTACAGATGGAAAGGATCTGCGGGCGGATGG
The DNA here is from genome assembly GCA_021633965.1 of Dialister sp. Taxonomy (GTDB): domain Bacteria; phylum Bacillota; class Negativicutes; order Veillonellales; family Dialisteraceae; genus Dialister. The sequence continues at coordinate 1,041 of JAJWRZ010000239.1, forward strand.
ATTTCTCTGCGAAGATCTTCGACATCATGAGATGACAGCCGGTGGAGAGACAGAGCGGACATTCCGCAAGCTCCGGCAGCGTCGGTGCGGTGATCCCTTTCAGAAAAACAGAATTTTCTGCGGTCACACAGACGATCTTTTCTTTGCGGCGGAACAGGACGTCAAAGTTATTCTGGTGGATCGGGGGAACCGAAAGGATCCCGAGCTCTGCAATGCCGGAGAGAAGCTGCTGCGACTGCTCCGTAATGCCGCCTTCATGGATCTCATAATTGATGAGAGGGAAGAGGCGATGGAAGGGCTCAAGACATTCCTTGATGAAGACCGCGGCTCTGGAATTGGCAACCGTGAAGCGCAGCGTCCCCTTGCTGCCGTCGCTGACATCTCCGATCTCATTCTTGGCCATATCTTCCAGAGAGCAGATGTATTTCGCTTTGTGGTAGAGGATGCGGCCTGCATCGGTCAGGATGAGGTGCTTGCTGCCGCGTGTCGTGATGATGAGCTTCGTGCCGAAATAATTCTCCAGAGACTTCACCTGCTTCGATAGCGCAGGCTGCGCGATGTGGATATATTCTGAGGCGGCCGTCATGCTGCCCGCTTCGACGATGGCAAGAAAATTTCTGTAATTATCAATTTCCATATAAATCTCCTTTGCATTCAGATCATGTCTGCCAGGATAGGAAAAGAATGCACATAGGAATCATGGTTCTGTATATTATAT
>JAJWRZ010000075.1:0-10132 GCA_021633965.1 Dialister sp.
TGAGATAACGAATGCCAGAACAGCTGCGACCTCGTCATCGATCGCGGCGAAGCCGCCACCTTCATTCCTCATTCCTCATTCAAGAGAGACTTTCATCCCTAATCAAAGGGCAGCACGCCCTAGGGGCTAATCCTGAACCCATACACCTTACACCCCAATGTCATATACGAAACGAAGGGACTATCATTGAGTAAAAGACGATACCGCTGGAAGCGGATATTCGGACTGGTTTTCACACTGGCTGTTATCGGCATCGGAAGCGCGCCGTTTCTCTGGGTAAGTGACGGCAGGGTCATCCCCGGCGTCACCATCCATGGGACAAAGGCAGGCGGCGCGACGGAGGAAGAGCTCAAGGAGCTTTTTTCCGTGAAAAATGCGGATCTTTTGCTGGGGAAGCTGCTACTCACAAAGGAGGATGCTCACGAAGAGATCTCCTTCCGCTCGCTCTCTGTCCGCTATGACGAGAAGGCCATAGAGAAAGCCATGGCTCTTGGACGGACGGGCGGGCTCTTCCAGCGCTGGTACGATCGCTGGCGGATCCTCCTCACCGGGCATAGTGCGGCCATCGATGCTTCTTTTGATGAGGAGCACCTCACCGAGGATATCGCCCAGCTGACCGCCAAGTATGCGAAGCCTCCTGTCAATGCGAAGCCCCGGTTTGGGAAAGACGGATCCGTTTCCTTCGATGAAGGCAGGCCTTCCATGAAAATCGACAAGGCGGCACTGGAAGAAGCAGCCGCGCTTCAACTCAAAAAGGGCGAAAGTGGAGAGGTGGAGATCCCGGCCACAGACATCCAGATGCCGAATATGACAAAAGAGGCTGCCAAGGGAATCAATGCGGTCCTTGCCGAATACACGACCACCTTTTATCCCGGGGGCAACCGCAGCAGAAATATCGAGATCGCTGCAAACAGTATCAGCGGCAGGTACATCGCACCGGGAGTCTCTTTTTCCTACAACCAGGCGACAGGTTCCCGTTCCAGCGCGAATGGCTATCTCGAAGCCCCTGTCATTATCAATGGCAAGGTCGAGCCGGGGACAGGCGGCGGTGTCTGTCAGGTGAGCACGACGCTCTTCAATGCCGTCATCCTGTCAGGACTTGCCGTGACAGAGCGTACCTGCCACTATTCGCCGGCATCCTATGCGCCGATCGGGCGCGATGCGACCGTCGCGGAAGGTTCTCTGGATTTCTGCTTCCTGAATCATTTGAAGCATGGCGTCTACATTTATGCGGTCTACGAACCGGGTGCTGTGACCGTGCGCATCTTAGGAAATCAGGAAGACAAGCCCTCTTTCGTAGAGATCGCAAAGAAGAGCGATGAAGTCCTGCCTTTTAAGACCGTGATCCGTGTCGACCCTTCGCAGGAAGAGGATAAAAAGGTCGAGGAAGGCCACGAAGGACACAATGTCCTCGTCACGCAGTCTGTCAAGTGGGCTGACGGCCGCATCTACCACGACAGCTTCTTCTCTGACTATGAACCGGTCGACACCGTCATCACCTATCAGGTGAAACCGGATGATCCTCCCCAGCCATCCGAGCCGCCCTCCCCTAAGGCAGTGAAGAAGGGAGCATGAAGTGATGAGAAATGAGAAATTAGAAATGAGAAATGGTGGAGCGGCGCATCAAAATATAGAAGCGCCGCGGAGCGTAAATCATGGCAATGCCTGACGGTGGCATTTAGTGACTAGTCACTAGTAACCAGTCACTGGTCAATTGGGATTTCTAATCCCTAATCCCTAATCCCTAATTTCTAATGTCTCATCCTAAAAAGTCGAAATGCCACCACCTGTGTTATCTATACCTCGAAAGGAGATCCTATGGGAAAGTATCGTCTGAAGTCCCGACAGGCGGGATCCGTCATCACTTTGATGGAGATCGACACAGAAAGCCGCGCATGGTACATCAAGGCCGACCATAAAGAAGCCGCATTGAAGGCACTCAAAGATATGGGGCCGGCTTTGGCATGCGTGGAAACGATCTATATCAATGGCGATGATGTGTCGAGTGTGGTTTTTGCGCCCGCAGCGCCCATGATGGATCCGGATATGCCGCCGGCGGATTTCCCGCCGCCGGAAGAGCCCATGGAGAGCTACAGCCTTGCGCCGGATATCCCTGTCTTCCCGACCGCTGACGACATCGCCGCGGCGCAGGAAGCGGAAATGACGGTACCGGCAGAAGAGACACCGATGCCGGGGATCTCCATGCCGAGCAGTCTGCCATCTCTTTCGAGTGTCCTGCCGAAGAGTGCTTTCGTAGCACCCGCACCCGCTGCCAAAAAAAGCGGCGCAGTGAATGGCATATACCTTGGCAGGAAGCATATCACGGGAGAGGCCATCGAGATCCGCAGCGTAAATGAAGAGAAGGATGGTGTCATTTTTGTCGGCACGGTGATCTCTATCGAGGTCCGCGAGCTTCGCAGCAAGAAGAAGCTCCTTCTCATGAATCTGGCCGATGAAACGAATGGCATCCCGTGCAAGAAATTTTTCGACCGCCCCGAGGAGGCAGAAGCTGTCGAGTCTTTGAAGCCGGGGACGACGGTCAAGGTGCGCGGCAATGTGCGCCTCGACAAGTACTCCGGCGGGCTTGTGCTGGAGCTGTCTCAGATGGAAAAGGGAGAGACAGTCAAGATCGACCACGAGGACAATTACGAGACGCCGCGTGTCGAGCTCCATCTGCATACGAAAATGAGCCTCGATGGTCTTATCGACAATGAAGAGATCATCAAGACGGCAGCAAAGTGGCATCATCCGGCGGTCGCGATCACAGACCATGGCGTCATTCAGGCATTCCCGAAGATCCAGGATCTCGCAGACAAGTATCACCAGAAGGTCATCTATGGCATGGAGGGGTACATGATCGATGAGATTCCGGCAGACCCGGACGCCGACCGCCAGCAGTACGGTCATATCATCATCCTTGCGAAGAACATCACCGGCCTGCGCAACCTGTACCGCATGGTGACACTGTCGCACCTCAAATTTTACAGAAAACGTCCGCTCATCCCCAAGCCCATTCTGGAAGAGCTTCACGAAGGCTTGATCTACGGCTCCGCCTGCGTCATGGGAGAATTCTTCCGTGCGGTCCTTGCGGGGGAGAGTGATGAAGAACTCATCCAAAAAGCCAAGTTCTACGATTACCTCGAAGTCCAGCCGCTCGGAAACAATGAATTCCTCATCAATGACGACAAGTATGGCAAGATCAATACGAAGAAGGACTTAGAGGATCTGAACCGTAAGGTCATCGAGATCGCCGACAAGGCAGGGATGCCCTGCTGCGCGACATCCGACGCCCATTACATGTTTGCGGAAGACCAGAGAAATCGTGACATTCTCCTCTCTAACTGGGAGAAACCGGGGAAGATCGAGTCCCATCCGCCCGTTTACATCCGTACCACACAGGAAATGCTGGACGAATTCAGCTACCTTCCCAAGGGAAAGGCGATCGAGATCGTCGTCACGAATACAAGAAAGATCGCCGAGCAGTGCGAAGTCTTAAAGCCACTCGCCGAAGAGTGGAAATCCTACAATCCGAAAATCGCAGGTGCGGATGAGAAACTGGTCAAGATGTGCTACGACAATGCGAAGGCCATCTACGGCGACCCGCTCCCAAAGGTCGTACAGGACCGCCTGACGCTCGAACTCACGCCAATCATCAATCACGGCTACGGCGTCCTCTACTACATCGCACACAAGCTCGTCAAGCACTCGAATGACCGAGGCTACCTTGTCGGCTCGCGAGGCTCTGTCGGCTCCTCCTTTGTCGCGACGATGTCAGGCATCACAGAGGTGAATCCCCTCCCGCCGCACTACGTCTGCCCGAAGTGCCACTGGACCCATTTCTTCGAAGACGGCTCTGTCGGCGGCGGCTTCGACCTGCCGGATAAGAAATGCCCGAAGTGCGGGAGCAACCTCTCAAAGAACGGGCATGACATCCCGTTCGCCGTTTTCCTCGGATTCGACGGAGACAAGGTACCGGATATCGACCTTAATTTCTCCTCGGGAGACGATCAGGGCGTCGCGCACAAATATACCGAAGAGCTTTTCGGCCGCGACAATGTCTTCCGTGCCGGCACCATCGCAGGCATTCAGGATAAAACGGCTTACGGCTTCGTCAAGAAATACGCGGAGAACCGCGGGCTGACATTCAATGATATTTTCATCGAAAAACTCTCCGCCGGTGTAGCCGGGGTGAAGCGCACGACCGGCCAGCATCCGGCAGGCATCATGGTCTGCCCGCGTGATATGGATATTCACAATTTCACGCCGCTCCAGTACGCCGCAAATAAAAAATACCTGAAGGATGAGAATGGCCGGCAGATCCCCGGGACCATCACCACACACTTCGATTACCACTCCATCTCCGGCCGTATGCTGAAGCTGGATATTCTGGGCCACGATGATCCGAAGGTCATCCGTATGCTGCAGGACATCACCGGTATCGACCCGCTGAAGATCCCCTTCGACGACCAGAAGACACTGTCCCTCTTCAGCTCGCCCGAGGCACTGGGCCTGACGCCGGATGAGCTTGCGAGTGCGATCGGAAATAAAGGCGTCACCGTCGGTGCCCTCGGCCTGCCGGAATACGGGACGCCCTTCGTCCGCGGCATGCTCGAAGACACGCGTCCGAAGAATTTCTCGGAGCTGGTCCGTATTTCCGGCTTCTCCCACGGCACTGACGTATGGCTGAACAATGCCCAAGACCTCATCAAGAACGGCGTCGTTAAACTGGAGGATGCGATCTCTACCCGAGACGACGTCATGAACTACCTTATCCAGCATGGCGTGAAGCCCCTGACATCCTTCAAAGTCATGGAAAATGTCCGTAAAGGCAAGGGCCTCGAAAAAGGCGGCTCGAATAACCGCGCCGAGCTTGACGCCGTACACGTGCCGCAGTGGTTCATCGACTCCTGTCTCAAGATTGGCTACCTCTTCCCGCGAGCCCATGCCGTCGCTTATGTCATGATGGCTTTCCGCATTGCATGGTTCAAGGTCTATCAGCCGCTGGCCTACTATGCAGCCTATTTCACCATCCGTGCCGAAGGCTCCTTCAATGCACCCGTCATCCTGCGCGGTCTTGCGTCCATGAAGCAGGAGCTGGCCCGCATCGCAGCACTCGACAAGCCGACAGCCGTGGAAAAAGGAAATGCGACCGTCATCGAAGTCGCTGCTGAAATGTACCTGCGCGGCCTCTCCTTTCTGCCGATTGATTTGGAAAAATCTGACGCTTCGCAATTCCTCATGGTCGATGGAAAGCTCCTGCCGCCATTCAACTGCATCCCTGCTCTTGGCGATGCGGTGGCCAAGGAGATCGTCCTTGCCAGACAGGATCATCTCTTCACCTCGAAGGAGGACCTCAAGAAGCGAGGCAAGGTCAGCCAGTCCATCATAGATACCTTAGACTCCATGGGCGTCCTCAAGGGATTGCCGGAAGAGGAGCAGATGAGTCTCTTTGCGTTCTAGTCTAGTCGCTGGCGCGACGGGTTCAGGGTTCAGGTTGACAGGTTCAAGGTTGCGGAGCGGCGCATAAAATAAGTAGGCGCCGTGAGTTTTAGATAAGTCGAGGCGTTGCAAAGCGACGCAAATAAAAATGCCAACCCCTTCCTCTGCGCGGGTTTTCCTCTTTTAGAGGAAGCGGATCGCGATAGTACTCCCTCCTTTCAGAGGAAGGAGGGAGAATTTGGAATGCGGGCATTGCCTCATATATACTCGCGGCGTTTTTGATTTTTATGCGCCGCACCAACCCTGTTGAACCCTCTGAACCTGTAGAACCCGCTGAACCTCTTTCGCACGCAATCAAAGAATGGCAACGCCCCGAGGGGCTAACCCTGAACACTATTTCCCTTAGCCAATACGATAAAGGAGAACACCCCATGTCCCAAGACTCTCTATTTCACGCCACCACCATCCTCGCGGTCAAGAAGGATGGACACACCGCCGTCGCCGGCGACGGGCAGGTGACCATGGGCAATGCGGTCATCATGAAGAATACCGCACGCAAAGTGCGCCGCCTCTACCACGGCCGCGTCATTGCCGGATTTGCAGGCTCTGTCGCTGATGCCTTTGCGCTCTTTGATAAATTCGAGGCGCGCCTCTCCGACTGCAATGGCAATCTTGTCCGCGCAGCCGTCGAATTTGCCAAGGAGTGGCGACGCGACCGCGTGCTGCAGAAGCTCGAAGCCCTTCTCATCATGACTGATGGGGAGCACCTCTTCCTGGTTTCCGGGAACGGTGAAGTCATCGAGCCGGACGACGGCATCCTCGCCATCGGCAGCGGCGGAAACTACGCCCTTGCCGCCGCCCGTGCGCTGGTCTCCGCGACCGATCTCTCCGCTCGTGACATCGCGGAGAGATCCCTGCACATCGCCGCCGACATCTGCGTCTATACGAATCACAATGTCATCGTGGAGGAAATCTGATGAACGAAAATACAAACCTGACGCCGCGAAAAATCGTGGAATACTTGGACCAGTACATCATCGGGCAGACCGATGCGAAGAGATCCGTAGCCGTCGCCCTCCGAAACCGCTGGCGTGCCAGCCGTCTCACGCCGGAAATGGCGAAAGAGGTGAGCCCGAAGAACATTCTTCTCATCGGGCCGACCGGTGTCGGCAAGACAGAGATCGCCCGCCGCATCGCGACCCTCACCCGCGCCCCCTTCGTCAAGGTCGAAGCGACCAAGTACACCGAAGTCGGCTACGTCGGCCGTGACGTCGAGTCCATGATCCGTGACCTTGCCGAAGAAGCCGTCCGCCTTGTGAAGAAAGAAGAGAGCAGCCGCCATGGAAAGGATGCGGACGAAGAAGCGATCCACCGCATCGCGGAAGCCATGTGGCCCTCCAAGAAAGTCGAGACACGAAGCCCCATGGACATCATCTTCGGCGAAGCAAAGAAAGAGACGCCGATGGATGAAGGCGAGAAAGAGCGAAGAAAGGACCTCGAGACGCGCATCCGAAACGGCGATCTTGACGACCGCGTGATCGAGATCGAAGTGGAAGAGAAAGGAAATCCGGGGAACACCGATAACGAACAGGCGAATCAGATTTCCATGATGCTCTCCTCCATGATGCCGAAGAAGATGAAAAAAAAGAAAGTCACTGTCCGCGATGCGAAGAGGATCCTCGCAGAAGCCGCTGCCGATGAGATGGTCGATATGGAAGTCGTCAAAGACAAAGCCATCCACTACGCCGAAGAACGCGGCATCATCTTCATCGATGAGATCGACAAGATCGCAGGCGGCCGCTCCTCCGGCGGCCCCGACGTTTCCCGAGAAGGCGTGCAGCGCGATATCCTCCCGATCGTCGAAGGCGCGACCGTCAAGACCAAGTACGGCCAGATGAAGACCGACCACATCCTCTTCATGGCCGCCGGTGCCTTCCACGTCTCCAAGCCCAGCGACCTCATCCCCGAGCTCCAGGGACGCTTCCCGATCCGCGTCGAGCTTTCAAGCCTTACCAAGGATGACCTCCGCAGCATTCTGACCGAGCCGCGGCAGGCCCTCATCCGCCAGTACACCGCGCTCCTCGAGACCGAAGGCGTCGACATCACCTTCACCGAGGACGCCCTCTCCGCCATCGCCGACATCGCCTCCCGCGTGAATACAGAGACCGAAGACATCGGCGCCCGCCGCCTCTATACGATCTTGGAGCGCGTCTTGGAAGACCTCTCCTTCGATGCGCCGGACCTCGAAGATAAGCACGTCACCATCGACGAGAGCTATGTGAGAAATAAGCTCGGTGACGTCACGGAAAATATTGATATTTCGAATTACATCCTGTAACCCTTTGCACTTTGTGCCTGTCATAAAACCGCCGGAGGGGGATCCATCATGGCTCCCCTTCCGGCGGTTTTGCTGATGGGGCAGAGCAATGCATGAAACGTAGGCAAAGTCCATTTTGTAATGGCTCTGTTTTGGTATGCTCCCTGCTATGTAATAAAGGCAAATGATGCAAGGGGCAGAATGGGTGGGGCTTAAGCGTCAGCAAATCGGGAATACCTTTTGTCTTGCTGGTGTCAGGCAGGAAAATGCGGAGAAAGCATTGTAAAACTTATGAAAAAAGCCTTTACTTTTTCTCTTTATCGTGATAAAGTATAACCATAACAAAGAAAGAGGAGGGCTCGTATGGCTCATGCAATAGACGATTTAAAAATGGTGCATGAAGAGGAAATGAAGAATTATGACCGCATCGAGAGTGCGGTGGTTTCCGTCATGCGGCGGCACGGATGCAAGATCATCCAGACGCCGACTTTTGAGGATTACGATACATACGGCACCTATTTCCCGCAGCTGCAGTGCGAGATGATCAAGACCATCAGCAGTGAGGGGGAGGTGCTGGTCATGCGGCCGGATGTGACGGTGCCGCTCGTGAAGACGGCATCGCGCGAGTATCCGGATGCGCGGCAGCTTTTGAAATTCGGCTATGTGTCGATGGTCTTTCGCGAATACTATGGCAAGTCGACGCACGGGAAGTATTTCCTGCAGAGCGGGGTCGAGGTCCTGGGGGATGAGACGCCGGAGTGCGATGGCGAGGTCATGGTGATGGCGGCGGAATTTCTGGAGTCGGTGGGCATCCGTGATATGCGTATCGATCTCGGGAGTGTGGCGTACATGGATGCGCTTTTCGAAGAGCTGCGCCTTTCGAAGGAGGAGCTGTCGCAGGTGCGTGAGTTCCTGGAGAAGAGAAATCTCGTTTCCTTCGAAAAGCTGGCTGACCGGCTGTCGATCACGAAGATCCAGCGGGATGTACTCTTGGAGCTGCCGCGGCTCTTTGGCAGCTATGAAGAGACGCTTGAGCGTGCGGAGGGGCTTTGCCTGAATCATAAGATGGCGGATGCCCTCGCTCGTCTTGAGAAGGTGTATGAGTATCTGGCAGTCGCGGGCTATGCGGATCGCGTGCAGCTGGACTTCGGCTTCACGTCGCACATGGGATACTATACGGACTTGGTCTTCCGTATTTATGCGGATGGCGCGCTGTACTCGCTGATCTCCGGCGGGCGGTATGATTCGCTGGCGGCGCAGTTCCAGGTGCCGCGTCCGGCGTGCGGCTTCGGGATGAATATGAATCTGCTCTATGAAGTGATGGCGGACTCGAATCTTTTGGAAGAGATGGCACCCTCGTGCGATCTGGCGGTGGTCTATGAGAAGGCGGATCGGGATCTCATCGTGACGCTCATGGCATGGCGCAAGAAGGGCTACTCGGTGATGGGGGTCGCGAGTACGAATGCGATCGCCAGAGGTGATTATAAATTGATCGTTTCTTATAAAGAGGGGCGTTTCCTTTTAGAGGGGACGGCGCTCACGAAGGAAGAGCTGGAAGAAAAATTGGGAGGTCTCTAGTATGCTGCATATTGCACTGGCGAAAGGGCGCATCGCGAAGACGGTCATGAAACGGCTGGCGGAGGGGGGCTTCCATTTTTCTGATTATTCGGATGAGAGCCGCAAGCTCATTTTCACCGATGATGAGGAGCGTATCCGCGTGACGCTGGTGAAGAGCCCGGATGTCGCGGTGTATGTGCGCCGCGGGGCAGCTGATGCCGGCATCGTCGGGAAGGATGTCCTCATGGAGGACGGGGAAGAGGATGTCTATGAGGTGCTGGATCTTGGGATCGGCCGCTGCCGCATGGCGGTGTCCGGTATCAAGGGAAATCAGAAGGTCATGCAGAAGCGGATCCTGACGGTGGCTTCGAAGTACCCGTCGATCGCGCGAAAATATTTCGCAGATCGCTTCCAGCCCATCGATATCATCAAGCTGAATGGCTCGGTCGAGCTGGCGCCGCTCGTCGGTCTCTCGGATGTCATCGTCGATATCGTGGAAACGGGGACGACGCTTCGCGAGAATGGCCTTGAAGCGTATGATTACTTCATGGATTTCTCCGCCCGCCTCATCTGTAATAAGGTATCGTACAAAATGAAGCAGAAGGAAATTGCCGAGTTTATGGCGTTGGTTAAATAAATAGGTGACTGGTGGCTAGTAGCTAGGGATTAGGAATTGGGGATTAGGAGTGACTAGCGACTGGTGACTGGGATTCTCCGGCATCGTCATCCCGAGCGTAGCCGAGGGATCTCTACTGCACTGCGGAAATCAGCGTGTATGCGCTGAGGGGAAACGATGTCTTGGTGCTGCCTCACATCAGG
>JAJWRZ010000076.1:0-10053 GCA_021633965.1 Dialister sp.
TCCCCTTCCAGAGGAAGGGGATAGATGAATCTCGGTTTCTGCTTTCAAACTTCAGAGGGTTCTGAAAGTTCTGAAGGGAAGGTGCGGCGCATAAAATTAGGAAGCGCCGCGGGGTTTATATAGATGATGGATAAACTATTTTATATAATGAGGGGGTATTGGGGCGCTATATGAATTGTGCGCCCCTTCCTCCACTTCTCACTAAGTCCAGAAGTTGACAGGACGCAATACCAGTCACTAGTCACCAGTCACTAGCTACCAGCCACAAGCTACCAGCCACAAGCTACCAGCCACAAGCTACCAGCCACAAGAAAAGAGCCGCGAGCACAAGGCTCGAGGCTCTTTTTCATTTACGACATATCAGTCTTCCGTGACAACTTTTTTCGTTCTCTTGAACCCATGAATGTGTTCAATCACAACGAAGAGCATCGGAACGATGAAGATCTGGAAAATGGTGGCGGAAAGCACACCGAATACAACGGCAATCCCCATTTCAGAGCGGGAATTTGCACCCGCACCGGTCGAGAGAGCCAGCGGGATGTTACCGACAATGAAAGCAAGAGATGTCATCAGGATCGGACGGAGACGGATCTTCGATGCTTCGACAGCCGCCTGAAGCGCTTCCATCCCGTGATCGGTACGGACTTTCGCGTACTCGACGATCAGGATGGCGTTCTTCGCAGCCAGCCCGATGATGGTCAAGAGACCGATCTGGAAGTAAATGTCGTTATATACATGGAATGCCATGGCTGCCAGGCTCGCACCAAAGAAACCAGTCGGTATCCCGAAGATGACAGTGAATGGAACCTTCCAGCTTTCATAGAGAGCTGCCAAAGACAGGAATACGAAGAGCATGCCGAGCGAGAGGGCATATACCGTCTTACCGCTCGCTTCACGTTCCTGGGCAGAGGATTCGACGAATTCGAAGCCATAACCATTCGGAAGGACCTGATTGGCGGTCTCTTCGAGCGCATCGAGCGCCTGCCCGGAGGAGTATCCATCCTTCTGCTGCCCGCCGACCTTGACGGCCGGGAAGTTATCGTAACGAGTGATGACAGAAACGGCATTGGATTTCTTCGGAGTGATGAAGGTGGAGATCGGCACCATATTGCCCTTATTGTCGCGCACCGTCAGGAACTTGTTATCCCCCGGGTTCGTGCGGTATTGGGTATCCGCCTGCGCGACAACCTTGAAGTTACGGCCATAAATGGTGAAATCATTGATCTGGACAGAGCCATAGTAGGCCTGAAGGGCGGTGAAGATATCCCCGACAGCCACACCATTTCGCTGTGCTTTTTCTCGATCAATATCATAATTGTAGGATGGCGTATCGCTTCGGAAAGTGGTATAGGCCATCTGGATTTCCGGACGCTGGTTGGCTGCGCCGAGGAATTCTCCGACGACGCGCTGGAATTCTTCATCCGATGCACCGCTTTTGTTCATGATGTAAAGGCTGAAGCCGCCGGAGGAGCCAAGGCCCGGGATCGGAGGCGGATTCAGCGCCATCAGAGATACCTCCGGATGGGTCGCCCCATATGCCATGGCTTTGCCCATAATGGCATTGATCTGTTCACTCGGTGCTTTACGTTCATCCCACGGTTTCAGTTTGATGAAGGAAAGACCCGCATTTGGTTTCTGACCGCCAGACAAAATATCGAAGCCGGTGACGCCCTGCGACTGTTCAATCGCCGGATCCTTCCCCATATAATCAAGGTAATCGTTGATCGCTGCATTCGTTCTGACATTGACAGAGCCTTCCGGCAGAGAAAACGCCGTGATGAAGAAGCCATTATCTTCCTGCGGAAGGAATGCTGTCGGAAGCTTGAAGAAAATACCGAAAGCTGCGACCGTGATGACGACAAGAACAAGGATCGGAGCAGCGATCGCATGTCCCATCTTCTGCAGGATCGCCCCATAGATCTCTACCATACGATCGAAACCGTCATTGAAGGTATCCCAGAATCGATCGAGGAAGTTTTTCCTATTCTGCTTCTTCGGCGGTTTCAGAAGACCGGCGCAAAGAGCCGGAGTCAGAGACAGCGCGACGAAAGCAGAAATCAGGACGGAGACAGCGATGGTGAGAGCAAACTGTTTGTAGAGGATACCCATGATCCCGCCAAGGAAAGCAACCGGTACGAAAACCGCAGCCAGAACGACCGCTACGCCGATAACCGGGCTCTGTACCTTCTGCATCGCAGCGACAGTCGCTTCTTTCGGGCCAAGGTTGTTATAGCGCATTTCATATTCGACGGCTTCGATGACGACGATCGCATCATCGACGACCAGGCCGATAGCCAGGACCATTGCGAAAAGCGTCAGGGTATTGATGGTGAATCCGAGAAGCAGGAAGGAGGCAAAGGTACCGAAGAGCGATACCGGGACCGCGATCATCGGGATGAGCGTGGATCTCCAGTTCTGCAGGAAAATGTACACGATCAGTGCTACGATGAGGAGCGCTTCGACGAAGGTATGCATGACTTCCTTGATGGAGGCATAGATGAAGTCCGTGTTATCCGCGCAGATGACATAGGTCATGTCATCCGGGAAGCTCTTCGCATCTTCTTTCAGCTTCTCCTTGATCGCCCCCAGAGTTTCGAGCGCATTCGCATCATCGGTCAGAGAGAAGGCAAGGATCGCCGACTCATGTCCCGCCGCACGGGAAATGAAGCTGTAGTCCTTTGCACCAAGCTCGATACGGGCCACATCCTTCAGGCGGAGCATGGAGCCGTCATCATTGGTACGAAGTACGATATCGCCGAATTCCTTCTCCGTCACAAGACGGCCCTTCGCCGTGATGATGTACTGGAAGGAGGCATTCTGATCGACCGGAGCACTGGAAATGTTACCAGCCGCGATCTGCTTGTTCTGCGCAGAAACGGCAGAAATGACCTCGCTCGCGGTGATCTTGTTCTGCGACATCTTCGTCGGATCCATCCAGATACGCATCGCAAAGTCAGAACCGAATTCCTGTACGTTGCCGACGCCCTTGATGGACTTCAGCTCATCCAGGTAGTTCATAGAGAAATAGTTCTTCAGGAAGACGTCATCATAAGTGCCATTCGGTGAGAGCAGGCCGACGACAAGTGCCATGTCCCCCGAAGATTTCTTCGTGGTGACGCCAATGGAACGGACTGTATCAGGAAGCCCTGCATCGGCAGCCGTGACGCCATTCTGTACACGGATGGTCGCCATATCCGAGTCCGTCCCCGTCAAGAACTGGACCGAGAGCGAATAGGAGCCATTCGAGTTCGATGTCGAAGACATATTATCGAAGCCTTCGGCACCGACGACATTCTTTTCTATGACCTCGGCCACCGTCTGCGCTACGACTTCAGAGTCAGCACCCGGATAGGTCGCATGGACAGAGACCTGAGGCGGCGTGATCTTCGGATAGCGGTCGATCGGCAGTGAGAAAATACAGAGTGCCCCGGCGATCGTGATGACAAGAGCCACGACGATAGCAAAGATAGGGCGTTTAATAAAGAAATTTGCCATAGCTCCTCCCCTTATTTCTTAGCATCTGTCGTGCCATGCTGCGCAGAAACGGCCTTGATCGCCGCCTGTTCCAAGGCCTCGCGTGTGGTTTCTTCCGGAGCGACTGCCTGTCCGACACGGACTTTATTCTGGCCTTCGACGATGATCTCATCATTTTCATCGATGCCGCTTTCGATGATGGTATAGATGCCATAGGTAGCCCCGAGCTTAACTGCCTTCTGCTGGACCTTGCCATCGACGACGACATCGAGCATATCGCGGTTCAGGAGCTGTACTAATGCCTTGGTCGGTACCAGAATGCTGCCCTTGGCGATCTCTGCATCAGAAACGACCGTCGCATACATGCCCGGGACGAGCAGGTTATCCGGATTTGCATAGGCTGCCTTCATGGTCAGCTGCCCGCCGGTCAATCCCGGATTGATCTGGACGATCTTGCCTGTTTCCTGATAGATGGAGCCATCGGCAAGGCGCAGCTTCAGGGCATCCCCGAGCGTCTCTGTGCCGCTCTTATTCTTGGTGAGCGAGAGGTATTCGCTTTCTGACATATCAAACTGGACATACAGCGGATCTGCCGAGGAAATCGTGACGAGCGGCGTCTGTCCTGCCGAAGCGAAGGTACCGATATTCACATCATCCATGGAGAGCGTCCCGGTGAAGGGCGCTGTCACGATGGTATCGGAAAGATTATCCGATGCGATCGCTGCCTGCGACTGGGCTGCTTCGACGACGGCCTGATAGGACTCTGTCGCTGCCTTCTGTGCATCATAGGCCTGACGGGAAATCGCCCCCGTCGCAATCAGCTGCTCATAGCGGGCCAGATCGCGCTTCGCATTTTCATACGTAGCCGAAGCCTGTGCGACCTGCGCCTGTGCCGCAGCCAGAGAGGAGGAATAGGTGCGTGTATCGAGGCGGAAGAGCGGCTGCCCTTCTGTGACATGGTCACCGCCTTTGACGTATTTTTCCATGACTGTACCGGATACTTTCGAGCGAACCGGCACTTCCTGCAAGGCCATGATGGAGCCGGCATACTCTCTCTGGATCGGCGTGTCCGACTTGAACGGTTTGAAAGTCGTGACCTTCATCGCCTGCTGCTGCCCCTGCTGCTGTTTGGCTGACCCGCATCCGCCGGTCATCATGCCAGCAGAAAGCAAAAAGCCTGCCGCCATGGCAGCTGCTAAAAACTTTTTATACTTCATACTCTGCCCCCTTACACATACCGCCTTCATCATGCGATACTGTAGAAATCGCTAGTAATTGAATATAGAATATAATAGCAAAAAGTTGACTGTAAGTCAAGAAGGGGATTGAAAGGTTACGCTATTCTCGTATCATCATTTCGAGCGTAGTTGAGAAATCTTTCTTGCCATCCATATCCACACCCATGCGCCATGCGGAGAGTGCGCCTGGGTGCTCCGCTTTGCAGCTATTCCCCACTTCACGATGTACCCGCCTTCAAGAAAGATCCCTCCGCTTCGGCCGGGATGACATTCATGAGAAACAGATAACCCCCACCTAGCTTTCATACCGCTGTGAGGGATCACGCTCTCCCCTATCGTCATTTCGAGCGTAGTCGAGAAATCTTTCTTGCCATCCATATCCACACCCATGCGGAGAGTGCGCCTGGTGCTCCGCTTCGCGGCTATTCCCCACTTCACGATGTACCCGCCTTCAAGAAAGATCCCTCCACTTCGGCCGAGATGACGCTCTAAGGAATACGAGAATCTCACATGTATCACGTAAGCACGAAACGCAATACCAGTCACCAGTCACCAGTCACTAGTCACTAGTTCACTAGTCACTAGTCACTAGTCACTAGTCGCCAACTCCACCGGCACCTTCACGACCGCTTTGCGGAGCTGGCAGCTACCGCTCTCTCCCTGGCAGAGCGGGCGATGGAGATCCTCTGGGAAGAAGACTGCGAAACGGCCTGTCTCAAAGTACACCTTCGATTCGCCTTTGGGCGAAGACTCATAGAAATAGAGGTCACGCTCCGGATGGCTCTCGATGCATTCTCCCGCTTCGAAAATCGTCTCCACGCCGAGCCATTCTTCTTCACCTTCCACTTCGTACTGGATGTCGATCATTTTCTTGTGACCTTCGAGCTTTCTATCCACCGCCGGCTCGGTCACAGGCGACTCCACGCCCATGTCGCAGCCATTGATCTTGTACTTTCCGTCAGGCACCGCAGTGAAATCAAATGCCGCGACTTCTTTCAGGCACTCGTAGATGAATGTCGGCAGCTGTTTTTTGTAGTTTTCTAAATGTTTGATATCTCCGGTAATCATAGTGTTTCTCCTTTTCTTATTTGTTAATGTTCGCTGTGAGCGGCTCACTACATGCGTATCTCGCGTTCAGAAAACATGCACTTTTTCTTTTCTTTTTTCCGCCCCTATAGCATATATTTTACTCTTTTCTTCTTTCATATGCCAACAGTCATTTTCCTTGATAAAATCGATGTTTCCAACGCTCATTCAGTGAGATTTTGAATTTCCATTCCGTAAGATTTCCATTTTCCATTCATACAGATTTCATATTTTCATTCAGTGAGATTTGGAAACATGTTTCACGAAATAGATCCTTCGACTACCGCTTTACCGTGCGGAACCTCCTTCCCATGTATCTCCCTATCCCCGCTAGGGAAACACTGATTCAATCGTTGTCAGATTTTACTCTTGGATTTTTACGCATAGCAAGGAATAACCTGACGCGAATAGCGAGCTATTTAAGGAAGATGATGACGAAGCTATGTATAAAAATCCATATGAAATCCGGCTCTGCTATTTAATCAGCGTTTCCTTGGTCTCCAAGTCTCCTGATCACTCCCCCACAATAAAACCGCCCTCTTTTCAGAGAGCGGTTTCCAAAGAATCCCGATCAAAACTGGATCGCAACCTTACCGAGGACATGATCCACAGGTACGGGTCCGATAAAACGGCTGTCAGAGCTGTGGTTCCGGTTGTCTCCCATGACGAAGACCGTACCTTCCGGCACTGTATAGGAGCCGTCCATAGAAAATTCCATCGGTTCATTGATGTATGGTTCTTCCAGCTTCTCGCCATTGCGCCATACATGACCTTCCTTGAATGCCAGCGTGTCACCGCCCTTGCCGATGACGCGCTTCACCCAGACGTTGTGCTCACGGCTCGAGCGATCAAAGATGGCGATGTAGTTCTTCATCGGTTCTTCCAGATCATCCATCCATGAGCGTTCGCGATGCGTGCGGCTGTCGATGATGACGATATCCCCATACTCCGGCGTTTCGCGGAAAACGTGACTGATCTTCGATACGATGAGGTATTCGCCATTATTCAGCGTCGGGTACATCGACTGCCCCGATACCTTCGTCGGGACGAAGAGGAAAATATGAATGATCATGGCAATGAAAAGTGCCACGACGATGGAATAAATCCAGTCAAAAAGTTCGTGCATGAATGTATGTCTCCTTATTATAAGTGAGCAGATAACAGGGATCGAGAGATAGCAGATGTCAGCCTTTGCCCTATTTTCCCCTCGGGCATCGCCCATCTTTGATGGGCAGCGGAGCCACCGCCATTCTCATTCCCCTTTTTGTTTCTAATGAATCAAAACATCCACAGGCAATTTTCTTGGAATGACCGCAGATTTTTCATAAACAACGCCCCTATTGTACACCATTCTAGGCGAGTGGTCTAGGGAATAAAGTGACTAGTAGCTAGTGACTAGGGACTAGCTACTAGGGATTAGGGATTAGGGATTAGGGATTAGGGATTAGCCTCCGTACTTCTCGTGTCGCCAAGCCCCTCATCAAAATCTCTGCGGCGCTTTTACTTTTTTTGCGTCGCACCTTCACTCCTCATGTCTCACTAGAAGAGAGAAGCCGCTTATCCCCAGTTCATATGAAAACGCAATACCAATCACTAGTCACTAGTCACTCCAATAGATTCATCGACCGTTTTCCTGAGTGTACACAATGCTGCATACAATTCCTTGAACGGCCGGTCTTCATCCTCTTCCGGTACCCAACGGAAGAATTTATCACCGAATCTGAGCTCCGCGCGGGTGAGGCGCTTGATGGGACCATACTTCTCTCTTTCATACGCATTCGTCTGGACGGTCGTCGACTTCGTGTCGGTCACAAACTGCTTCTGCGGAAGCTGGTAAAGAAACGCGATTTCCTTCGCGAAAGTCTCCATCACGTCCCGTGACAGCACCGCCTCTTTCTTGACAGGGACGCCGCTTCGCCAGTCATAGCGCACGCAGGCCCCATTTCCAAAATCAAAAGCGTAGTCAAACTGCCCGCCCTTTTCTACGAGATAGCCATCGGTGATGGAGAAGCGGAAGCTCCCCTGCAGGATGTCCTCAATGGCTTCCTTCTCGCTGATCTCCTTCTTCTTCAGCTGATCATAGATACCTTCACCAGATCCGGCTGCCTTGACCAGCTCATCAAATTGATATTTTGCCACAATGTATCTCCTTGTATTCACAGACCTTCATTTTTACTTTCCTTTTGGAGTGAAAAAAGAGGGCACGGCGTATCCGATGTATAGACCACCGCCATATATTCATTTCTCGCTGGTCACGCCTGCGTACCTTCTTCATTCATGGTATAATAATACCATATAAATATGTCACGCAGTAGCGTTTCTTCTACCGCGTGGAATGATCTGTCATGCGGCGCTTTCATGCTTTGACGCGCCGCTTCTCTGTTTTTCATTTCTCATTCTCAAACGGGGGCTTTCCATTGCACTATCATAAAAAAATCGGCGCGCTGGCTATGGCGTTCCTGATCACAGGCGGACTCGCTTCGATCGATGCGCGCACCATCCTGCTTGTACCGCAGGATGACCGTCCTGTCTCTCTCGACTACACCGTTTCCACCGCAGAGAAGGCTGGCTACACGGTGCTGACACCGCCGAAGGGCTATCTTTCCGGAAAAAATTATCAGGGCAGTCCTGATCAGGTCTGGCGCTGGGTCGAGCAGCATATCCGTGAGGCCGATGCGGCAGTGATTTCTACGGACACCATCATCTACGGCGGTCTTGTCGACTCCAGAAAGCACAATGAATCACTCGATACGCTGATAGCGCGGGAAAACCGTATCCAGCGGCTTCACCAGAAGTATCCGAAGCTCCCGATCTATGCCTTCGGCACCATCATGAGAACGCCGTATGCTTCAAACAGCGGGGTCGAGCCCTACTACTACGCCAAGTACGGCCACGACCTCTATGTGCTCTCCGGCCTGCAGGACAAGATGGATGCAGGCACACTCACAAAGGATGAGGCGGCGGAAATGCTGTCCCTGAAGCTCTCCATCCCGTCCGAATATCTGCAGGACTGGTTCAAGCGCCGCACAAAGAACCATACGATCAACCGCCTGCTCCTCAAAGATACCAAGAGCGGTATCTTTGCCTATTTCTGTGAAGGGCATGATGATAACAGTAAGAACTCCCAGTCCGCCATGGAAGCACGGTATCTGGGAAAGGAAAGTGCGAAGCTGTCCCCCAAGGTCTACGGCTCCTTCCCGGGCGCAGACCAGCTCGCCCTGCTCCTCATCGCACGCTATCACAATGATGTGAATCACCTCACACCGAGCTTCACTTCCATCTATCCCTTAGGCCGCGCAGAGGATACAGTGCCCAGCTATGAAAGCCAGCCCATTGGAAAGACCATCGCCGAGCATGTGGAAGCCGTCGGCGGCGTCATGAATCCCAAAGGCCGTCCCGACATCGTACTCGCCGTGAATACCCCCCTTTCCTCCACGGGTGAGTCCGGCCAGTTTTCCAATTACGGCATGATGAAGCCATCCACCACGGAATTCATCAATCAGGTGAAAGCCGTCATCGATAAGGGCATTCCCGTCTCCATGGTGGACGTCTACTTCGCCAATGGCTCGGACAATACGCTCATGAGCCTCATGAAACAGAATGATCTTCTCTACAAGGTCACCGCCTACAATGGATGGAACACGGCCTCCAACACAATCGGCTATGCCATCGCTCAGGCCATCCTCGCGCCGGACATGAGTGAGACTGATCACCGCGATATGCTGACCGAGCAATACATCGACAACTGGGCGTATCAGGCAAACGTCAGGAAGAACATCAACCGCCTGACAGAGCTCGAAGGGACGAATTACATCCCCACCCCGGCCATGAAAGAGGAAATGATCGCCGAGGTGCAGGACTTTGCCAAACGGAAAATGGGACTTGACCCGGCGACGATCTCCGCCGATTTCCCGTGGGGACGCCTCTTTGAGATCGATGCCATGGTCTCGCCCACACCGAAATACACCGTCTACCTGACCGCTGCAGAGAAGCAGCGCCGCGCGGAAGAAGCAGCCAAGAAGGCCGCTGAGGAAGCGGCTAAGAAAAAAGCTGCCGCGGAGGCTGCGAAAAAGAAAGCCGATGCCAAAGCGAAAACCGCCGGAAGCTCAGACACTGCGATCGCTCCGGAACAGCCATCACCGGAAACCACTTCTTCCGAGAATGGCAGCGATGATGTATCGACCATCATCATTTATAAATAAGAAAAGGAGCTGTGAAGAAATGAATCCTCATTTCTTCACAGCCCCTTTTTACT
>JAJWRZ010000240.1:0-1746 GCA_021633965.1 Dialister sp.
TGGTGCAGACTACGATGGTATCGATGAAGGTACCGGTCATAGAGATGTAGCCCTGTCTTGCCGGATGATCCGTGGTGGACGCTGCGGCAGAAATCGCTGCCGAGCCAAGGCCGGCTTCATTGGAGAAGCAGCCGCGCGCTACGCCATAGCGCATCGCATTCATGACGGAAACGGTGATGGTACCAACGACGCCGCCTTCGACAGCCGTAGGATCGAAAGCCATCATCACGATGAGGTAGAGACCATGCGGAATGTTTTCAATGTTAAGAAGGATGCAGGAAAGGCCAGCCAGGATGTAGAAGACAGCCATGCCGGGAACGACAACGGAAGAGACCTTGGAGATCGAAGAGATACCGCCGACGATGACAGCGAGGGTCATGACAGTCAGGACTGCGCCCACGATCTCATTCGATACGCCGAAGGTGGTGTTGATCGCGGTGGAGATCGAATTCGCCTGCGTCATGTTGCCGATACCGAAGGAAGCAAGGACAGCGAAGAGAGCGAAAGCAGTACCCAGGAAGAGGCCGGCTTTTTTGTTTTTGAAGCCGTTCTTCATGGTGAACATCGGGCCGCCCTTCATTTCACCCTTGGCATTCACTTCACGGAACTTGAAGCCGAGCATACATTCAGAGAACTTGGTCGTAAGGCCGAAGCATGCGGAGATCCACATCCAGACCAGAGCGCCCGGGCCGCCGGCAAACATCGCCGTCGCGACACCGACGATATTACCTGTACCGATGGTCGCAGCAAGCGCCGTCATCAGCGCAGAGAAAGGAGAGACGTCACCGCTCCCGACCTGGGTCGTGCGGGACTTCTTCGAAAAGATCGTTTTTAATGCGTATGGCAGATTTCTCCAAGTCAGAAAACGCAGCTTCAGTGTCATGTAGACACCCGTACCGACCAGAAGACACAGCATGACAGGCCCCCATACGAAGCTGTCAAGCTCACCGACAAGTTGATTGATTTGCACCATATCCATTGTAAAATCCCCCTTGTTCCCGTAACTGTTCTTATTATGATAAGAAACAAAAAATCGCCGCACTCAGTCTTATGTTCGAAGAAGACTGAAGCTGGCGATTTCATGGTTCATGAAAACAAGGGAGTTACCCAAGTGCCAGCCCTGTCCTTTTGCCTGAGAGATTCAGGATTTCTACGGGTGAAATCCTTTAACACCTTCGGCCCTCGCATCTTTTCAGCGAGCTTCTCCAGAGTCGTGTCCGTACACAGTTTCGTGTTCTTACTGAACGCCTGATAGTGTTACTCCTTCGGCAGAAGATCGTAAAGACCTTCATTTTTCAGTGTACATCATCCACCTATATGGTATGCGGCAACATACATTTTTCGCTTGGACTTTCCAGATTCTGAATTCCGAAGTCTCAAGTGATTTACCTAGATTATACACGATGAAAAGCAAAATGCAACATGCGAATTTTGCTCATTTTTTATATTGTAAACCTTTTGCTATACTAAAGTTTCTTTCTTGTGCTTTTGACGAATATTTTCTGCATACTTACGATACAGATATAATTTATATCTTTTTTGTAGCTACTTTAATTTCATCAAATTTCAATAGGAAAAGTATATCAATTTTGGTATCGTGATGGGTCTTGTAAATGATAAATGAATGCTCATGACAGCAAGATCAGGGTCTGGGCGCGAGATGACGGCAGCCAATTCACAGCAAATGTTAGGGAAACACTGATTCAATCGTTGTCAGATTTTACTCTTGAATTTTTATGCATAGCA
>JAJWRZ010000077.1:0-9922 GCA_021633965.1 Dialister sp.
GTCTCAGTCAGAGATGGTTTTCCAGCATGTGAAGAATCTTCCCGTCCTGCTTCGAAGGCTTTCTCCTTTGCTGCAGGATCTGAAGGGCATAGGCGTTTCAGGATTTCCACGGAGGCGGGCAGATTCATACATGCCCGCCTTTCTTGTTGGCCGGGGTATGGCTGAGGCGCTGTCCTCTTCGCATCACATCCCTCTTTATGTATTCAGCCATCAGGAAAATCATGCGATGGCAGCGATCCGAGAGGCACCGGCTCTTTGGGGGAAGCCGTTTTATATGATGCATATGTCCGGCGGCACACAGGATGTGCTCTCCTGCCAATGGCAGGAAGAGGGGATGGAGATCCATGAGCTCCTGACGTCCAAAGACATTACGGCAGGGCAGTTCATTGACCGCGTGGGCGTGGCTTTGGGACTTCCATTCCCCTGCGGGAAATGGCTGGAAGCGCTGGCAGAACCGGGAAATGATACGTATCGGATCCCCCGCTCGTCCGTGAAAGGGGCGTTCAGCTTTTCCGGCCCCGAAACACGCGTCCAGCGTGATATAGCGTCTGACGCTTATCGGAAGGAAGACATTGCCAAAGGAGTCCTCATCCACATAGGGCGTGCTCTCGAAAAGGAGCTCAGCGGCTATCCTTTCGAAAAGGGCCGTCCCTTCATCGCAGTGGGCGGGGTCATGGCAAACCGTTATCTTCGGGCAAGGGTCGAAGAGATTTGCCAAGCTGTCGGTCTCACGCCGCTCTTCGCCGATCCACGCTATAGCAGTGACAATGCGACGGGCAATGCGTTTGGCGCGTATATGGAAGATCGCTTGGGCGTTGCGGGTGACTGAAAGGTCACTTTCGGGCATCGGTCCGTGATATTTGCGGGGAAGCTGACACCATTTATGAATTTAAAAAAGCACATATGCAATAATCCAGAAAGGAGCCACCCATGCTGAAAGATGTTTTGCTCGCAAAACAGAAGGAAATCAACGAAAGACTTGAGACGCTGCTGGTCTCTGACCTGAGCGCTCATCAAAAATTGTTTGATGCCATGAACTACAGCCTTTCGGCTGGGGGGAAGCGTATCCGCCCCTTTCTGTTTCTTCTGATCCTGGAACTTTGGGGAAAAGATGCGCGGCTGTATCTGGATATTGCCTGTGCGCTGGAATGCGTGCATACGTATTCCCTCATCCATGACGACCTTCCGGCCATGGATAATGATGACTATCGCCGCGGCCGTCCCACGAATCACAAGGTCTTTGGGGCAGGCATGGCGACCATGGCAGGGGATGGGCTTCTGACCTTTGCCTTTGAGCTTTTGGCAGGCGAGCAGCAGATCGCGCCTGCGCTCCGCTGTGAATTGATCTCCATCCTGGCCAAGGCTGCTGGCCCCGAAGGCATGGTGGGTGGACAGGCGCACGATATCGAGAGCGAAGGCCGGACGCTGACTCTTCCGGAATTACAGCTCATGGACCATTGCAAGACAGGCTGCCTTTTGACTGCACCGGTGGATATGGCACTGGCAATGACAGAGAGCAGTGAAGAAGAAAAGAACCTCCTGCATGCATTTGCTGTCCATGTGGGACTGCTTTTCCAGATGACGGATGACCTTCTTGATGTGAACGGGCATCTGGATGAGATGGGAAAAATGCCGCATCAGGATGCGGCAGATCATAAGTCCACCTACGTAAGCCTTCTTGGCAAGGAGCGGACAAAGGCACTCGCAGAAGAAGAAGCAAGGCATGCCAAAGAGATACTGGGAAGGGTCGATCGGGACACAAGCCTTCTCACAGAGCTTGTGGACATGCTGCTGGTACGCACGAAGTAGAGGAAATATATGGGAAATCAGAAGGTCAAGAAAGAACGGCTGGATGTCATGCTCGTAGAGCAGGGCTTTTTCGACAGCCGGGAGAATGCGAAACGGCATATCATGGCAGGCATCATCCTTGTCAATGAGGTGCCTGTGGATAAAGCGGGGACGAAGATCCCTGTGGATGCAAAGCTGCGGATCAAAGGACATGTGATGCCGTATGTGGGGCGCGGCGGTTACAAGCTGGAGAAAGCGATCAAGACATTCGGTATCGATATGAAGGGAAAGGTCATGGCGGACATCGGTGCCTCTACCGGCGGCTTCACCGACTGTGCATTGCAGAATGGTGCGGCGAAGGTCTTTGCTATCGATGTCGGGACCAATCAGCTCGACTGGAAGCTCCGCTCTCATCCGCAGGTCGTCAATATGGAAAAGACGAACATCAAAGTCGTGACAGAAGAGATGCTGGGAGAAAAGGTCGATCTCGTTTCCACAGACGTATCTTTCATATCCGTTCTGAAGATCATTCCGGCGGTCAGATCCATCCTGAAGGAGGATGGTGCGATGGCGATCCTGATCAAGCCGCAGTTTGAAGCCGGCAGGGACAAGGTGGGAAAAGGCGGCATCGTGAGAGAAAAAGACATCCATGAAGAGGTCATTTTGGATACTCTCACTGCTTTCGAAGAAGAAGGATTCCACTGCTGGGATCTGACGTTTTCGCCCATCAAAGGCGGCTCAGGGAATATTGAGTTTCTAGCCTATCTGAAGTGGAAAAAGCCACAGGAAGCGATCAGTGAAGAACGGATCCGTCAGGTGGTCGAAGAGGCACATGAGACTTTGAAAAAATAGGTGTAGAACCATACATTATAACGATAATAGACGAGGCGGTGATTTCATTGCGATTTGCCATTTTTCCAAATTTGGGAAAAGAGAAGCTCTTTACCTTTCTGCCCGAGCTTCTTGGGATGATAGAAGAAAGAAAGTCGAGCGCACTGCTGCCGCTTTCTATGAAAGAAGGACTGGAAGCGGGCGGTATCAAGGGGGCTTCTTATGGCAGCATCGATGAGCTGGGAAATTGTGACTGCCTGCTCTCCATCGGTGGCGACGGCTCCTTCCTGGGAGCGGCGCGTACGTTTCGGGACTATCCCATCCTGATGGCAGGGATCCATTTGGGTGAGCTGGGATTTCTGAACAGCATCACCGTCGAAGACGCTGCGCTGCGTCTGGATCAGATCCTTGCGCGGCATTATACCGAAGAGTCGCGCCTGTTTTTGGACTCTATCCTGAAGCATGAGGATGGCAGTCAGGAATGGCTGACCAGCGTGCTGAATGATGTTGTCATCGGGCATAACGAGATCGGGCAGCTGGCACGGCTGAATCTTTCCGTCAATGGGCATCTGATCCAGGAATATGCTTCTGACGGACTCATCGTTTCTTCGCCGACCGGGTCTACCGGTTACGCTCTTTCCTGCGGCGGTCCGGTCATGGGGCCTGGCGATGACCGTATGATCGTGATCCCTATCTGCGCGCATACGCTGCAGCGCTTCGCCATCGTCTTGAAATGCAGTGATACGGTAGAAGTCACTGCTCCGCCGCGGGAGAAGAATCTCTGTATTTCGCTCGATGGCAGCGAATCCTGTCCTTTCAAGACGACAGACCGGCTTTTCATCAAAGGAGCCAATAAGCCGATCCGTTTTATCCGCTTTGCCGACCAGGATTTCTTCGGGACGATCACAAAGAAGCTGGTGAGGAAGATTTATGAGACGGTGTAGAAAAGGGCTTGGGGTTAGTCCCAGAGACTAAGTTTGAAAGCGGGGATGATTAGTAGCGAGGGATTAGTGACTAGGGATTAGGAGTCTCAACTGACGGGTGACTTGAATACCACTTTGGGGCATCGCCCCATATATACTTCGCGGCGAAGCCGCCACCTTCATTCCTCATTCCTTATTCGAGCAGAGCTTTCATCCACAGTCAAAGGGCAGCACACTCCAAGGGTTGCCCCGCCCTTTTTTCTAAGATGTCAAAAAAATATTTGACATCTATTTTTATTTCTGCTAAAATAATCAAGTCATTGTACAAGGTGCCATGACGCAACCGCACGGAGACGGCTCCGTAAATGCTTTCGTAAGCTGCCATATTCGGCGAGTATAGTAAAGAGGAGGTGCACACATGTACGCAATTATCAAAACCGGTGGTAAACAGTACTGCGTTGAAGAAGGCAAAGTCATTACCATTGAAAAACTGGACGTTGAAGCAGGCGCAGAAGTAGCTTTTGATGAAGTTCTTCTCGTATCTGGCGACAGCGTAAAGATCGGTCAGCCAACCGTTGCAGGCGCAAAGGTTACTGGCAAGGTTCTGGAACAGGGTAAAGGCGCTAAGATTCGTATTTTCAAATACAAAGCTAAGTCCAACTACCGTCGTCGCCAGGGTCATCGTCAGCCTTTCACTAAGGTTCAGATCGAAAAGATCGAAGGCTAATGATTACCGCAAGACTACATTTAGTCGAAGGGCTCTATCAGGGATTTACCATTACCGGCCATGCCGATGGGGCGAGGGAAGATAATGAGTATGATCTCATCTGTGCAGCGGTGTCAGCGATCACACTGACGATTGCTGCCGGATTGCAGGATATCCTGCAGATGGATGGGACTTTTGATTCGAGATCCGGCTTCATGAATGTGGATCTTCAGTCGCATGCGAATGAAAAGAGCCAGATTCTGATAGAAACCATGGTTCATGGTTTGGAAGCCATTCAGGAGCAGTATCCTGATAAACTTAAAATTATAACGGCAAAGGGGTGAATTACATGTTACTGTTTGATCTTCAGTTATTCGCTCATAAAAAAGGTGTTTCCAGCACAAAGAACGGCCGCGACTCCAATGCGCAGCGCCTGGGAACCAAAATGCACGCAGGTCAGATCGCTAAACCTGGCAACATCATCGTTCGCCAGAGAGGCACCCATCTCCATCCGGGTCTGAACGTTAAGATTGGCAAGGACGATACGCTCTTTGCAGTCGCAGAAGGCAGAGTTGCTTTCGAACGTCTCGGCAGAGATAAGAGACAGGTCAGTGTTTATCCTGTAGGTGAATAATCTAAACATAAAGAGCTGTACTCGAAAGAGTACGGCTTTTTTATTTTGAAAAATCAGGGGCGAAACAGTGGCTATGGGTTTATGAAGATCAATAGGAAGGATGCGGCAAGGAAGCAGAGCGCTCTTTTTGAAGAGCGCGGTGAAGCTGCCAAAAGGCACGGCAGGCCTTTGAAGCCTTCGAATCCGCTGCACATGGTCTCTGATCCAGGGTCCTTCTTTCCCAGATACTCAGATCTCATCAAATGATGCAACTATCGAAATTCACCTATTGACGCATTTTCATTTTTATACTACCATTGACTTAAATCTATTCAAAAGCAGTGGGGGAAGTCTGCCCTCACTTGCTATAAAGGAGGAGTCAGAATGATTCGTGTATTAGTGAATGGGGCTGCCGGACGCATGGGCAGCGAGGTTGTCCGCTCAGTCCTCGCGGAAGATGGCCTGGAGCTTTGCGGCGGCGTCGATATCGGTGCAGCTGGCAAAGATCTGGGAGAAGTGATCGGTATCGGACACAATGGGATGACCATTGACAAGACGCTGGAAGAAGCCTTTGCCAAGGGCAAGCCGGATGTGATCGTTGATTTCACCAGTCCGAAGGTCATTTATGAAAATGCAAAGTATGTCCTTGAAAATGGGGTCAATATCGTCATCGGAACGACCGGTCTCACGGCGAAGCAGAGAGAGGAACTCGCTGGCATTGCCGAAAAGACAGGCGCCAATGGACTTGTTGCGCCGAATTTCTCTCTGGGCGCTGTTCTTCTGATGAAGGTATCGGCTGAGATCTCCAAATACATGCCGAATGCAGAAATCATCGAGCTCCATCACAATCATAAATATGATGCTCCTTCCGGCACAGCGAAGCTGACTGCCGAAAAAATGGCAGCTGCCCGCACCATGGAACCGGAAGCGGATGAAACAAAGGAAAGCCTGCCGGGCGTTCGTGGCGGCAAATACGAAGGGATCACCATTCACTCTGTCCGCCTCCCCGGCTATGTGGCACATCAGGAAGTCCTCTTTGGTGGCTATGGGGAGATCCTGACACTGCGTCATGATTCTCTGGATCGCAAATCCTTTATGCCGGGCGTCATGCTTGCCTGCAAAAAGTGCATGACGGTCAAAGGCTTTGTTTATGGACTTGAAAATTATTTGGAATGAGGTGCTTGACTATGAGTAAACTCCCGCGCGTCGCCGTCCTTGGTGCTACTGGTGCCGTCGGACAGGAATTTATCCGTCTGTTTGAAGAAAGAAATTTTCAGTTCGCTTCCCTGAAGCTTCTGGCGTCCAAACGCAGTGCAGGCAAGAAGCTCATGGTCTGCGGCAAGGAATATACGGTAGAGGAAGCCAAGCCGGAATCTTTTGAAAACATTGATGTGGCTCTTTTTGCAGGCGGCAGCATCAGCAAGACGCTGGCACCGGAAGCAGCCAAACGCGGTGCTGTAGTCATTGATAACTCCTCCACCTTCCGCATGGATCCGGAAGTACCGCTCGTCATTCCGGAGATCAATCCGGAGGATATTGCAAAGCACAAAGGCATCATCGCAAATCCGAACTGCTCCACCATCATCATGCTGATGGCACTGAAGCCGATTTACGACCTTTCCCGCATCAAACGCATCGTCGTCAGCACCTATCAGGCGGTATCCGGTGCGGGCAAAGAAGGCATCGATGAGCTCTATGAAGAAGCTGCCGCTTTTGCTAAAGGCGAGAATTATGAACCGAAGATCCTTCCTTCGGCCAGCCTTCCGAAACATTACCAGATCGCATACAATTTGATCCCGCAGATCGATATCTTCCTTGATAATGACTACACCAAGGAAGAAATGAAGATGGTGAATGAAACTCATAAGATCATGCATGATGAGGAGATCGGCGTCACCCCGACCGCTGTTCGTGTGCCGGTCGCAAGAAGCCATGCGGAGTCTATCTATGTAGAAACCGAAGAGCCGCTCACCGTCGAACAGGTAAAGAAAGCGATCGAAGACTTCGAGGGCGCTGAACTGGTCGATGACGTAAAGAATATGATCTACCCGATGCCTCTTGATACCTCTGATAAAACAGATGTAGCTGTCGGTCGTATCCGCAAGGATCTCGTGAATCCGAATGGCATCAACCTCTGGGTGTCCGGCGATCAGATCAGAAAAGGCGCAGCGCTCAATACCCTGCAGATCGCAGAATATATGATCGCGCATGATATGTTATAAAAATGGTTGATGGGTTCAGGGTTAGCCCCGGGGACGTTCTGTCCCTTGATTGTGAATAAAAGCTTTGCTCGAATGAGGAATGAAGGTGGCGGCTTCGCCGCGAATATATATGGGGCGATGCCCGAAAGTGGCATTTAAGTCACTAGTCACTAGTCACCAGTCACTTCTAATCCCTAATCCCTAGCCACTAATTCCTAGTTCAAAGATAAAGATCCAAAGGAGATATAACTATGGCAACTGCTCAGTTTGGCCGCGTCATTACGGCCATGATCACTCCATTCACAGAAGACGGTGCTGTCGACTACGAAAGTGCTGTCGCACTCGCAAAGCATCTTGTCGCTCATGGCTCTGAGGGCCTCCTTGTCGGTGGAACCACCGGTGAAGGTGCTACCATGACTGCAGAAGAAAAGCTGAAACTGTATACCCTTATCGTAGATGCTGTCGGAAAACGCGGTGAAGGCAAGAAAGTGCCTGTCATGGGCAATATCGGTACCATCAGCACCGCGGATACCATTGCATTCGGCAACAAAGCCAAGGAAACGGGCATTGACTGCGCGCTGGTGATCGTTCCTTTCTATGTCAAACCGAACCAGGAAGGGATGTACCAGCACTTCACGGCTGTCGCTAAAGGCGTAGATCTGCCGCTCGTTCTTTACAACGTACCGGGCAGAACCGGCGTGTCTATCCAGCCGGAAACCATCAAGAGAATCGTGGATGAATGCCCGAATGTCGTCGGCATCAAAGATGCAACCGGCAACTGGGATCAGGTCACCAAGGAAAAAGCGCTTCTTCCGGAAGACTTCATGATCTACAGCGGTGACGATGCATTCACACTGCCTGTTCTTCTTGCCGGCGGCGTAGGCATCATTTCCGTTTCCGCACATGTCATCGGGGATGACATGCTCGCTATGGTGGATGCTTTTGAAAAAGGCGATCTTGCAAAAGCCAGAGAGCTGCACCTCAAGATGTATGAGATCAACAAAGGCATGTTCTTTACGGCAAGCCCGACTCCTGTCAAAACGGCTACGAATCTGGTCGGCCAGCCTGGCGGACACTTCCGTCTGCCGATGGTCGAACCGACGGAAGCAGAAAAAGCAAAGGTACGTCAGATGCTTGAAAATTACGGCGGCCTGCTGTAAGAGAGCCGCTTCGTGAAATAGCGCATGCCAAAAGGGGCTGTGAAGAAATGAATCCTCATTTCTTCACAGCCTCTTTTTACTTTGCTTTCATTTGGTTCAGGGTTCAAGGTTCAGGGCTCTCGTGGCGGCTTCGCCGCTAGAAGATGGTATTCCCGTATCGCAGCCTTCCCCTCTAGGGGAAGGTGCCCGAAAGGGGCGGATAGGGTGACTATGGCATGAAAGACAGCTGGGATAAGGTTTCCCGGTCACTCCTAGGAGAGCTGCAAGTCCCCCGTGGCAGATGGAACGCGAAAATGAGATGATCGTTATTTCACATCGCCTTTTGGCATGCTTGGCCGAAAGGCGAGCGAAGGACTTGGAAACTAAAAGACTAAAAAGGCGTAGAAAGTCTTTTTAGTCTTTTCGTCTTCAAGTGGGATCTCCGGGGTTTTCTTCCACCTTCGCATCTGCACGATATTTGACAGAGAAGAAAATAAAGACGAGAAGAGCGCAGGTGAAGGACGTCAGACTTGTAAGCTGCGCGCTCTTGAGACCGAAGGCCAGACTGCCATAGTCACCGCGGAAGAATTCCAGAAAGAAACGAAGCAGTGAGTAGAGCATGATGTAGAGACAGAAGGTCGTGCCGCGGGCATGTTTGAAGCAGGCATACCACAGGAGCAGTCCCAGAATGATGAGATCGCCCTGACACTCCCAGACCTCGGCAGGCCAGAGAGGCTGTGCGCCGTAGGTGCGGTAGGCAAGTGTGGTATCAGGATACAGAATACCGAAATTGGCGCCCGTCGGATGACCGAAGGCATCACCATTCATAAAGTTTGCGATACGTCCGATGGCCTGTCCGAAAATGATGGCGGGCGTCACGGTATCCGCAAAGGGCAGAACTGGTATCTTGTGTTTTCTGAGATAGAAATAGGCAGCCACGCAGGCAAAGATGACGCCTCCCTGGATGGCCATGCCGCCCTGCCACACGTAGGGGATCTCAAGCAGATGATCATGGTAGTAGTCCCAGTCAAAGAAGAAGACATCCCAGAGACGTCCGCCAATGATGCCGACAAAGGCGATGGTGATGCCGAGATCAAAGACATGCTCATGCCAGCCGCGGCCGTCCTTCTTCAAAAGGTAGTAGGCCATGATGCATCCGAAGATGATGCCCAGAGAAAAAAAGATCCCATAAAAACGGATCGGAAATCCACCGATGAAAGTGACATATTGATGCATGGATGGTACTCCTTTATGTATGGCGACCGAGAATCAGAAATGAGAAAACAAGAAGCATTTCTCACTGGGTATTTATATGAAAATCGATCCCTGCTTCCGTTGAAATCCATAGAAAGGGACCTAAGGAAACGCTGCCCTGAATCGTTTCTTTTTATTATACAACAACCGTAAAGTATGAAAAAATCAAATACTTGCCTGTATGATACTTATACTTATATGAAAGACAGGCTCATATCATACCTAAAATTTTCATATTTGAACAACATTCAGCTAATAATAGAAAGAATTTATACATATAGGGGCTATAGGTAAACGTATAGAAAACTCGATTTCCTCATAGAGGACTAATGCGGTAAATGAGAATCTGAAAAATTCATGAATATCAGTAAAATCAAGTAAAATACGCTATAGTTAGGATCTATTCTCAAATAAAATGGAAGAATAGCAGAGAATTGAAAATTTCAAAAGTACTTAAAAACTAATAA
>JAJWRZ010000078.1:0-9806 GCA_021633965.1 Dialister sp.
CCGCGGCAGATGGAACGCGAAAATGAGATGATCGTTATTTCACATCGCCTTTTTGTTGGAGACGAAGGGAAACACGGATGACATCTGATAACGATTGAATCAGTATTTACTTAAAGTTTTATAAAATAAATACGAAACAACTTGTATTGAAATGCTCGCGGTCGTATAATGGGAATATCCAAAAGGTATGCTGAATAAAACCTTTTTGGCAGACGTAAAATTCTTCCATGGTATCCCATGAAATAAGTAGGAGAAGAACAATGAAAAAAATCATCATCATAGGGGCAACGCTTCTCGCGGCAGGCTGTTTTCTCATGACGGGCTGCGGAGGAGACGCGCCGAAGCAGACGAAAAATGAGATCCATGTCGTGACTCATGCGAACTGGAATCCCTTCGAGTACATGGAGAATGGCAAGATCGTCGGATTTGACGTGGACCTCGCACGAGAAGCGGCGAAGCGCGCAGGGCTTACGATGGAACTCACCGATGCGGGCTGGGAAGCTCTATTTGAGCAGATCCGCTCCCACCAGGCGGACATGGCGATTTCCGGTGTCACCATCACGAAAGACAGAGAAGCATCCTATCTCTTTTCGGCGCCGTATTTCCTCTCCCGGCAGGCGATCCTGGTGCGGGAAGGTGTGGATATCCACAGTGCGAAGGATCTGATGGACGGCAAAGAGATCGCTGTGCAGAACGGCTCGACGGGGCAGGAGGCACTGGAAAAGCTTCTCGGAAAGAATCATCCGTCGATCAAGAAGACGCCGATGTCCATCCAGATGCTGATCGGAGGGCAGGTTGATGCACTGGTCGGTGATGAGACGTCCGTGAAGTCCATCCAGGCGCAGTACCCCGAGGCTCATCTTTCGATCGTCTATGATGACGAAGCCTTCACGCCAGAGCTCTTCGGCATCCTGTATCCGAAGGATACGGGCGCAGAGCTCAAGAGTAAGATCGACAAGGCGCTCAAGGCCATGATCGCTGACGGTACCTATGGAAAGATCTATGAAAAGTGGTTCAAGACGAAAGTCGATGAGGAGACGCTCACGAAGCTAGGAAAATAAAAGGCTCATAGGTTCAATTTGAACCTGCTGAAGATTGAAAGCAGGGATGAGTAGCTAGTGACTAGTGGCTGGTGACTAGAAATTAGTAGCTAGGGATTAGTGGCTAGGGATTAGATTTGCGATACGAGAAAAACGCTAGTTTCAAAACTCCGCGGCGCTTTTATTATTTTATGCGCCGCACCTTCCCCGTTGAACCCTTAGAACCTATAGAACCTTCTGAACCTCTTTCCCAATGAAATCAAAGGGCAGCACGCCCAAGGGGCTAACCCTGAACCCTGAACCTTTTTCTATTTGAGGCTATTCTATGTCTGATTTCAAATTTTCCATCATTCAGGAATATGCGCCGTTTTTCTTATCCGGCACATGGCTCACGATCAAGCTCTCGCTGATCGCGATCCTCTGTGGATTTCTGCTGGGCCTCGTGCTGGCACTTTCGCGGATTTCTAAAAAGAAATGGCTGTCCATTCCATCGCTGCTCTTCATTGAAAGCATACGCGGGACGCCGCTCCTCCTGCAGCTGCTGATCACCTACTTCGGTATCGTACCTCTTTTCATGAAGAAGCCGGACGGTGTCCTGGCGGCCGCACTTGCGCTTTCCATCAATGCGGGGGCATACATTGCGGAAACGATCCGTGCGGGCATCCAGTCTGTCGATGCAGGGCAGGGGGAGGCCGCCAGTGCGCTGGGGCTTTCCGCATGGCAGAGCATGCGCTATGTCATCCTGCCGCAGGCGCTGAAGTCGGTCGTACCGGCACTGGGCAATTCCTTCGTGAGCCTGATCAAGGACTCGTCTCTCGCCTCCGTCATTGCGACGCCGGAGCTCATGTACTGGGCGAATGCAGCGAATGCACAGTACTATCGCGTGTGGGAGACATTCATCACGACAGCCGTCATCTATCTCTTTCTGACGGTCGTTACCAGTCGGATCCTTGCCAAATGGGAAAAGAACATGTGAGCATCTGCAAAGGCAGGTGCTTTTTTTGACTGGTGACTAGTGACTAGAAGACATCAGACTCCCGTATCGTCATTTCGAGCGAAGCGAGAAATCTTCCTTGCAGACCGATAAACGATGGATGTGTGAAAGCAGGGATGAGTGACTTGTGACTACAACTTCGAGCATCGCTTTATGCATACTTCGCGGCGCTTCTGATTTTTATGTGCCGCACCAACCCCTTAGAACCCCTTAGAACCTCTTGAACCCTTAGAACCCATTGAACCCGTTGAGTCTTTAGCCTTCTTCCCATGAATGCTATAATGATACATATATATTCGTATTTCCAAAGGAGTCTTGTTATGATGCACAATGAACAGAAAGTGACGGACAGCATTTACTGGATCGGCGCAAACGATTTCGTGACGCCCCGCTTTGATAATCTGGTACCGCTCCCGCAGGGGATTTCCTATAACACCTACTTTATCGATGATGAAAAGACCTGTGTCCTGGATGGGATCGACAATGCATGCCGGGACATTTTCATGGATAACCTTTCGTATCTTCTGAAAGGCCGTGCGCTTGACTACATCATCATCAATCACATGGAGCCGGATCACAGCGGTTCGCTTCTGGCACTCGCAGAGGCACATCCCCAAGCGAAGATCATCGCTTCTCCGCAGGCGATCAAAATGTTCGAGCAGTTTTTCCATGTATCGTTCAAAGATCGCACCATCCTTTCTGACGAAAAGATGGTGCTGGATCTCGGCGTGCACAAGCTCCGCTTCATCAAGGCACCGATGGTCCACTGGCCGGAAGTGACATTTACCTATGATGAGACAGACAAAGTCCTCTTTTCTGCGGATGCCTTCGGGACATTCGGTGCGATCCATGGCTCCATCTTTGCCGATGCCGTCGACTATACGGACGTGTATGGCGTGGAAGGCCGCCGCTATTACACGAATACGACGGGCAAGTACGGCATGCAGGTGCTTTCCGTTTTGAAAAAGACAGAGGCTCTTCCCATCGACATCATCTGTTCGCTTCACGGGCCTGTCCTTCGCACGGAGAAGGATAAGGCGTATGTGATAGAGCGTGTGAAGAAATGGGCGTCTTTTACACCGGATTATACGTCGGCTTCCATCTTTTTCGCCTCCGCCTATGGCCATACCGCGATGGCAGTAAGCCGTCTCGCGACACTCCTCGGCGAGCGCGGTGTCAGAAATCTGAAGCTCATCGATCTCTGCGTGACCCCGGCGAGCGATGCGTGGGCGGAAGTGTTCCGCAGAAGCCACATGGTACTGGCAGCACCTACGATGAATATGTGCCTCAATCCGGCGATGGCAGCCTTCCTTCACGAATGTACGACGATGGGCATCCAGAACCGCAAAGTGGCGATCCTGGGGAACAGCAGCTGGGCGCCCAATGTATCCGGCAAGCTCATGAAGGATATCGTCAGCGCATGGAAGAAGTGTGAGATCATCGAGGAGCCGCTCCACGTGAAGGGCAGCATCACCGGTGATGACGAAGCATTGATCTCTCTCGCGGATACGCTGGCTGCGGATATTCTTGGCAAAGAAGGCGCATGATGAAGAAATGGATCTCTTGGATGGCGGCAGGAGCGCTCTCTGCCGTATTGCTTCTCTCGGGCTGCGGAAAACCCTCCGTGCATGTCATGAAGGCCGAAGCCAGCCAGGAACCATTTACCCTGGAGACGAAAGCGGTGCCGGAGGCGCTTCATGTCGCGCCGGTCATTCCGTCTGTATCAGGCGGCCTTCTTTCCGATCTGCCTGATATCGGGACCACGGTCGAGGCGGGCGATGTCCTTTTCCGGATCGATTCCTCTCAGTATGAGTCGCAGGCGGCATCGATCGAGGCGAAGATCGCTGAGAGTGCTTCTTCGGCTCCGGCGGCCAGCTATGGCGGCGCGCCGATCGATAACAGCATGGAAGCCTCGCTTCTGAAGCAGGGCATCATCACCCGCGCAGAGTATAACCGCATCAAGGGACGGAGCGCAGTGGCTGAGCCGGCCCCTTCCGGGGGCGGGGCGCAGGTGGATGGAAATCTGGCGTCCGCACTGGCAGCCCTGCAGAAGACCATCGCCGGCTGCACCGTTCGTGCGCCGATCAGCGGGATCATTTCGCAGGTCTACATCGGAGATACGCACATGGCCATGGCAGGCAAGCCTGCTCTCGTCATCCGTCAGGATTCACCGGTGACGGCCTCCATCGAGATCCCGTCCAAGCTGGATACGCTGATGGAACGCGCCAAGGATGACAAGACGCTGACGGTCACGATGACGGATGGCGATGAGATCTGGTATGGCGAGCTCAAAAAACAGCCGAATGAGGACGGAGACAAATACACCACCTACAAAGTGCAGGTGGATAACAGCGATGATGAGATCACCATCGGGAATGAGTACAATATTCGCATTGAAAGCGGCAAGACCATGTCTTCCTACATGATCCCCAAGACAGCTCTGATCGGTGATGACTCCGTCGCTGTCGTGAATGATGACGGGCTCATCGACATCAAGACCGTAGACGTCGCCAGCGAGACAGGGGGATTCCTGCTCATCGTGGATGGTCTCTCTGAGGGCGACCGCGTCGTGACGGATCCGACGAAAGACCTCGAGATGGGCATGGAGGTCGATGTGAAATGAAATGGGAGCGCGCCGACTACGACACCGATCCCGTGACATTGGCGAAGAAGCTCATCGGCGCTGTCCTCTGCTGCCGCACGAAGGCGGGCTTGACTACGGGTCGCATCGTGGAGTGCGAAGCCTATGGCGGATGCTGGCGCGGTCATGAAGACGATGGCGCGCACTCTGCCAAGGGCATCACTGCGCGGACGAAGGTGATCTTTGGCGAGCCTGGTCATGCCTACGTGTATCTCATTTATGGCATGTATACCTGTCTTAATATCGTCTGCGAGCCCGAGGGAATACCCGGCTGCGTCCTTATCCGCGCCATCGAGCCGCTTTCCGGCGTGGAGCTCATGCGGCATCGACGCAAAGGGGCGAAGGGCAGGCTTCTCACAGGAGGACCCGGCCGCCTGACGATGGCGATGGGGATCGACCGCTCCTTCTATGGGGAAGACCTCACCGGGAACCGTCTCTGGATTGAAAAGGGAGAGGGGCATTTCCCCGTGAAGCGCACCAAGCGCATCGGTATCGACTATGCGAAGTATGGAAGAAATTTCCCGTGGCGCATGGTGCTCGAAGATAATATATATGTATCTAAATAAAGAGGGCAGCTCTAGGGAAACACGGATCACATCTGACCCTGCGATCGAACCGGCGTTTCCCTGAGGCTGCTCTTTTGTGATGAAAGAAGTGCTTGCCATCGATGTGTCCATGCATAGCAAGCTCTGGCAAAGACGATTGGCTATGCATGAAGCCTGCTTTTGTTTAACTTTTCAAAAGGATCCCATAAAACGCTCTCAAATGGCTGTGAGAGCGTTTTTGTGCTATAATAAGATATGTAATTGTTTAATTTACAGCGCACAAAGCGCTGTCTTTTTCGCAAGGAGACACTATGGATATTGAATGGAAAGAAGGAAAGATCATCAATACCCCTTTGGAAGGGCAGATGAAGAATTCCTACATCGACTACGCCATGTCGGTCATCGTGACTCGTGCGCTGCCGGATGTGCGAGACGGCTTGAAGCCCGTACATCGCCGTATCCTCTACGCAATGAGCGAAGCCGGGATGCTGCCGGGCAAGGCGTACAAGAAGTCGGCCCGCATCGTCGGCGATGTCTTAGGTAAGTACCATCCGCACGGCGATATCGCCGTCTATGAGTCTGCTGTCCGCATGGCGCAGGACTTCTCGACGCGCTACCCGCTGGTCGATGGTCACGGGAACTTCGGCTCGGTCGACGGCGACTCTGCGGCTGCGATGCGTTATACGGAAATGCGTATGGCGAAGATCACCGTGGAAATGCTGCGCGACATCGACAAGAATACCGTCGATTTCATGCCGAACTATGATGGATCGCTGCAGGAACCGCTCGTCCTGCCGTCCCGCATCCCGAACCTGCTTGTGAATGGTTCCTATGGCATCGCCGTCGGTATGGCGACGAATATCCCGCCGCACAACCTGTCGGAAGTGGTCGATGGCCTCTCGGCCATGATCGATGATCCCGACATCACGATCGAAGGGCTGATGAAGTACATCAAAGGCCCGGATTTCCCGACCGCCGGTATCATTCAGGGCGTGAAGGGCATCGAGGATACCTACCGCACCGGCCGCGGCAGCATCACCGTGCGCGCAAAGACGGAGATTGAAGACATGGATCGCGGCAAGCACCGCATCGTCGTGACGGAGATCCCGTATCAGGTGAACAAGGCGCGCCTCATCGAGTCCATCGCTGACCTGCAGCGACAGAAGGTCTTGGACGGCATCACGGCTCTTCGCGATGAATCCGACCGCACCGGCATGCGCATCGCCATCGAGCTGCGTGCCGACGTCAGCCCGGACATCATGCTGAATAATCTCTTCAAGCATACCCAGATGCAGGTGAATTTCGGTGCCATCATGCTGGCACTGGTCGACGGACATCCGCGCATCCTGAACCTAAAGCAGATCCTCTACTATTACCTGAAGCATCAGGAAGAAGTCATCACCAGAAGAAGCCAGTATGAACTCGACA
This sequence comes from Dialister sp., assembly GCA_021633965.1. GTDB lineage: Bacteria > Bacillota > Negativicutes > Veillonellales > Dialisteraceae > Dialister. Next base: position 6,649 of record JAJWRZ010000078.1, read on the forward strand.
AGGCCAGAGCCAAAGCGCATATCTTGGAGGGTCTCCTCATCGCGCTCGACCACATCGATGAAGTCATCAAGACCATCCGTGAATCTCGCACCGATGATGTGGCGAAACAGGCTCTCATGTCGAAATTCGGACTTTCGGAAAAGCAGGCCATCGCCATCCTCGACATGCGTCTGCGCAAGCTGACAGGCCTCGAAAGAGACAAGCTCGAACAGGACTATAAGGACGTGCAGGAAACCATCGCTTACCTCGAAGACCTCCTCTCCTCGAGAGAAAAGATCATGGGCGTCGTCAAAGACGAGCTCCAGGATGAAAAGAAAAACTTCGGTGATGAACGCCGCACCCAGATCTCGGCTACGAAGGAGGACTTCACCCTGACCGACCTCATCCCGGATGAACCGATGACCATCACCCTGACGAAGCAGAACTACATCAAGCGCATGGACTCTGCGGATATTCGTGTCCAGAAGAAGGGCGGCCGCGGTGTCTCCGGCATGAAGATGAAGGACGAAGACTATGTCTGGAAGATCCTGAATACCTCCACGCACAACCGCATCCTCTTCTTCACAAACAAGGGCAAGGTCTACATGAAGACGGCCGTGGAATTCCCGAAATCCACGAGAACCGCACGCGGCAGTGCGCTCATCAATTTCATTCCGAATCTGGCCCGTGATGAAAGAGTCACCGAGTTGCTCGACCTCGACAATGTCCAGGAAGGGACGAAGTACCTCCTCATGGTTACGAAGAAAGGCTACGTGAAGAAGACGGAGCTTGCGGAATACAAGAACATCAACAAGAACGGTCTCATCTCCATCCGCCTCAATGAGGGCGACCGCCTCGCCGCCGTGCTTGCGATCACCGGTGAAGAGGAGATCATCCTTGGCACCAAGGATGGCATGGCCATCCGCTTCTCTGTGGATGACAGCGAGGTCCGCTCCATGGGCCGCGCCGCTGCCGGTGTCCATGGAATCAAGCTCGCTGGCGATGATGAAGTCGTCGGCGCATGCATCGCAGCAGATAAGGATATCTTCACCATTTCTGCGGACGGCAATGCGAAGAGAAACAAGGCCTCTGCCTATCATATCCAGAGCCGAAACGGCAAGGGCATCCGAAATTTCCGCCGCGGCTACGAGGTCGTAGCCCTTGTCGCAGCGGATGACAAGGATGAGCTTGTCGGCGTCTCCGAACAGGGCATCACCATCAAGACCAAGGCGAGCCAGATCGTCAGCAAGAAGACGAAAGCAGGGCAGGGCGTCATCCTCCAGCGTCTCGAGGATGGGGATCGCATCGCCTCCATCGACGTGCTCTCGAACGATCCGGAAGCAGAAGACACCGAAGAATAAGTAGGTGAGAGGGGATCCTCGTGAGCTTGATCTGAGGATCGGCTGCCAGTCACATATATCCCTGCGAAACCCGCCGCGTGGAAAGCGCGGCGGGTTTTTGCGTCTGACTAGCTGATGAAGTGTTTGGGAGGCATTCAGGGAAGACCAGTTTCGAGATTTAATCTGGGGTTCGCTATCTTTTCCCCTTGCTGTATCGTATAATTGCAGTATAAGAAAACGATTTGAGACTTGTATTTCAAGGAGGTATCTATGGCAGTCACGAAAGAAATGAATGCACAGCAGGACAGACAGAAGGCACTCGAAAATGCGATGAAGCAGATCACCAAGGAATTTGGTGCCGGCTCCATCATGCGTCTTGGCGAAATGGGGGATAAGCTCGATATCGAGGTCATCCCGACGGGCTCGCTCGCCCTTGATATCGCTGTCGGTGTCGGCGGTTATCCGCGCGGCCGCGTCATCGAGATCTATGGGCCGGAGTCCTCCGGTAAGACGACGCTGGCACTGCATGCGATCGCAGAAGCGCAGAAGATGGGCGGCGTCACCGCATTCATCGATGCCGAGCATGCACTCGACCCCGTCTATGCGCATCACCTCGGAGTCGATACGAAAGAGCTTTTGATCTCCCAGCCGGACAGCGGCGAGCAGGCGCTCTCCATCGCAGAGTCTCTGGTCAGAAGCGGCGCGGTCGATATGATCGTCATCGACTCGGTCGCAGCCCTCGTACCGAAGCAGGAGATCGAGGGGGATATCAGCGATGCATCGGTCGGCTTGCAGGCGCGCCTCATGAGCAAGGCACTCCGTAAGCTGACGGGGATCATCAGCAAATCGAAGACCATCGTCATCTTCATCAACCAGCTGCGTGAAAAGGTCGGCGTGATGTTCGGCAATCCGGAAACCACGACGGGCGGCCGCGCGCTGAAATTCTACTCCTCGATCCGCATCGAGATCCGCAAGCTCGAAGTCATCAAGAATGGTTCGGATATCATCGGCAACCGCACGAAAGCGAAGGTCGTGAAGAACAAAGTCGCTCCGCCATTCAAGGTGGCTGAGTTCGATATCATGTACGGGGAAGGGATCTCCAAGGAAGGTACACTCCTTGATATCGCGGTCGATATGGAGATCATCCAGAAGAGCGGGGCATGGTACTCGTACAAAGGCAGCAGGATCAGCCAGGGCCGTGAGGCAGCGAAGCGTTACTTGAAGGAACACCCGGATGTCGAAGCGGAGATCGATAAGATCATTCGTGACACCCTTGTCGTAGAACCGGATCATTTCGAAGATGGCGTACACTCGGAAGCGGACAGCGAAACGGACTCGTCCGAAGGATAGGACCTGCTACGAGACGGCGGTGTACCTCCTGCAGTTCCGCGACCAGAGCGAGAAGGATCTCACACGGAAGCTGAAAGAACGGGAGTACACGGAGAAAGAGATCGAAGAGGCGATGGAACGGCTCAGAGACTATGAATATGTCAATGATGAGAACCTCGCTGATGAGCTTTTCGAAGCCTACCGCCGCCGCGCGCAGTACGGAGACGCCTACATCCATCAGAAGCTGAAGCTGAAAGGGCTTGCTACGGAGAAGCACCTGCAGCTTGAGGAAGAAATCGAGATGGCGGCCGCCCTCCTGCAAAAGAAGTGGGGCATGAGTCCGAAGCTGCGGACAGATTTCAAAAAGTCAGCCTCCTTTCTCCTGCGAAGGGGGTTTTCCCATGATGCCGTCATGACGGTGATGCATGAGATGGATTTTGAGGAAACAGAAGAATAATAAAAGGGGCTGTGAAGAAATGAATCCTCATTTCTTCACAGCCCCTTTTTACT
>JAJWRZ010000241.1:0-1698 GCA_021633965.1 Dialister sp.
GGGGACCGCGCCAGCGGTGGATAGGGTGCTTTCGTTTATCGCCTGCTTGAGACGCATTTTCCCGCTTTTTCATACCGTTGGAAGTTTGAAAGCAGGAATGAGTGGCTAGTGACTGGAATGCCAGCCTTTGGGCATCGCCATTATGTATAGTATACTCCGCGGCGCTTCTATATTTTTATGCGCCGCACCACCCCCGCTGAACCTATAGAACCTATAGAACCTCTTTCGCAAACAATCCATGAGCGCCCCGCCCTAGGGGCTACCCCCTAGTCCTTCACCTCTACGACCATTCCATTTTTGAGCTTAGACAGATTCGTCACGGCTGCTCTCTCGCCAGCTGCCAGACCGCTCCGTATTTCCACCATCTCATCATTGGAAACGCCGAGCGTGACAGGCACCTCTTCTGCGCGGCCATCCTCATCCACCACATAGACCAGTTTCTTCCCATTGTGATCAATGACAGCCGTCTTCGGAAGGAGGAGCACATCCTTCTTCTGCATCGCCGTCACCTCCGTCCGGCCAAACATCCCGCCGCGGATCTGCGCTGCGGGATCTGCGAGTACGAGACGCACCTTGTACGCATGCGTATCCGCATCCATCGCCGGACTGATATAGCGGATCGTCCCCTTCACCGACTCCCCGAGCGAATCGATCGACACATCCAAGCTCATCCCCTCTTGCAGGATCCCGACATCCTGCTCCGCGACCTGACAGTCCAGATACAGCTCGCTCGCATCGACGATCGTGAGCAGCTTCTCCCCTGCCGTGGCCCACTCGCCCGCTTCTGCCCTCCGATAGCTGACGATACCGGAAAGCGGCGAAAGAAGCGTCATATCCGCCTGCTGATTCGTGAGCGCCTCCACCACATAGCGCGCCTTCTCCGCAGCCGCCTCCTTGCCGGCGATCACCGCCGGACGGCCGCCGATAGACTGGCTCGTCAGACCCTCGAGCGCCGCTCTTGCCTCCATCATCGCGCGATACCTGTCATCGCGATCCTGACGGGACACCGCGCCCTCATCAAAAAGCTGCTGGTAACGCTCATAGGTAGCGAGAGCATTCTCATAGTCACTTTGCGCCTTCATCGTCCCCGCGTCATACTCTGCACGGCTCGTCACCGCCTCAGCCGCAGCCTGCGCGCTGCCTGCGCGGTTCTCTCCGATAGAAATCGAGACATCCTTCGTATCCTGACGAAGGAGCACATCCCCAAGAGACACCGCATCCCCCAGGTCCACCGCCACCTCTGCGATACGGCCAGCATACTTCGGAGAAATATCCACCGAAGCCTTCGGCACCGTCTCCCCCGAGAGCACGATCCGCTTCATCATATCCTGCCGCACAAGCGTCACGACCTTCACCGTCGGACGCACCTCGGCCTTCTTCACCCCCTGCCCCCCGCGATGGGTATAGACATAAATGCCCCCCATTAAGAGAAAAAGCAGGACAGCGAAGGAAATATATTTCATGCGCTTCGAACGAAGCCAGTCAGATAACATAGTGCCTCCTTGAAAAAAGGAATATAGATGCAGCCGGTTCTAACGGTTCTGAAGGGGAGTGACGCCCGAAGACGTTACAAGCCCCCAGCCCGTCCATATCATTTGTTTTATTATACTGGATTCGTAAATACTTTTACAGAGAACGGCAGAACATTTTATCCTTATCCGCCCCTTCGGGGCGCCTCCTTCTATAGGAAGGAGGGAG
>JAJWRZ010000242.1:0-1690 GCA_021633965.1 Dialister sp.
ACGGCAGTAATTTTTTTTAGATATTTGCCATGTCTACCTTGACAGGGGCTGATCATGATGAGCGATAGCCTTTTTACATGAATCTCTATTAGTCTTTATAAGGAACGATGGAAGCGCAGTGTGCCATGACGGTGATGGTGTAGTCTTTCTTGCCTTCGTCTTCCATTTTCTTCTTGGCGAGCTCCCATGCTTCCTCGACGGTAGCGACCGGGATCTGATTGGTCTTTCGGATGGCTTCGAAGTTCTCCGGCTTGGTGACCAGAATGATGGTGTACTGATGGGTCATGCAGAAGAGGTTGAATGCGACGAAGAACGGGATGGTGAAGCGTTCGCGGAGGGCTTTTTCCATGTCGGCTTCGGTTTCATACTGGAAGCTGTCGAGGTAAGCGGCCGGTTCATAGATGTCGGAGGCTTCCATGATGGCGATGATGACGCCGCCTTTCTTGGTGACGACATCGGATGGATCGTAGCACTTGCTGCCCTGATAGAGGGAAACGTCTTTCGGATAGCCGCCGGCGCAGGCAAAGACGATGTCGGCTTTGTCGGTGTAGGGGACTTTCTGGGTCTTGTAGACGAGCTTGGTGCCTTCGAGCCATGCTTCGTAGGGGTCACCGCCGACCATGCGGCAGATCTGGCCTTCGGAATTGATGACGGAGTGAACGAGGAAGGCTGGTTTTACCATGTCGGAGGCTTCCTGCATGTCGTCAGATACCGGGTTGTCATCGAGGAGGGTGGAGCGGGTCTTCGGATTGATGCCGGAACCGAATTTTTCGCCGAGAGCGTGGCAGTGGTTGATCTGGATGGTCTCATCTCCGGCAACGCCCGGGAGGAGCAGTTTGCGGCCGCCGCCGTAGCCTGCGAAGAGGTGCGGGGTGATGCCATCGACGACGATGATCTTGTCGGCTTCGACAGCGTGCTTGTTCAGCCAGACAGGAGTGCCTCTCTTGGTATCGCCGACGTGGACGAGCTCGTCCATGTTTTTGCAGTGATGCTGGTAGAGCTTCACGCGGTGGGTCAGCTCTTCACCGACGACAGCGATATCTTCTTCCGGGGTCTGTTCGCGGTGGGTGCCCTGTGCGAAGAGGATGCAGATGTCATCATCCGGGATGCCGCCGCGGTTCAGTTCATTCACGATGTGGATGACGTACTGATCGGAATGGTTCCAGATACGAGTGACGTCAGCGCAGACGATGCAGACCTTGTCGCCTTTGGAAACGACTTCCGTGAGCGGCTTGCTGCCGATCGGGTGACGCATGCATTCCAGGGTAGCAGCTTCGACGTCGCAGGCCGGGGTCGGTGCGCCTTCGAGGATATCGAGAATGTGTTCTTCCGGCAGGGAAACTTTCTGGGTGGTCTTGCCAAAGCCGAATTCAAATTCTTTTAATGCCATAGGGTTCCTCCTTATCACGAATCAGATGAGATTGTTTTTCTATTATAACACGATATTTATGTTTATTTCATCTCTAGAAAAGAGAAATGAAAATGGATTCAAGGTTAGCCCATGGGGCGTCCTTTGATTGTGGATGAAAGCATTGCTCGAATGAGGAATTAGGAATTAGGAATGAAGGTGGCGGCTTCGCCGCGAATATATATGGGGCGATGCCCGATTAAGAATCATTCTCGCCCCTTCATCTGGAAGGGGCGGATAGGGCACAGGCGGTATGAAAGAGAGCGGGAAGGAGCGTCTCAA
>JAJWRZ010000243.1:0-1687 GCA_021633965.1 Dialister sp.
TACGAAAACAGGCATCTGCTTTTCGATGTGGTGCACGAGGGAAAGACGCTCGGCACCATCGAGCTTCAGATCCCGGGGTCGCATAATATCCGTGATGCGCTTGGCGCCGTGATCGCAGCGCTCTACTGCGGCATCCCGATGGAAACGATCGAGACGGCGCTGTCTCACTTCGTGGGAGTGAAGCGGCGCTTCGAGACGAAATCCAGAGAAAATAATCTCTGGGTGGTCGATGACTATGCACACCATCCGACAGAGATCAAAGCGACTCTGAAAGCAGCGAGAGAGACAGGCGATCATCGCATCATCTGCGCCTTCCAGCCGCACCGCTATTCCCGCACGCAGCTTCTGCAGCAGGAGTTTGCCGAAGCATTCGATGATGCAGATGTACTCTTCTTCACCGATATCTATGCGGCGAGTGAGGCACCGATCGAAGGTGTCGACGGACATCTGATCCCCTCACTGGTCCATCAGCGTCTGCCGGAAAAGGAGATCTACTATGTGGAAACGGTGGAAGGCGTGTCTCAGGCGCTTTACGACTTTGTAAAGCCGGGAGATATGATCATCACCATGGGCGCCGGCAGTATTTACCGCGCAGGGGAAGAGCTCATTCAGTTGGTGAAGGATAAAGGGTTGAAAAAGTGATTACTAAAGAGAGCAGAATCGTGGTCCTCATGGGAGGACCCTCCAGAGAGGCGGAAGTCTCCAGAAATACAGGGAAGGCCATTTTAGAAGCCCTGACCTCCATTGGTTATCAGGCCATTTCTATGGAGTATGACCCGCACCATGTGGTGGAGCAGCTGAAAGAAGCGAAGGCGGATGCCGTATTCATCGCGCTGCATGGCAAGTATGGGGAGGATGGCACCATCCAGAGCGTACTCGAGCTCGCCCGCATCCCGTATACGGGCTCCGGCGTGACCTCGAGCGCCATCACCATGGATAAGATCATGAGTAGCCATTTCTTCAAGCAGGCGGGTCTCCCCATGGCCTTCTCCAAGCCTTACTATCTGAAGGATGGGAAGGAGAATATAGAAGAAGACATTCGTAAGAGCTTTACCCTTCCTGTCGTCCTCAAGCCCGCCTGTGAAGGCTCGACCATCGGCATCGAGATCGTAAAGGAAGAAAAAGATCTGAAAGAGGCGATCGACCGTGTCTTCTCGGTAGAACCAAGGATCCTGGCAGAGGCTTTCCTTTCCGGAGACGAATTCACCGTTTCCGTGCTGGACGGCAAAGCACTGCCGGTCATTCAGATCTGTCCGCATTCGGGGTCTTATGATTACCACTCCAAGTACACCAAGGGCGCGACAGACTACCTCGTCCCGGCTCCGATCCCGGAGGCGCTTGCGGAAGAGATGAGCCGTCTCGCAGAGACCGGCTATCGCATGGCGGAATGTGATGGTGCGTGCCGATTCGACTTCAAGACGGATCGCGACGGCCGTCCGCATCTTCTGGAAGCCAATTCCATCCCGGGCATGACGGCGACGAGCCTCGTCCCGAAGGCCGCCGCAGCGGCGGGGATCTCATTCCCCGCGCTCTGTGAAAAAATTCTCCTCGAAGCGGGTTTGGATAAGGTGTGATCTTAGTGACCGGGGACGGCACGTCCCACGGATGTCCCCTTAAAACGCAAACCTTACACCTAAGGAAACACTGATTAAATCGTTGTCAGATTTCATTCTTGGATTTTTATACA
>JAJWRZ010000244.1:0-1668 GCA_021633965.1 Dialister sp.
CGAAGCACTATCAAAATTCCGCGGCGCTTCCATATTTTTATGCGCCGCACCACCACTCCTCACTCCTCACTCCTCACTCCTAACTCCTCACGCCTAACTAGAGCAAGCGAGAGGCTTTCAAACGTAATCAAGGGGCGGGACGCCCCAAGGGCTAACCCTGAACCCTGAACCTGTTTCTAATGTCAATCCTGCTTTATAAAATAGTTGACCAATGGTTTACAACTGATTATAATAAGGAAAAATAGTAAACCAAACATTTCCTGTATAGGGGGCATTTCTATGCGAAACGAAATTCTGGATTATTTCCGCAAAGCCAATGGTCAGTTTATCTCCGGCGAGCAGATCTCCCGGGATCTGCATGTGTCGCGGACGGCCATCTGGAAGCACATCAATATTTTAAAAGAACGCGGTTATATTTTCGAGTCCAGCACGCGCAAGGGCTATCGACTGATCTATGCGCCAAATCTTTTGACACCGCTGGAAATCGATAGCGCGCTGCACACGGAGACCTTTGGCCGTCACGTGGTCTATCTCTCCAGCACCACATCGACGAATGAAGAAGCGAAGAAGATCGCGCGCGAGGGCGCAGAAGAGGGGACCATCGTCGTAGCGGAGGAACAGACGGGCGGCCGCGGACGTCTCACGCGCTCCTTCTACTGCCCCTTTGCGAAAGGGATCTGGTTTACGCTGATTCTCCGTCCGAAATTCTTCCCGCTGGAAGCGTCCAAATGTACGCTGATGGCAGCCGTGGGTGTCTGCCGTGGGATCCGCCGTCTGGGGCTTCAGGACGCGGGCATCAAGTGGCCGAATGATATTCTTTATCACGGCAAGAAGCTGGTCGGCATCCTGACGGAAATGTCTGCCTCCATGGAAAAGATCGACTACATCATCATCGGTGCCGGTATCAATACAGGGATGAAGAAAAGCGAATTCCCGGAGCTCTTCCGTGAAAGTGCCACCTCTTTCCTGGCAGAGGGGATCGATGTTTCCCGTAAGGATCTCCTTACCGCCATTCTGGCGGAGCTGGAGAAGGAGTACGAGATCGCACAGACACAGGGCTTTGACAAGGTGCTTGAGGACTGGAAAGCGCTCTCCATCACCTTAGGCCAGGATGTCCGCGTCATCATGGGCGAGGAAAACTATACCGGCAAAGCGGTCGACATCGATAAGGATGGCTGTCTCCTCGTCGATACCGGTGAAAAGGTCGAGCGCGTCATCGCAGGTGATGTCTCCATCCGCCCGATCGATGCGCCGCTCCCGAAACGATAAGTGCGGTTGGCAGGTAAGTGGTGAAAAACAAACGGGTTCTGAAGGGTCAATGGGGTGAGCGAGGGGCGGCGCAAAATAATATGGGAGCGCCGCGAGTTCAGAAATAATGGCATTCTCGTATCGTTCCTCTTTCTATTTGCGGCTGAGCCGCCACCACAAGTTTGAAAGCAGGGATGAGTGGCTAGGGATTAGGAGTGACTGGTAACTAGTGACTGGGGTTCTCTGGCATCGTCATCCCGAGCGTAGCCGAGGGATCTTTACAGCACTGCAGAAAATCAGCGTGTATGTGCTGAGGAAAAACGGTGTCTTGGTGCTGTCTCACATCAGGCAATGAGCTTACTGCAATAGAGATTTCTCGGCTACGCTCGAAATGACGACGGCGCGAAGCGCTATCAAAAT
>JAJWRZ010000079.1:0-9339 GCA_021633965.1 Dialister sp.
GGCAGCTCCCCCGATGGGGAGCCAAGAACGTTCTTCCGCTTAACTTAATAGCATTGCCCATCAAGGAACGGTACGCCCCACGGGCTCACCTTTCACCTTTTTTCGAGGACTAATTTATGGAATTTCAACACACCACCGTGCTTCTGCACGAAATGATCGACCGGATCCTGACGGATCCACATGGCATTTATGTCGACTGCACCTTAGGGGGCGGCGGACATTCTTTCGCTATGGCGGAGAAGCTCGCTCCGGATGCGCTTCTGATCGGCGTCGATCAGGATGAAGAAGCGATCGAGGCGGCTTCTCACCGTCTTTCCGGCTGTGCCTGCCGGCATCTCTTTGTGCGGGATAATTTTTCTCACATCCATGATATCCTGGCCTCGCTTACGATCGACAAGGTCGATGGCTTCATTTTCGATCTGGGGGTTTCATCTCATCAGCTCGATGACGGCAGCCGTGGATTCTCTTATATGAATAACGGGAAGCTCGATATGCGCATGGATCAGAGGAATCCGCGCACAGCGTATGAGATCGTGAATACGTATGAAGAGGAAGAGCTTGCGCGCATCATCTGGGAGTATGGGGAAGAGCGATGGGCGAAGCGGATCGCGCAGTTTATCTGTGAATTCCGCGAGAAGAAGCCCATCGAGACGACGGATGATCTGGTCTCGGTCATCAAGGCGGCCATTCCGGCGCATGCCAGAAGAAATGGCCCGCATCCGGCGAAGCGCACATTTCAGGCGATCCGTATCGAGGTAAATAACGAGCTGGGGATCCTGAAGGACACGATGGAAGCCTGCGTTTCCCATCTGAAAGTGGGGGGACGGGTCGGCGTCATCACGTTCCAGTCACTGGAAGACCGCATCATCAAGAAGGCTTTCAAGGAAATGGAAAGGGACTGCATCTGCCCGCCGGAGCTGCCTGTCTGTGTGTGCCACCACCATCGTCTGGTGAAGTCCATCGGCAAGGCGCAAAAGCCGAGTGCGAAAGAGATCGAGGAGAATCCGCGTGCGAGAAGTGCGGTCCTGCGTGTTGTAGAAAGAGTGTAGGGAGCGACCGGGGATCTGGCCCTGTTTCCTTCAGCCTGAGATATAGAGTCTGAAAAAGATGGGAGAGATATCGTATGGTACAGGAAGTGCAAGTCATGGATTACATGCCGTCGATGCCGGAAAGCGTCGCCGCGTCTCGCCGGATCGAGCGCGAGAGGTCTGACTCTTCCTATTTTTTCCATGACATCATTCTGGGGACGCTGATGATCCTTTTTCCCGTGATGCTGCTGGTCTTCCTGAGTGGGATCAATATTCAGGAGGAATACAGAATGCAGCGTATCCGCAGCGAGGTCATGACGATGGCGAAGGAGAATGCGGTGGATAAGCTCGAGGTGTCCCGTCTGGAGGCACCGGTACGCATCCAGCAGATCGCAGAGCAGAAGCTCAAGATGAGCCTGCCTGTTCGTGCGGTCTATGGCAGTGCGGATCCCGCCAAACCGCACCCGAACAAAGGGAGATAGAGAAATGGGTTCGGAAGGTTCTGAGAGTTCAACGGGTTTCCCATTTTGGGTAATGGTGTTTCCTTAAAAACTCTGCGGCGCTTAGATCCTTCGACTCAGTTCTCATAATTTCAGATAAGCCATTTTTAAGGAAACACTGATTCTGCGATTGAATCAGCGTTTCCCTAACATGCGACGTTTTTATCCGCTCAGGATGACGAAATGCGCCGCACCACACTTGTCAAACCTGTCGAACCTTTCTTACAATGAATCAGTGAGGTTAAAAAATAAGCAGATAGAAGTGAACTACACAAGAAAGGGGCTGTGAAAATGAAATTTCATCTTTCACAGCCCCTTGTGCTTGCCATAGATTTAAGCTAATATAATGAGTGGCATTCGAGCGTCATCTCTGCTGGAGGTGATGGCGCATGCCGTGATGATTTCAAAAGCACGACTCATAGAAGACAGGAAGCGCGGATGACATCCGGAGGGGTGTCTATGCTTCCTAAATAAAAAACCAGAGGTGACTGTTTTGAAAAAATTAGCAGAATTACTGAAAACAACGCCGATCCTGCGCACGGAAGGCGCTACAGATATTGAGATCTTGGATGTGACAGCGGACTCGCGTCAGGTGAAAGCGGGGAGCCTTTTCCTTTGCCTCGAGGGGGCGCATGTGGATGGACACAAATTCGTGGACTCTGCCGTGAAGCTGGGGGCGAAAGCCATCGTGGCTTCCAAAGAGGTGAAGGCAGCGGAAGGGGTCACTGTCGTCTATGTGGCAGATACCAGAAAAGCGATGGAAGATATGGTACCGTTTTTCTTTGACTATCCGTCGCGCAAGATGCGCATGATCGCCCTTACGGGGACGAATGGCAAGACCACCACGACCCATGTCGTGAGCCATATCCTTGAGCAGGCGGGTTACAAGACCGGTGTTATCGGCACCATCCATGCCCTGATCGGGGATAAGGAGCTGCCGACGCACAATACCACGCCGGATGTCATCGATCTGGAGCGTCTGCTCTGGCAGATGGCAGAAGAAAAGGTCACCCATGTGTGCATGGAGGTTTCTTCCCATTCGCTCGTCATGGGGCGCGTCGAAGGCGTGGAATTTGATAATGCCGTCTTCACGAACCTCACGGAAGATCATCTGGACTACCATAAGACGATGGACAACTATGCAAAAGCCAAGGCCATTCTTTTTGAGAAGGTGTCTTCGGCAGGACAGACGAAGGGCAATAAGGCCGCGTGGGTGAATGTGGATGACCCGTATGCCCATGTGATGATGGACGCTGTCGATCAGAAGGTGGCGGATCTTCACACCTACAGCATGAGTGACAAGACGGCGGATCTATATGCCTTTGACAGCCGGTTCACCGGCAAGTCTTCTGCCTTCAAAGTGACCTATGAAGGGAAAACCTACCAGTTCGAGACGAGACTGGCAGGCCGTTTCAATATCTATAACACACTGGGGGCGATCGGCGCGGCGCTTTCCGAAGGAATTTCCATGGAAATCATTGCAGCTGCGATGAAGACATTCCACAGTGTGCCGGGGCGTTTCGAGCTGATCGATGAGGGCCAGTCCTTCACCGTCGTGGTCGACTACGCACATACCCCGGATGGTCTTGAGAAGATCCTGACGACCGCACAGGAGATCACGAAGGGCCGCATTCTGGTCGTTTTCGGCTGCGGCGGCGACCGTGATAAGATGAAGCGTCCGATCATGGGCCGTATTGCTGCCCGCTATGCGGATGTAGCGATCGTGACCAGTGATAATCCTCGCACGGAAGACCCGGAGACTATTGTGAAAGAAGTGGCAGCCGGCGTCGAAGAGGTGAAGGCGGAGAAGCCGTCCCTGCAGGTGGAAGTGGTGGTCGACAGAAGAAGCGCCATCCAGAAGGCGATCTCCCTCGCCAAAGGAGACGATATCGTCCTCATCGCCGGCAAGGGCCATGAAGACTACCAGATCTTGAAAGACAAGACCATTCATTTCGACGATAGGGAAGAAGCGAGAAAAGCGCTGAAGCAGTCGGCTCGCTTTTGAGGACACTACTGAAGGAGTGAAATTCATGGCTTCATTTACGATAGAAGAAATAGAAAGAGCCTGCGGCGCCAAGCTGCTCAAGCGAGGCAGGGAGCCGTCCATGGACGGGGTCAGTACCGATACCCGCACCATCGAGACGGGCAATCTGTTTCTGGCTCTTAAAGGAGAAAATTTTGATGGGCATGCCTTTCTGAAAAAGGCGTGCGAAGAAGGGGCTTCGGGAGTCATCCTTTCGGATGCTTCTTTTGCCGAGGAGCTGCCTTCCGATGTATCAGCGTTTCTTGTAAAGGATACGAAGAAGGCACTGGAAGATCTCGCCCATTTTCACCGCATGCGTTTCCATGTACCGGTGATCGGCATCACGGGCTCTAATGGAAAAACAACGACGAAAGACATGACGACGGCGCTCCTGTCGTCTCGTTTTCATGTCTGCGCAACACAGAAAAATTTCAATAATGAGATCGGTCTTTCCATGACGCTCCTCTCTATGACGAAAGAGACGGAAGTCTGCGTCGTGGAAATGGGGATGCGCGGCTTCGGACAGATCGCAGAGCTTTGTGCGATCGCAAGCCCGACCATCGGTATCGTGACCAATGTCGGTACATCGCATATCGGGATCCTGGGCAGTCAGGAAAATATCGCGAAGGCGAAGGCCGAGCTGATCGAAGCACTGCCGAAGGATGGCACAGCGATCCTGAATGGAGATGACCCCTTCGTCAAAGCGATGGGGGACAGTTTCGAGGGACGCGTGATCTCCTATGGCCTTGCGGGACGCTATACCGTCCGCGGGACAGATGCCCGTTATGAAGCTTCGCAAACCCAGTTCATCTGTACGTCCTTTGATGAAGCATTCCGTGTGAAGCTGCATCTTCTCGGCGTACACAATGTCTACGATGCACTGGCCGCCATCGCGGCAGCCCGTGTCCTTGGCGTGGACAGTCGGAAAATTCAGAGAGCGTTTGCGGATTTCCATCCGATCGGTCAGCGGCAGACACTGCTTACCATCGCAGGGATCTCCGTCATGGATGACTCGTACAATGCAAATCCGCTCTCCATGGAAATGGCATTCGGCTCGCTGAAGCAGATCCCCGCTTCGCATCAGTACCTGGTGCTTGGTGATATGGGAGAGCTGGGCGAGATGGAAGAGGCGCTGCACCATGAGACGGGAAAGAAAGCCGCCGCTATGGGCTTTGACGGTCTCATCACGGTGGGACCGCTCTCTCGCCATCTGGCTTTGGGCGCCAAAGAGGGCGGCATGACGTCCGTTTTCTCGTATGACACTTGTGAAGAAGCGGCAGAGAAGCTGGCGGCTCTGGCGAAGGCCGGGGATGCTGTGCTGGTGAAGGGTTCGCACTATATGCATATGGAAAAAGTACCAATGCTCTTGAGGGGAGTTCTGACAAAGGATGGAAAGTAATTATTTTATATACCTGCTGGAAGCAGCGGTCCTCACCGTCATCTGCGGATGGGTGGGCATTCCGCTTTTGAAAAAATTGAAGGCGCGCCAGTCGATCCGCACCGAAGGACCGAAGTCTCATCGGGCCAAGAGCGGCACTCCGACCATGGGCGGTCTCTTCATGCTGACAGCGATGGTGCTGGTGGTGCTTTTCAACCGCCTCTTGGATCCATCGGTTCTCTGGCTTCTTTTCCTGACGCTGGGGCATGGGCTTTTAGGATTTCTCGATGATTTCATCAAAGCAGAAAAGAAAAGGAATCTGGGGCTGACGGCCAAGCAGAAAATGCTGGGGCAGCTGATCCTCGCCGTGCTCTTCTGCTGGGGCGTCGTAGATACACTGCATCTCCCTTACTCGATCGCGATCCCATTTACGACGATGGATATTTCCATCGGACTTTTGTACTATCCCTTCGTCGTTCTTGTCATTGTGGGGGCATCGAATGCGGTGAACCTGACGGATGGGCTGGACGGACTGGCTTCCGGCTGCTGCGTCATCGCGTTTACGGCCTATGCGGTCTTCTGCTATATGACAGGGTTTCATGACCTCGGTTATTTTATCATCATTCTGGCAGGGGCCTGCATTGGCTTCCTTTTCTTCAATTATCATCCGGCCAAGGTCTTCATGGGAGATACCGGCTCGCTTGCCCTTGGCGGAGCCATTGCCGGGATCTCGGTCATGACCCGGACGGAGCTCTTGCTCGCCTTCCTCGGCCTTATTTTTGTGCTGGAAGCCTTATCTGTCATCATTCAGGTCATTTCTTTCAAAACAACGGGCAAGCGTGTCTTCAAGATGAGTCCGCTGCACCATCATTTCGAACTGTCCGGCTGGAGTGAGGTCCGTGTCGTCTGGTCCTTCTGGATCTTCGAAGGCTTCGCCGCTGCGGGCAGCCTGATGCTGGCGATCTATGCACTGCCATAAATCGGCCGGCAGCAGAACGGGAGGCAGAGATCGGGGATGAAAGCTGATGCTTTTCATTCGCATTCCTTCCCGTTGACTATCCATGTTTTACCATTCATGGGAGGTATAGCTTTGAAACATGTACTTATTCTGGGCGCCGGTATCAGTGGTCTTGGCGCGGCTCATGTACTTCTCCGTCATGGAACCCATGTCGTGATCTCTGATCTCAAGGATCAGATACAGAATAACAAAGAAAAAGAAGAGCTCATCGGGCTCGGGGCTGAGTTCTGCTTCGGCGAGCAGTCTGAGAGCCTTTTGGACGGGATGGATGCCGTCGTCGTTTCCCCTGTCATCCCGGCGGAAAATATCGTGATCCAGGGGGCGATGAAAAGGCACATCCCTGTTTTGAGTGAAGTCGAGCTCGCCTATCGCGTGACGAAGGCGCCGATCCTGGCCATCACGGGGACAAACGGGAAGACCACGACCACGACGCTTCTTGGCAGCATGCTTTCCCACTCGGGAAGGCCCTTTGCTCTTGCAGGGAATCTGGGGATTTCCCTTTCCCGCGAAGCAGAGCTGGTGCCGGAGAGTGGTGTGATCGCAGCGGAAGTTTCGAGCTTCCAGCTGGAATTCATCACCCGCTTCCGGCCGAAAGCGGCGGTCATCCTGAATATCACGCCCGATCATCTGGAACGTCACCACACCATGGAAGCCTATGTGGCAGCCAAGGCGCGGATCTTTGAAAATATGGACGAAACGAACTGCATCCTTCTGAATGCTGATGATCCCTATACGCCGATGCTGAAAAAACAGGCGGAAGCACACACCCATGTCTGCCTGCTCTCCACCTCGCACGGAGTCGAAGAAGGCGCATGCCTTTCCGGTGACCGTCTCGTGCTGAAGAGACGGGGAGAAACCATCCCTCTCTGCACTGCAGGTGAGCTCTTGCTGAAGGGAAAGCAGAATATCGAGGACTGTCTGGCTGCCGCTTTTCTGGCGCATGAGGGCGGCGTCGACACGGCTGTCATCATAGAGGCACTGAAGACCTTTGCCGCTCTTCCGAATCGCATCGAATTTGTTCGCAAGCTGGATGGCGTTTCCTACTACAATGATTCCAAGGCTACGAATACCGATGCAGCCATCAAAGGCATGGAAGCCTTCGACAAGCCGGTCATCCTGATCGCCGGCGGCCATGATAAGGGCACGCCTTTGTCTGATTTTATGCAGACCGTGCGCTCTCATACGAAAGAGCTCATCCTTTTGGGAGCGGCGGCTGAGCGCTTCGAGGAAGCGGCCAGGGAAGCGGGCGTCTCTTCGATCCACCGCGTATCCTCTATGAAAGAGGCCGTCCTCCTCGGACAGAAGCTTTCGAGACCGGGGGATGTCGTCATCCTTTCACCGGCCTGCTCTTCTTTCGATATGTATAAGAATATGGAAGAGCGCGGCATGGATTTTAAGAAAAACGTAAAGAGCCTCATGTAAATGGGTCGGGGTCAGAAAATATGTCAGAAGCCAGACATCTGACGTCTAACATCTGACGTCTCCAAGGCTGATTCCTGATCCCTGTTTTCTCACTGATTATAACGGAGCATTCATGAAACGGGTTATTTTATCTGGCGGCGGTACGGGGGGACATATTTACCCGGCCATCACCATTGCTAAGGAAATAGCAAAACTGGAAGAAACAGAATTTCTTTTCGTGGGCACGCCGAATGGGATGGAGTCACGTATCATTCCGAAGGAAGGGTATCGTTTCGCCTCGCTGCCGGCTTCGGGCCTGAAGCGGAAGCTGACGCTGGAAAATATCAGCATCCTGTGTCATGCGGCAGGGAGCCTCTTCAAGGCGCGCCGGATCCTGAAGGATTTCGCACCGGATGTAGTCATCGGGACGGGCGGCTATGTATGCGGGCCGATCCTGATGGCGGCAGCACTGTCTCATATACCGACGCTGATCCAGGAGCAGAATGTGATCCCCGGGATCACGAATAAGATCCTTTCCCGTGTGGTCGATAAGATCGCGTTGGGCTATGAAGCAGCCGCTCCCCGTTTCCCGCATCCGGAGAAATGCATCTATACAGGAAATCCGATCCGTCCCGACATTATGGAAGCCAAGCGGGAGGCATCCCGCAGGGCGCTCGGGCTTTCGCCGGATACCTTCATGGTACTGGTCACCGGCGGCAGCCGCGGAGCGAGGACGATCAATACCGCTATGCTGGATGTGCATCGCCACTTCAAAGATGCGAAGGACCTGTGCCTTTACCATGTGACGGGTGAGCTGGAATATGACAAGATCACGAGTGCACTCGGCTGCGCGGAGGACGGACATTATGGTTCTGCGAGCCGCATCATCCGCTATGAGTACCATATGCCGAATGCGCTTGCAGCCGCCGATCTCATCATCTGCCGCGCGGGAGCCATCAGTCTGGCGGAAGTCGCAGCAAGAGAGCTGCCGGCCATCCTGATCCCGTATCCCTATGCGGCAGAAGATCACCAGACATACAATGCCCGCGTCTTTTCTGAGGCGGGCGCGGCGAAAATGATTCTGGATAAGGACGTCACAGGCGCCCGATTCATTGAAAATATCACAGCGCTTCGCGAGCATCCCGAAGATCTTCAGACGATGGAGAAGTCCATCGGCACTTTGAAAAAAGTGCATGCCGGAGAGGATATCGCAAGACTTGCACTGTCGCTCATTAAATAAAGGAAGACGATTATGGACCTCACGAAGTATCATTCATTCCATTTCATAGGGATCGGCGGTATGGGCATGCGTGCATTGGCCGTCATTCTGCTGGATAAGGGGGAGCGCATTTCCGGTTCCGATGTGGCAGACTCTCCCTTTCTGCGCGATTTCCGAAAAAAAGGCGCAGAGATCTATATCGGGCATGAAGCGTCTCATGTGAAGGACGCAGACTGCGTCGTCATTTCTTCGGCGATCTCCGAAGAAAATCCAGAGCTTCTGGAAGCGAGACGTCTTGGCATTCCCGTATTCCATCGCTCCGACGTGCTGGCGGCCATGTTCCACTGGGGCAAAGGCATCGCTGTCGCAGGCGCACATGGGAAATCCACGACCTCTGCCATGGTGGGACAGATCTTCTATGAAGCAGGCAAAGACCCGACGATCGTTCTCGGGGCGGCAGCCAGCTATATCGGGGGAAATTCCTCTCTCGGAAAGGGCGAGTATGTCATCGCGGAAGCGGACGAAAGTGATGGCTCTTTCCTGAAATTTTCCCCTTATATGACGGTGGTGACGAATATCGAGGATGACCATCTGGATCATTATGGCAGCGTCGAAAATATCCGCCGTGCATTCTTCGAATTTATCAGCCATATCTGCTATGAGGACGGCGTCGCCATCGTATGCACAGACAGCGAAGGCGTCTGCGCGATCCTGCCCGAGATCCATAAGACCTGCATCACCTATGGCCTCAATGAAAAAGCAGACTATCGGG
>JAJWRZ010000080.1:0-9296 GCA_021633965.1 Dialister sp.
TTTTTATGCGCCGCACCATCATTTCGCATTTCTCATTTCTAATTTCTCATTCAAGTTGAGTAGCTAGGGATTAGGGATTAGGAACCTCGAGTGACTAGTGACTAAATACCACCTTCGGGCATCACCCCATATATACTCACGGCGAAACCGCTACCTTCATTCCTCATTCCAATTTCTCGATCGAACAGAGCTTTCATCCCCAATCAAAGGACGCCCCGCCCCAGGAGCTAACCTCGCATCCGTTTTTCCAACAAAAAAGCACCCCCGCTCTCGGGGGTGCTCGTTATCCGTTATTTCTTTTCCATGCGGCGTTTTGCGGCTTCGATGGTATCTGTACGTGTGCCGTTTTTCATTTCCACCTTTTCTCCGTGGAAATCTTCGCCGGTCAGCTCGTCGTCACGGCCGCCCATTTCCGTGCCCTTCTGACGAAGCTGCTTGATGCCTTCTTCGAAATCCATCTCCGGATGGTCTTTGAAGTAGCCCTGTTCACGCAGTTTCTTTTCGATCGACTTGTAGGTGAGTGCCACGACCTCTTCCTGCGGGATGCGGATCTGGCCCGGCATGCGCTTTTCAAATTCCTTCCAGAAGTCTTCGGAGGCTTTCATGAGGACACGACCGACCTTCTGGGTGCTGCCGATATCATAGAGAAGCGACCAGATGGGACGGTTATCCATCTTCGCATACTGATGATAGGTGTAGCGATAGGTCACCGGCTTCATGAGCTGGTTTTTGAAATGATGCACGCCGAAGATGTCATCATAGGCGATGGAGAGCTCCTGCTTCGTCCAAAGCCCCGTTTTCAGCATGTAGAGCCGGTCCTTTTCGAGCCGATAGACGGTCTTCGTGCGGACGGTATCCAAAAGCCACCAGAGGATCGCAAGCTGCATACCGATATCGATCACGGGCAGGCGTCCTTTCATGATGCCCCAGTAGCCTGTCCAGCAGACATAGGCAGCCCAGAGAATGAAGCCGATGGCTGCCGCGATGGAATATGGTTTGTAGAAATAGGAATGATCGACGAAATCTTTGGTCGACGCTGCGTCTGTCTTTGCCATGAAATAGGAAGCCTCCAGCAAAAGCAATGAATGAAAATGGTGAATCCATTATACCATGAATGAGAGGGAGTAGCTAGGGATTGGGCGTAAAGGGTATTTAAGTCAACACCCGAATAAAGTTAGGAGTTAGGAATGAGGAGTTAGGAGTGAAGGTGCGGCGCAAAAAATTTGGAAGCGCCGCGAAGTTTTATAATAATAATAAAAAAAGGGGGGGATTGGGGCGCTCTATGAATTGTGCGCCCCTTCCTCCACTCCTCACTCCTAATTCCTCACTTATCATTTACCCGTTATATGTCCACGAAAGCGGCGGAATGCCAAGATGCCACAGCCCCATGCCCACGGCGTAGACGAAGATGCCGATGACGAAGAAGCGCAGGCCGACCTTCAGCACCTCTTTGGCGATGGAGAAGAAGCCGTGCATCGTGGGATCCATGAAGGTGTACGGATACAGATGACTCGTCCCGTGCGTCACGATGGTGAGCCACGCCCGCAGATAGACGAAGGGCACGTAGAGCGCAGGATAGATCATCCAGGTGAACATGGTGTACCAGTGCATGTCCCTCTTGTCGACAAAGAAAATATAGTCGACGGTCATGAGGATCGGGATGAAGTAGTGGAAAATGTAATTGTAAAATGAGAAGTGCTCGTAACTGATATCATTCAGTCGGTGCGTCCGGATCGCGCCCGGACGGACGATCAGATGGTACATGAGCGAGAGGGTCGCAAGGCTCGCTGCCACGCCGAAGCGGCAGTCCGCCGAGTACAGGAAGGGGATGTCCACCTGAAAGAGCGTCGCTCCCAGCCAGAAGACGAAGAGGGTGAAGGTGGAAAAGGTGTAGTACTGGATCCTCGACCAGAATACAAAGGGCGTCAGCACCTTGTGCTTCATGAGAAGGATCAGTCCCACGATCAGGAGGACGAAGATCGCCCAGCGATACATCAGTGCAATCGGCATACGCACCTCGCATGGAAAAAGCGCCATAGGCGCTTGGGAAATCATTGTTATGATTCTTTGAGTCAAGTCATTCGTTTTGCGAAAACGAGGGGGGGTAGGGTTCAGGGTTCAGGTTGGTAGGTTCAGGGTTGTGGTGGCAGCTTCGCAGCGAATATTTATGGGGCGATGCCCGAAAGAAGTATTTAAGGAGACGGAGATATCAGACATCAGAGATCTGACATCTGGCGTCTAATGTCTCAAGCGGGCATCGCCACTATTTATACTTCGCGGCGCTTCTGATTTTTATGCGCCGCACCACCATTTCGCATTTCTCATTTCTAATTTCTCATTCAAGCGAGACTTTCAAACGTAATCATGGGGCAGCACGCCCCATGGGCTAACCCTGAACCCTGAACCCTGAACCCTGAACCCTGAACCCTCAAGAGTATACCGCCGCCATGACGCCAACGGTATCCCGATTATTTCTTCTTTCTCCCCTTGCGGCTCTGGCGATGACGGGCTTCGGCACGCATGCGGCGGATCTCTTCCTTTTCACGCAGTGCATTCTCTGCTGCCTCTCTCTCCTTCTGCTTCTGGTGGTAGTTGTAGATATTCATCGCAAGGCACACCAGGATCATGAGCAGGATCGCCCCGCTCTGGACGTTCAGTCCCTGATTGAAAATATTCCATACGCCGAATACGAGGGCGATAGCAAATAAAATCCCACGAAGTCTCATTCTTGCATCTCCTTACAAAAGCCTTGAGAAGCAGAGCCGATGTCCGGCGCTGCTTTCGCACATACAATATCAGTATATATATTAAAGGATTTATGCCACAGACGCAATAGCGGAAGCATGAAAAAAGGAAATCGGACAAGTACCGATTTCCTTTGTACAGACAGTCAGGGAAGGATGGCAGATGAGAGACCCTGCGAAAGGCGCACTGTCTACCATGCGTCTTTTTAGAGCAGTCCCCTGACCAAGATCCCAAAGATGAGGATCGGCAGCACGTACTTGAAGTACGGCTTCACCCAGCGGGGCATCTTCACGCCGGTTCCCATATTGACCTCCGCCATGTACTTGTCGAAGCCCCAGCCATAGCGGGTGGTGCAGAAGAGAACGAAGAGGAGAGAGCCACCGGGAAGGACAAGGCTCGAGACGAAGAAGTCTTCCGTATCGAGGATGCCGCGTGCGCCCAAGAGGTGGACGTCCTGCCAGACATTGAAGCCCAGGACGCAGGGGATGGAGCCGAAGAAAACGAGCGGGAGCAGGATGAGGACACTTTTTTTGCGGCTCCAGCCGAAGTTGTCCATGCAGTTGCCGATGAGACTTTCAAAGACCGCCGTGACGGTCGAGAAGCTCGCAAAGGTCATGAACAGGAAGAAGAGCCCGCCCCAGAGCTGTCCCATCGGCATATTGATGAAAATATTCGGCAGCGCCACAAAAATAAGGGACGGTCCTTCCGCCGGAGCGACGCCGAAGGCAAAGCAGGCAGGGAAAATGATGATGCCTGCCATGATGGCGACAAAGGTGTCGAGGATCGTGATGCGTACCGCTTCACCGGTGAGTGAATTGTCCTTGCTCATGTAGCTGGCAAAGATTTCCATAGACCCCTGTCCGACAGAGAGTGTGAAGAAGGCCTGGAACATGGCTGCAGATGCCACATTGCCAAGGCCGGCGGCTGCCGCGCGGTCCCAGTCCGGGAGCAGGTAGAAACGCAGCCCTTCTTCCGCGCCGGGAAGAAGCAGGCTGTTTCCTGCCAGAATGACGATGAGAAAGAGGAGCCCGAGCATCATCACCTTCGTCACTTTTTCAAGGCTTTTGGCGACGCCGCCCGCGCAGACCGCAAAGCCGATGAGGACATTGAGCCCCATGAAGCCTAAGAGTTCTGTAGGATTGGCCAGCATGCTGCCGAAGACATCCGCGACCTCTTTCGTCGAAAGCCCCTGAAAAGAGCCGTCCAGGAAACGAACGAAGTAGTCCACCATCCAGCCGGAGATCGTGGTGTAGTAGATCATGAGCACGAAGCTCCCTGCCAGTGCGATCCAGCCGTGAAGGTGCCACCATGTCCCCGGCGGCTCGAGCTTCATGAAGCCTTCCTTCACGCTCTTCTGGCTCGCGCGGCCCACAGCGAGCTCCATGGTGACGACGGGGATCCCGAGGATCACCAGAAAGAGCAGGTAAAATAAAACAAAGACGGCCCCGCCGTACTCGCCCGTCACATACGGGAAACGCCAGACATTCCCGATGCCGATGGCGCAGCCGGCGCTGACCAGAATAAATCCCAGACGGGACTTGAAACTATCTCTTGCTTCCATTCTTCTTTCCTCCATTGGGTGACTTGTGACTGGTGACTAGGGACTAGGGACTAGGGATTAGGGATTAGGGATTAGGGATTAGGAGTGGCTAGTGACTTGTGACTAACTACCGTCGGCATCGCCACTATCTATACTCCGCGGCGCTTCCATATTTTTATGCGCCGCACCACCATTTCGCATTTCTCATTTCTAATTTCTCATTCAAGCGAAGCTTTCACCCGCAATCAAAGGACGAGCCGCCCCACGGGTTACACCTGAACCTTGAACCCATTTCCCTTATACCAAGCCTCGAATCAAAATGACGAGGATCAGCACAGGCAGTACATACTGAAAATACGGCTTGAGCCAGAGCGGCATCTTGAGCCCGCGGCCTGTATTGACTTCCGCGATGTACTTGTCAAAGCCCCAGCCCCACTTGGTCGTACAAAAGAGCAGGTAGATGAGAGAGCCTGCCGGGAGCAGGATATTGCTCACAAGGAAGTCTTCACTGTCTAAGACATCGCGGTTCCCCAGGAAATGCACGCCCGAGAGCACATTGTAGCCGAGAACGCAGGGGATGGAGAAGACGAAAATGATCGCCAGATTCAGCAAGACTGATTTCCTGCGGCTCCATCCGAAATTATCCATGCTGCTTGCGATGAGATTCTCAAAGACTGCCGTGACCGTCGAGAAGCTCGCAAAGGTCATGAATACGAAGAAGAGCGCTCCCCAGAGCTGGCCCATGGACATATGGCTGAAGATCTTCGGAAGGGTGATAAAAATGAGCGACGGCCCCTGATCCGGCTGCACATCATAGGCGAAGCACGCCGGGAAAATGATGAGTCCTGCCATGATGGCGACGAAGGTATCAAGCATCGCGATGCGCACAGCTTCTCCGCCCAGCGTAAAATCATCTGACATGTAGCTGCCGAAGATCTCGATTGCCGCAATGCCGAGGGACAGCGTGAAGAAGGCCTGATTCATCGCGGCCGACGCCACATTGCCGATGCCGGCTTCTGCCGCACGCTCCCAGTCCGGAAGCAGGTAGAAGGAAAGTCCCGGTCCGCCGCCTTCGAGGAATGCGCTATGCACGGCAAGCACGACGATGAGTGCAAGAAGGCAGAGCATCATGACCTTCGTGATGCGCTCCACGCCGCTCTGGAGCCCCAGTCCGCAGACGAGGAATCCGCCGACGACCGTCATCGCCATGAAAAAGCCCATCTCCCATGGACTTGCCAGCATCGCGCCGAAGACCTCGCCGACCCCTTCCGCTTTCGCAGAGGCGAAGGTGCCATTGACGAATTTCCAGAAATAGGCAAGCATCCAGCCGGATACCGTCGTGTAGTACATCATGAGCAGGTAGCAGCCCAAGACGCAGAACCATCCATGGATATGCCACTTCGAGCCCGGTTTCTCCAGCGCGGCGTAGCCCTTGACTGCGCTTTTTCTGCTCGCGCGGCCCACAGCCAGCTCCATCGTCATGACGGGAATGCCCATCAGCACCAGAAAGAGCAGGTAAAAGAGGACGAATACCGCGCCGCCATATTCGCCCGTCACATATGGGAATTTCCATACATTCCCGATCCCGATCGCGCAGCCTGCACTGACCAGCAGGAAGCCCAGACGGGATTTGAAACTGTCACGTTCATTCATTGAAATGCCCTCCATTGCATAAAATCCCTTCTATTTTACACGGAATGCAGGAAAGGTTCAAGGGAGGAACGGGTTCAGGGTTAGCCCCTTGGGCGTGCCGCCCTTTGATTGCGTGCGAAAGAGGTTCGGAGGGTTCTACGGGTTCTACGGGTTTAACGGGGAAGGTGCGGCGCATAAAATCAGAAGCGCCGCGAAGTTTTAAAATATGCGGTATTCACGAAAGACGGAAAACCTGTGAACCCTTTGAACCTTCAGAACCCACCCAACCGGTCGACCCACTTTCATAGTAAGAGCCTGCTCAGCTGTCATGTAAGACAGTGTGATACGCGCGAAGCGCTATCAAAATTTGCGGCGAAGCCGCCACCGCCATTTCTCATTTCTAATTTCTCATTTCTAATTCAAAAAGCACCCTCACGGGTGCTTTTCGGGTGCTTTTCTTATTCTCCGATGATCGGCTTTTTTTCTGCGATGCCTACTTTTCTGGGATAGGTCTTTGGACAGGGTGCGGTCTTTCTGATATAGAGGATCACGCGCTTGTCGCCGGCGGGGAGGGTGAGCTCCTTCTTCTCCTCGAGCGTGCCATGGAGCTCACGCAGGATACGGCCTGCCTGCTTTAGCTCCTCTTCCGCGCCGGGGCCTTTCATGGCGCAGAAGACGCCGCCGACCTTGACGAAGGGCATCGCCCACTCTGAGATCACGGGCATCGCCTTCACAGCCCTAGCGGTGACGACGTCGAAGGACTCACGGGTCTTTCTGCGGCGGCCGCCTTCTTCTGCGCGGATGTGGACGCACTTCACATTCTTGATCCCGAGCTCGCGGCAGGCATCTTCGATGAAGGTGAGCTTCTTCTGGATGGAGTCCACGAGCACCACGTACATGTCGGGACGCAGGATCGCGAGCGGCACGCCGGGAAATCCGGCGCCTGTCCCGAGGTCAAGTACGCGGCCATTCTGCGGAAAATATGCCGGATCATAGACGGTCATGGAGTCATAAATGTTCTTGATGAGACTCTCTTCCCCGTCTTTGATGCCGGTGAGATTCACTTTCTTGTTCATGGCCATCAGCATGGCATTGTACTCTGTCATTTTTCTCGCCGCGTCCTCATTCGCTGCGAGACCCAGAGTTTCCATCATTTCTGCAACTGTCATTTTGATTTCCCTTTCAAAATTACTTGAGAATGGTGATATATGGGTTCAGGGTTGTGGGTTCAGGGTTCAGGGTTAGTCCGTGGGGCGGGGCGTCCCTTGATTGCGTATGAAAGAGGTTTAGC
This sequence comes from Dialister sp., assembly GCA_021633965.1. Lineage (GTDB taxonomy): Bacteria > Bacillota > Negativicutes > Veillonellales > Dialisteraceae > Dialister. The sequence continues at coordinate 7,209 of JAJWRZ010000080.1, forward strand.
GGGTTCTATGGGTTCAAAAGGTTCAACGGGGTTGGTGCGGCGCATAAGAATATAGAAGCGCCGCGGAGGTTTGAAACTAACGGTTTTCTCGTATCGCAAACCTAATCCCTAGCCACTAATCCCTAGCTACCAGTCACCAGTCCCTAGCCACCAGTCACTGATTTCCCTTCATTCGCTTCACATAGACCATCAAAACCGACATATCCGCCGGAGAGACGCCGGAGATGCGGGAGGCCTGCCCCAGAGAGAGCGGACGGATCTGGTCGAGCTTCTGGCGGGCTTCGATGGAGATGCCGTCCAAGTGGAGATAGTCGATGTTCTCTGGCATCTTTTCCTTTTCCATGCGCTCGGCCTTCTTGACGGCGGCTTCCTGACGGGCGATATAGCCCTCGTACTTCACCGTGATTTCCATTTCCTCGACGGCTTCCGGATCGAAGGCGGGGCAGCCGAGGACGTCGACCATGGTCTGGTAGGTCATCTCGGGACGCTTCAGGATCTTATCCGCGCCGATGCCTGTCGTGAGCGGAGCGGATCCGACGCTGGCAAGCGCTGCATTGACGGCCTCCTTGGGCGTGAAGCGCTTCGTCCGGATATAGGCCATCGCTTCTTCATAGGCCTCTTTGCGGGCAAGGAAATGCGCATAGCGCTCTTCTGTCACAAGGCCGATGTCATGGCCCTTCTCGGTGAGGCGAAGATCCGCATTGTCCTGACGAAGGATCAGGCGGTACTCGCTGCGGCTGGTCATCATGCGGTACGGTTCATTCGTCCCCTTCGTGACGAGGTCATCGATGAGCGCACCGATGTAGGCTTCGTGGCGGGCGAGGATGAAGGGTTCTTTTCCCTTGATCTTGAGCGCCGCATTGATGCCGGCCATAAGCCCCTGTGCCGCGGCTTCCTCATAGCCGCTCGTGCCATTGGCCTGTCCTGCGGAGTAGAGGCCCGAGAGCTTCTTCACCTCGAGCGTCGGATAGAGCTGGAGCGGGTCTAAGAGGTCATACTCGATCGCATAGGCCGGACGCATGAGCTTCACATCCTCGAGCCCCGGGATGGTGCGCAGGAAGGCGTACTGCACATCGATCGGCATGGACGTCGACATGCCCTGGACGTACATTTCATTCGTGTCAAGACCTTCCGGCTCGATGAAGAGCTGGTGCCGCTTCTTATCGGCAAAGCGGACGACCTTATCCTCGATGGACGGGCAGTAGCGCGCACCGACGCCATGGATCTTGCCCGCGTACTTCGGGGCGCGCATCAGGTTATCACGGATGATCTGGTGCGTTTCTTCATTGGTATAGGTGAGCCAGCAGTTCCTCTGATTTCTGTCCTCCCGTTCATTCATGAAAGAGAAGGCATGGTTCATCGGATCCCCCTGCTCGAGCGCCATATGGTCCAGATGCAGGCTCCTTATATCGACGCGGCTCGGCGTGCCTGTCTTGAAACGAAGAATCTTGAGCCCGTGCTTTTTCAGATTTTCTGACAGGCCGACCGAGGGGCGCATGCCATTCGGGCCGCCGGAGTACATCGTCTCCCCGATGATGATCTCGCTGTCGAGGTACGTCCCCGTCGCCAGAATGACCGCCTTCGCGCGGTACTCTTCATGGAGCTCGGTCGTGATGCCGACACATACCCCGTCTTCCACGAGGATGTCCATCACCTGCACCTGCTTCAGGTCGAGATTTTCTGTATTCTCCACCACCTTCTTCATATAGGTGTGGTACTTATTCTTGTCCGACTGCGCGCGGAGCGCGTACACCGCCGGCCCCTTGCCGAGATTCAGCATGCGCATCTGGATGGCTGTCGCATCGGCTGCAATGCCCATCTCGCCGCCCAGTGCATCAATCTCCTTCACAAGGTGGCTCTTCCCCGGTCCGCCGATCGCCGGATTGCATGGCATCATGGCGACGTTTTCCAGAGAAATCGTGGTGAGCAGCGTCTTCATCCCCATGCGCGCTGCCGCGAGCGCCGCCTCGCAGCCCGCATGGCCTGCGCCGACGACGATCACATCATACGTATCAATGAGATACATGGTATCCTTCTTTCTTTGCTTCGCAGGAGCTCTTCTCCTGCACTTGTTGATTGCTTATATTC
>JAJWRZ010000245.1:0-1638 GCA_021633965.1 Dialister sp.
CAAAGTAAAAAGGAGCTGTGAAGAAATGAGGATTCATTTCTTCACAGCTCCTTTTTTATTGTCGGCTTATCTATCCGAGCCGTCTTTTTCTTTGCGGATGACGTCGTGAGCGCCGCCTTCTACGATGGAGGTCGCAGAGACGAGAGTCAGCTTCGCTTTTTCCTGAAGCTGCGGGATGGTGATAGCGCCGCAGTTGCACATGGTGGCTTTGATCTTAGCGCAGGTCTTTTCGACGTTTTCTTTCAGCGGACCGGCATATGGGACATAGGAGTCTACGCCTTCTTCGAAAGCGAGCTTCTTGGAGCCATCGAGGTCATAACGGCCCCAGTTTCTGGCACGGTTGGAACCTTCGCCCCAGTATTCCTTGACGATGGTGCCGCCGACCGTTCTCTTCTGTGTCGGGGATTCGTCGAAGCGGGCAAAGTAGCGGCCGAGCATGACGAAGTCAGCGCCCATGGCAAGAGCCAGTGTGATGTGGTGATCGTAAACGATGCCGCCGTCGGAGCAGACCGGTACGTAGATGCCGGTTCTCTTGTAGTATTCATCTCTGGCCTGGCATACTTCGATGAGAGCCGTTGCCTGGCCGCGGCCGATGCCCTTGGTCTCACGGGTGATGCAGATGGAGCCGCCGCCGATGCCGACCTTGACGAAGTCAGCGCCTGCTTCTGCGAGGAAGAGGAAGCCTTCTCTGTCGACGACATTGCCTGCGCCGACCTTGACTTTTTCGCCGTAGCGTTCACGGATCCAGTTGATGGTGATCTTCTGCCATTCAGAGAAGCCTTCAGAGGAGTCGATGCAGAGAATATCTGCACCTGCGTCTACGAGGAGCGGCACGCGGTCCGCGTAGTCTCGGGAATTGATGCCGGCGCCGACGATGAAGCGTTTCTGTGCGTCGAGCATTTCATTCGGGTTTTCCTGATGGGAGTCGTAGTCCTTGCGGAATACGAAGCCGTAGAGACGGCCATCTTCATAGAGGACCGGCAGGGAATTGATCTTGTTGTCCCAGATGATGTCATTGGCTTCGGAAAGGGTGATGCCGTAATTGGCTTTGACCAGCTTTTCGACAGGGGTCATGAAGTTCTTGACCTTTTCGCTCTTGTCCATGCGGCTTACACGGTAGTCTCTGGAGGAAACGATACCTACCATTTTGCCGTTGGAAGTGCCGTCTTCCGTGATGGCGATGGTGGAGTGGCCTGTCTTTGCCTTGAGGGCGAGGACATCAGCTAAGGTCGCTTCCGGCGACAGGTTCGAATCGGAAGGAACAAAGCCTGCTTTCTGTGCTTTGACTCTGGCAACCATGGCTGCTTCTTCTTCAGGGGTCTGGGATCCGTAGATGAAGGAAACGCCGCCGTTTCTTGCGAGTTCGACAGCGAGCTTTTCACCGGAGACGGCCTGCATGATAGCAGAAACCATTGGAATGTTTAATGTGATGGCCGGTGTTTCCCCTTTTTTGTATCTGACCAGCGGGGTCTTCAGAGAGACGTTCGCCGGGATGCAGCTGCAGTCAGAATATCCGGGAATGAGCAGATATTCATTAAAGGTATGAGCCGGTTCATTGATGTAGGTTGCCATTATTTCCTCCTTAAATAAAAATAGAGTAAAAAGATGAAAATAAATTAACTTACTATACCTCTTTAC
>JAJWRZ010000081.1:0-9228 GCA_021633965.1 Dialister sp.
TGAAAGCAAAGTAAAAAGAGGCTGTGAAGAAATGAGGATTCATTTCTTCACAGCCTCTTTTTTGAATGAGAAATGATGCTGGCGGCTTCGCCGCGAATAGAGAGGCGGAATGAAAGAGAGTGGAGCAGAACGGGAAAGTGTCGGAGTTACTCGTGTCCAGTCTCCAGCCCAAGCAGCTCCTGTAGCTCACCTACGGTATCTGCGATCGCGTCTGCGCCGTGGTGAGCGAGCTCTTCGCGGCTGCCGTAGCCGAAGGAGACGGCGATGCAGGGGAGATGGTTGTCATGCGCGCCATCTACGTCATAGCCGGTATCACCGATCATGACGGTCTCCTTCGCAAGACGCGCTGCGTCATGGCCCTTTTCGCAAAGAAGGGAGAGTGTCTTGGCGATGATGCGCGCCTTCTGGCTCATGGTCGCATTCTGGTTCAGCTCATCATCGGGATCGCTGCCGCAGATGACATCGAAGTAGGATGTGAAGCCGAAATTTTCAATGATCCGCTTCACAAAAGGCTCCGGCTTGCTCGATGAGACGGCAAGCACATAGCCGGCGGCTTTTGCGAGAGAGAGAAGTTCGCCGATGCCGGCATAGGGCGAGCAGTCGAAGAGCGCGCCCTTTTCTTCATACAGCTCTCTGAATTTCGTGATGGCGGTCACGATGTCATCGTCTTTCATGCTGTAGAGCTTTTTCATCTGTGTATTGAGCGGCGGCCCGATGAAGGTGCGGAGCTTTTTCTCATCTGTCTCATGGATGCCGACTGCGTCAAGGCCGTACCTGACGGAGCGAAGAATGCCGGGAGCAGACTCAGAGATCGTGCCGTCCAGATCGAAAAGAAGGGTGGTGTAGTGGGTCATAGGGACCTCGGTTCGAATAAAAGTGACTAGGGATTAGGGCTCAGGGTTAGCCCGTGGGCGGGGCGCCCATGGATTGTGGATGAAAGCCTCGCATGAATGAGAAATTAGAAATGCGAAATGCGAAATGCGAAATGGTGGTGCGGCGCATAAAAATATGGAAGCGCCGCGGAGTATTGAAATAAGCTTAAAACACGTTCCCCCTTGGAGAAGGGGGTGCCCGAAGGGCAGGGGATAGACTGCCTCGAAGAGGCAGAATTCTGCAGAATGAGAAACAAGAACTGTTGAATAGACTAGAGTAGATAGCATGAGCTGCTATGTAGAAGGGTGCCGTTACGCGGCACATCCATCCTGCGACTTTGGTACTCCTAATCCCTAGCCACTAATTTCTAGTCACCAGTCACTAGTCCCCATCATTTGAAGATCAATTTCTTCTTCATCCGATCGATGGAGAAGGTGCGCAGCGGCTGTCCCGTTTCCTTCAGAAGCTCTTTCGGAGAAGAGAGGGATCTCTCGGTCAGCGCCGCGCGCACGATGTATGCACAGGCGCGGGCATCGTCCAAGGCCTGGTGGTGATGGAAGTCGAAGCCCAGTGCTTCGGCGACGGTATTCAGCTTGTGGTTTTCCATATCCGGCCAGAGTTTGACGGAGAGCGGGACGGTATCGCCATAGCAAAAGTGCAGGTCGGGAAGACCGTAGGTGGCGATCGACGAGGCGAGGACGCCCATGTCGAAGCGGGCATTGTGCGCAAAGACCACCTGTCCCTCCAGACGCTTTCGGATCTCTTCGAAAAGGAGCGGGAAGGCGGGCGCCTCTTCCACGTCGGCGGGGGAGATGCCATTCACCTTCTGGCATTGGACATCAAAATTCATGGAGAGGGGATGGATGAGATGGTACCACTCGTCGATGACTTTTTCGCCATCGCTGGTCACGATGCCGAGGGAGCAGGCATTCGCCGGGCCCCAGTAGGCAGTTTCAAAATCGATTGCAATGTAGTTCATGATGATTTGGGGTTCGGGGTTAGGCTGTGGGGTGGTTCCGTTCACTGATTATGAATGAAAGCTTTGCACGAATGAGAAATTAGAAATGAGAAATGCGAAATGGTGGTGCGGCGCATCAAAATATGGAAGCGCCGCGGAGTATAAATAGTGGCGATGCTCGAAGGTGGTATTTAAGTCACCAGTCACTAGCTACCAGTCACTTGCGGCTCCTAATCCCTAGCCACTAATCCCTAGCTACTAATCATCCCTGCTTTCAAACTTAGCCCCTTGGGCAGCTCCGTCCACTGATTATGGATGAAAACTTTGCGCGAATTAGGAATGAGGAATGAGGAATGAAGGTGGCGGCTTCGCCGCGAGTATATATGGGGCGATGCCCGAAAGTAGTATTCAAGTCACCAGTCACTAGTCACTAGCCACCAGTTACTAGCCACCATCAAATATCCGTCTCGAAGGTATGCGGTGCTTCTTCGATCCAGCCGACCTCTACCGCACGGTCGAAGGCGGACTTGACGCGGCGGGCGAGTTCATTCCTGGCGGCGGCGACTTTCTTTCGGTTTGGCGCAAATCCGGTGATGAGGATGAGAACGTCTTCGGTCGCCGGGGTGATTGCTCCTGCCTTTTGATCTTCGGCCAGCCAGCCGGTGGTGCAGAGGTCGTCTCCGAGAGAAACGGTGACATCATCCTCTGTTTTCCGGATGGAGAGCGTCCGGCTGCGGTCACCCATGTCGTAGGCGTGGATATCGACGTGGAATTTCAGCATGCCGGCACGCACCATGTCGAGGATCGGATTCTGGCGCGGCAGCACATCAGAGCCGGCGAGTTCATCCAGTGTCGCCGTCTTGGGGGCAGGAAGGATTTCCATGGGGGTCTCTGCCGCCTCTTCTTGTTCAAAGAGCCCCAGATCTTTCTTGTATTCCGCAAAGGTTTTTGCCAGACCGGACTCGCCAGCGATGGAGAGCTTTTCGAGGACCTTCTGGTAGCGCTCGATCTCTGCGTCGGCGATGTGGGGATTCATCTTGAGGAGCAGGTTCGCCTCGGTGCAGCAGCGGCGGCGGAAGGCTTCTGCTTCCAGATTCACATCGCGGTTGTCAGCGGCGCGCAGGGCTACGACGCCGATGCACAGGCCGGGGATGGTATCGAATAACTGATCGTCTACAGTGATTTTCATGATTGCCTCCAAATGGGAAAATAGTTCGTCACTATTATAGCATAAGTGATGGGCTTGGGTTGATGGGTTCGGGGTTAGCCCGCAGAGCGGGTCGCCTTTTGATTCCGTTTGAATGCAGGGGTGAGTAGCTAGGGATTAGGGATTGGTGACTAGTGACTGGTGACTAGTGACTGGGATTCTCTGGCATCGTCATCCCGAGCGCAGCCCTCGATCTTTACTGCACTGCGGGAATCAGCGTGTATGCGCCGAGGGAAAACGATGTCCTGGTGCTGTCTCACATCAGGCGATGAGCGTTCTGCAATAAAGATTTCTCGACTACGCTCGAAATGACGACGACGCGAAGCGCTATCAAAATTCTGCGGCGCTTCTATAGTTTTATGCGCCGCACCACCATTTCTCATTTCTAATTCAAACGAAGCTTTCACCCGCAATCCATGGACGGCACGCCCCGCGGGCTAACCCTGAACCCTGAACCTTGAACCCTGAACCCCGAACCCTTTATAATAATGACAACCAATGAAAGTCAATCGAAAGGGGAATGAATTTTGCAACTGGAACTGATCGTGACGGAGGCCCAGGCGGGGCGGATGGTGAAGGACGCGGTGAAAGTGCTGCATTTGTCCGGCGGATTGTGGAAGCGGATCAAATGGAATGGGCGCGTGACGGTGAATGGCGAGGAGGTACACAATGCGCGCAGGAGAGTCGCCAAGGGCGATCGCATCGTGCTCACGTGGAGTGAGGAGAATGATATCGTGCCATCGGACATCCCGCTCTCCATCACGTATGAGGATGAGGCGCTCCTCATCGTGAATAAGGGGCCGGGCATGATCATCCATCCGACGGCGCGCGGCGCGCATGATACGCTGGTGAATGCGGTGGCAGGCTACTATGCGCAGCGGCGCATCGAGGCGGGCATCCATCCCATTTATCGTCTTGACCGCAATACGACGGGGCTTGTCGTGGTGGCTAAGTCAGCGAAGGGGCAGTATGACCTCTCCAAGAGCCATGACCAGATCTACCGCGAGTATCTGGCTCTCGTTTCCGGACATATGGATGAGAAGGCAGGGCGCATTGATCGCCCCATCGGACGCAGGGACGGTTCGATCGTGGAGTGGATGGTCAGGGAAGACGGCAAGCGTGCCATCACGGACTATGAGGTGCTAGGCGAGTATGAAGGGTATTCGCTTTTGAAGATCCATCTTCTGACGGGACGCACGCACCAGATCCGCGTGCATTTTGCGAGCCTCGGGCATCCGCTCTTAGGTGATGACCTCTACGGCGGGCCCCTCGGTCTCATGACGCGGCAGGCACTTCACGCCTATACCGTCCGCTTCGCTCATCCGGTGACGGGAAAGGAAATGAGATTCACCGCTCCCGTGCCGGAGGATATGAGGACGTGGATGGGGAAAAATGAGGAGTGAGGAATGGTGGAGCGGCGAGATCCTTCGTCTCATCCCCCGCTTCCGGACTTCGTGAGAAGTGCTGGAATGTCTTGGCTCCCCATCGGTGGAGCTCCCCGAAGGGGAAGCAAGTTGCTACGACGTTAATTCTGGCTGCATTTGTATGTCGATTGAATCAGTGTTTCCCTAGTGACTCCTAATCCCTAATCCCTAGCTACTAGTCACCAGTCACCAGTCCCTAGTCACCAATACCTGGTCACTTTGAACATAGAACCCTTTCCCTCTCATCCCCCGCCTCTTTTTATTATGCTATAATAAGAAGACATATTTTCCTTTTTATTCGCATCGAAAGGTGGCTTGGGGCTTATGAAATTTATTTCCGCAGACGGGATCCTTTACATGACATTCGACTGTTATCAGGGACAGAGGGTCGTAGCGGCTGTGTCATGCCGCACTGGCGGGGTGAGTGAGCCGCCATTTTCCTCTCTGAATATGGGCTTCCATACGGGCGACGATGCGGATGCGGTGCGTGAGAACCGCCGCCGCTATTTCGAGGCACTGGGGCTTTCCGCCTCGCGCCTTGTCTCGGGAAATCAGGTGCATGGCACCTATATCTACAAGGTGACGGAGAAGGATGCCGGACGCGGCGCACTCACGATGGAGACGGCGATCCCTGCCTGTGATGGCTTCATGACGGATGAGAAGGATATTCCGATCACGATGAATTATGCCGACTGCACGCCGCTCTTTTTCTACGATCCGGTGAAGCAGGCGATCGCGCTGTCTCATGGAGGCTGGAGGGGGACAGCCGGCAATATCGCTGCGCTCACGGTGGCGAAGATGGAGAAGAACTACGGCTCGAAGCGGAAGGATATCCTGTGTGCGATCGGTCCGGCGATTGGGCTGGAGTGCTTCGAGGTGGGTGAGGAAGTGGTAGAGGAATTCTATAAGCTCTTCAATGAGAAGGAGATCTCGCGTCTTTCAGTCAAAAAAGCCAATGGGAAGTACCTTTTCGATCTGCACAATGCGAACCGCCGCCTTCTCGAAAAGGCCGGCATCCCTGCTGACCATATCGAAGACTGCGGGCTCTGTACCTACTGTCATGATGATCTCTTCTACTCGTATCGGAAATCCGGCGGAAAAACAGGCCGTCACATGGCGGTGATGGCGCTCGTTTGATTTATGGGAAATGAAAAAACTCACGGCGTTTGTCGTGAGTTTTTTGATTGGGGGTGACTGGGGATTAGGGACTGGTGACTGGTGACTAGGGACTAGGGACTAGGGACTGGGGACTGGTGACTAGGGACTGGTGACTAGGGACTGGGGACTGGTGACTAGGGACTGGGGACTGGTGACTAGGGATTAGGGACTAGGGATTAGGGATTAGGGACTAGGAGACTGGGAGACAGCAGGCTCTCTCGTATCGTCATTGAAAGCGTTGCCGAGAAATCTCTATCGCAGAATGCCCATTGCCGCATGTGAGGCAATGGGCATCGTCTTTCCTCGGTGCATACGTGCTGATTACCGTAGTGCAGTAGAGATTCCTCGGCTGCGCTCGGAATGACGATACGGGAAAGGCGGTGTTCTCGTATCGCCCCTGAACCCTGAACCTTCCACCTTTATCCCATCGTATTCTTCCCGAAGACGGGGTGACTGCAGGGCCGAAGGCTTCGTTTCTCGACGAGGGAGAGGGCTTCCTGCATATCGACATCATGGCGTTCTTTTCCTTTCTCGTAGACGAGCATGGGAGAGGCGGCATCCAGCTCGCTGGCGGGAAGGTAGATGTATTCCTGCATGTGCGGGTCGCCGTAGATGAAGCCGGCGAGAAGTTTGCTTTCGGCAAGTCTATGCATGAGGCGCCTCCAGATCACAGATGAAGTATGGCTTGAAGTCCAGATAGTCCGAGCTCGTCAGGCAAAGCGGGACGCCCAGAAGGGAATCCGGCAGATTTTTGAAATTCGGCGCGCCGTGGATGTGGCCATAGAGGCAGAGGTCTGCGCCGCCGGCGGCGATGATCTCCATCATGTGCGAAGGCCGCCGCATTTCATCGAAGGGCGGGTAGTGCAGGATCGCGATGATCCGGTCTGCCTTCATCTGCTTTGCCAGGGCGAGCGAGCGCTCCATGCGTCCTTCTTCGCGCAGGATGATGGACTTGTCGGTGTCTTCTTTATATGTTTTTGCTGTCTCGGAGATCCATCCGCGCGTACCGGCAAGTGCTACATTTCCGACCTGAATGGCGGAGTTGTGAATAAATTCGAAGGCGCCATGCGTCATGGCGGTCATCTTCGTGACGGTGGACCACCAGAAGTCGTGGTTGCCGCGGACGATGATCTTACGTCCCGGAAGCGTGCCAAGCATGGTGAGGTCGGAGATGGCGCTCTCCATGCTCATTGCCCAGGAGAGGTCGCCTGCCATGATGACGGCATCGTCTTCGCGGATCGTCTCCTTCCATGCATTCACGATCTTTTCCCGGTGGTTCTTCCAGTTCTCTCCGAATATATCCATGGGCTTTGTTGGCGGATCTCCGGAGAGATGGAAATCACTGAAGGCATATAGTTTCATAGGGTAACCTCGTTTAGGGATGGGGGATTAGTGACTAGTGACTAGTGACTGGGAATTAAGAGACGCGAGTGAGTGGTGACTTGAATACTACTTTCGGGCATCGCCTCATATATATTCGCGGCGAAGCCGCCACCACAACCTTGAACCCTGAACCTTGAACCCACAACCTTTTTTATCCAAAATACTTTTCTGATTGCAATGTCTCGATGATCCGCTTCTTGCTCGTTTCGTCCATCACATTTGTGATGCGGTAGCCCATGTAGAGAGGGCTTGCTGTGAAGCGGGGAAAGATCTTGGCGTGGATCTGATTTTTCAGATGATAAAAGAAAATGTTGTAGCTCGAGCAGCGGATAGGAAAGTCGGAGAGGACATAGCGCGCGAGGGTCTGTATGGTGTCAGCAAAGCCGTCACTTCCTCCCTCTTTCTTCAGTGTCACGTTCAGCTCGCCGACGCCGCTCAAGGGGTACTCTGCGAGCGAGGCGTAGCAGTCGTCATTTTCATAGATGACTTCGCCCAGGAAATTTTCGCCCTGCAGATTGTCGCGGTAGTCGTACTCTTCAAGCCCGATGATCTGCGAGTGCGGGTGGCGCTGGGAGCCGCCGGAGGTGGGGCCGAAGTTGCGGAAGTAGATGACGGAGCGGAAACGCTTGTCACTTTCCATTTCCTTCCACTTGGCAAGGCCGAAGGCGATCACCTCGTGGAGCTTCTCGGGCGCATAGGTGCTGAGCTCGCTGTCGTGGTCGGCTGTCTCGACGATGACGGTGGGGACAGTCTTCTCAAAGACGGGATACTTGTTCATGAGCCAGATGATATCGTCTTTCCGGTCAAGAATGTGTGTGAGATCTTCAGGATGGCAGAAAGGGCAGACTTTTTGTGTGCCGGAATGAGGCTTCTCGCTGCCGATGGATATATTGAATGTGATAGGATTGGTCATGGTGTACACCTCATCTTTCCGATTCTTATTATAGCATAGAAGGGTTAGCCCGTTGGGCGTGCTGACTCTTGATTGCGGATGAAAGCTTCGCTTGAATGAGAAATTAGAAATGAGAAATGCGAAATGGTGGTGCGGCGCAGAAAAAAGAAGCGCCGCAGAATTTTGATAGCGCTTCGCGCTGTCGGCACCAGAAGTGTTGGCGAGAGATCTTTCTTGCAGAACGGTCAGCGCATCAATTGCACTATTTCAAACATCGCATGCTACTAATCCCTAGCTACTAATCCCTAGTCCCTGTTCACCAGTCACTAGTCACGAATCCCTTTTCATAACATTTCACTTCTTTACTTGACAAAAGGATTTTTATAGGATAAGATATGTGCATACCGATACTTTACTGAGATAAAGAAATGAAGATTTCAAAAATGGGAACAGGAGAGATGACCATGAAAATGAAAAAACTGATGATCGCTGGCGTACTGGCTCTGGGTGCTTGTGGAATGCTCGCAGGATGCGGCGGGGGAGACAAGGCGGCTTCGAGTGCGGCCAAGGCCGCATCCGGCAAGCCGGCGAAGATCGTAGCCGGTATGGATGATACCTTTGCGCCGATGGGCTTCCGCGATGACAGCGGCAAGATTGTCGGCTTTGATATCGATATGGCAGAAGCAGTATCGAAAGAAATCGGCGTGCCGATCGAATTCAAGCCGATCGACTGGGCTTCCAAGGAAACGGAACTGAATTCCGGCCGTATCGACTGCATCTGGAATGGCTTCACCATGACGCCGGAGCGTACCAAGAAGCTCGCCTTCACGAAGCCGTACATGGATAATATCCAGGTCTATGCAGTATTGAATGACAGCGACGTCAAGACGCCGGAAGATCTGAAGGGCAAGAAGATCTCCATTCAGGAAGCCTCCACCGCAGAAACGGCGCTGAACCGTGATGAAAACCTCAAGAAGTCTTTCTCTGAGATCAAAGCATACCCGGATCTCACGGCCTGCTTCATGGATCTCGAGTCCGGCCGCTGTGATGCCGTCCTCGCTGACTCTGTCCTCATCGAATACTATATGACGAAGAAACCGGGACAGTTCAAAGAACTCGAGGGTGTCGTTTCTAAGGATACCTTCTCCATCGGGATCAAGAAGGACAATCAGGCTCTCGTCGATCTCTTGAATGATGGCATCGCCAAGGTCGTAGCCAGCGGCGAAGCCAAGAAGATCTCTGAAAAAGGGGTCGGCAAGGAGGTCGTGCTGAAATAAGTTGAGATGATTTTGGAAAAGGGGCTGTGAAGAAATGAGGAAGCAGTTCTTCACAG
>JAJWRZ010000082.1:0-9168 GCA_021633965.1 Dialister sp.
CATGGGTATCGGCAAGTATCTGAAAGCACAGCCCGGTATGCAGGAGATCAAATTCACAAACAAAGACCAGGCGATGAAGGATTTCCGTGAACGCATGGGGGATCAGCAGGGGCTTCTCGATGCTATCAATGGCAATCCTCTCCCCGCATCGTACCAGATGTCCTTCCAGACGCCGGAGCAGCTGAAAACAGCGGCGGAAGTTGTCGCTAAGTATCAGGGCGTCGAAACTGTCCAGTACGGGAAGGATATCATCGAACAGCTTTATAAAGTTGCACAGGTCATCCGTCTCTCGGGGATCGTACTCATCATCTTCCTGGCCGGTGCCGAGCTCTTTATCATTTCTAATACCATCCGCCTTACGGTTTTTGCCAGAAGAAGAGAGATCCAGATCATGAAGTACGTCGGTGCCTCCAATGGCTTCATTCGCTGGCCTTTCCTTTTCGAAGGCATGGTCATCGGGTTTTTAGGATCCGGATTTGCTTCGCTCATTCTGTGGGAAGGCTATAAAACGGTCGTCTCCGAAATGGCAGCAGCTGGTCTTATCTTCATTCCGATGATTCCGCTCTGGCCATTTATGGGATATACCACTCTCATTATTTTGGCGGCAGGTATTGTGATCGGTGTCATGGGGAGTGCCATTTCGCTCCGTAAGTATATGAAGGTGTAATCATGAAAACACATCAGAAGATACTTTCGGCAGCGATCGCCTCTTTGCTGCTGACAGGGGCGGTGGTTCCCTCGATTGCAGACGATCTGGAGGATGAGCTGCAGGATATTCAGGGGCAGATCGATGAGTCACGTTCTTCGCAGGAGAGCTGGCAGCAGGTCATCGAAGATGTCGCTGTCAAGTTGAAAGCCATTCAGGCAGACCTTGATGCGGCGAATGCCCGTCTGAAGAGCATTCAGGACGAGCAGGCGAAAGTGAATGCGGAGATCCGCCAGACGGAGGAAGAGATCCGCAAAGCGCAGGCCTATCTGGAAGAGCGCCAAAAGGTGCTGAATCTTCGTGTGCGTTCGATCTATAAATTCGGTCAGCTGAATTATCTGGAAGTCATCATGGGGGCGAAAAGCTTCAGCGATTTTGCGAACCGGCTGGAACTTTTGAAACGCATCATCCAGTCTGACTACAGCCTGATTCTGGAGATCCAGGATCAGAAGGCAAAAATCGAAGCCAAGAAAGCCGAATTGGAGCAGGATCGGGCACGGCTCGATGCATTGGCAGAAGAAGCGAAGAAGGTACAGGCAGAGGTCGCGAAGAAGAAAGCCGAGCAGCAGAGAGTCCTCGATAATGCGAAAGCCAATAAGGCGGCAGCAGCACAGATGGAGCAGGATCTCATTGCCCGTTCGAATGCTGTCAAGGATCTCATTCAGGAGCGAATCCGGCAGGCAGAGGCGGCAAGGCAGGCGCAGCAGGAAGAAAGCGGCGGTAGTGATGATAACTATGTGCAGGGCACGGGACAGCTTTCCTGGCCATGCAGCGGTGTCATCACGTCTCCCTACGGATATCGTACCCATCCGATCTTCGGGCGTACCATCTATCACTCGGGGATGGATATCGGTGTCGACTATGGTACGCCGATCCATGCAGCAGACAGCGGGACTGTCATTTATTCCGGCTGGATCAGTGGCTATGGCAATGCCGTCATCATTGATCATGGCGGCGGTATGCAGACGCTGTATGGGCATAACCAGTCTCTCAATGTCTCGGAAGGGCAGTCTGTGTCAAAAGGAGACGTCATTGCCTTTGCCGGCTCGACCGGAAACTCGACGGGGCCTCACTGCCACTTCGAAGTAGAGGTCAATGGGCAGGCTGTCGATCCTATGGGATATTTATGATGAAAAAACAAATCTGGCATTTTTTCAAAAACTATACGCCCGGCTTTGTGCTGGGGGTGGTATGTACCGCATCTTTGGCTGGAGGTGCGGTATTCCGCTTTACGGATGATCCGAAGGCACTCATTACATTTCTGCTTGATTTTAAGGAGATCAAGCAGAACTACTTCCGTCCGATAGAGGATGAGACGCTCTTTGCCGGAGCATCGCAGGGGATGTTTGCCTCTGTCGGCGATCCTTATACCATGGTACTTTCCGGGGATGCGTATGAATCCTTCATGCAGAGCGCTACGGGAGAATATGGCGGGATCGGAGTCGTCATGGGGCAGGGAGAGAACAGCAGGCCGGTCATTTTGAAGGTTTTCGACCGTGGTACAGCGCATGATGCGGGGCTTGATGCCGGAGATGTACTTCTCGCCATCGATGGCAAAGAAACGGATGCACTCGGTCTTACAGGAACGGCATCGGCTGTCCGCGGAGAAAAAGGAACGACGGTAGAGATCGATGTCGAACGCAATAGCGAAGCCTTGCATTTTAACGTGGAACGGTCAGAGATCTCCATGCCGACGGTGCAGAGTGCAATGGCCGGTGACGATATTGGCTACATTCATATTTTCTCCTTCGGGAAGCACACCGCCGATGATTTCCGTGACCAGCTCGCTTCTTTGAAGATCGCCGGAGCCAAGAAACTGATTATTGACGTTCGCATGAATCCGGGCGGGATGATCTATGCAGTGACTGATGTGGCGAATCAGATACTCACCAAGGGAACGGTCGTGAGCTATTACACCAAGAATGGCGAATCAGAGTCCTATGATATCGAGGGAATCGAGAATCCGTTGCCAATGGCTATCCTGATCGATAAGAATAGTGCCAGTGCTTCTGAGATCCTGGCTGGTGCGGTGCAGGATAAACAGGAAGGAACCATTATTGGGGAAAATTCCTATGGCAAAGGGACGGTGCAGGCGGTCTTTGACGCCGGCGAGCAGAAGGCACTCAAGATCTCTATCGCAGAGTATCGGACGCCTTCCGGTAAGATGATCGACAAGGTGGGCATCCATCCGGATATTGAAGTCTCGCAGACAGGATTTCCTTTCGATCCCTCCACCGACTCTGTTTATCAGAAGGCGATCGAAGTACTGTCCGCCGGGAACTAACGGTTTTCCTTGGGCATCGCTCCCGGGGAGGGCGTGAGGCTTCTGCTGCTGGGCATTGATCTTTTATAACGAATGAGGGATACGCATGGATACGATCAAACTGACTCGCATGGCCTTTTTTGGCTATCACGGTGATGAGCCGGAGGAGACGAAATTAGGACAGCGTTTTTATATCGATGTGGAGCTGCATCTTGATTTATCCAAGGTCGGAGAGACGGACTGTCTCGAAGACTCTGTGAATTATGTAGCGGTGTACCAGATGGTGAAAGAACGGGCGGAGGGCGGCCCTTACAAGCTGCTGGAACGCCTCGCCGGCGTCATCAATGCAGATGTTCTCGCTGCTTTTCCGCAGGTAGATGAGATTACGACCACGGTTCACAAACCAGGTTCTCCCATTCCCGGGATTCTGGACGATGTATCAGTGACACTGACCAAAAAGAGAGAAAAATGAATCAAAAATATATCATTTCCCTTGGGTCCAATCAGGGGAATTCGCTGGCCATTCTGAGGCAGGCAGCCGCAACGCTCGAGGCGGCAGAGGGACTTCATATCGAGAAGAAGTCTGCCATCTATGAGACGCTGCCCTGGGGCAAAACCGACCAGCCTGTCTTTCTGAATGCTGTGATGGAGATCAGCTGGGAAGGACCTGCCGACGATTTGATGGCACTTTTGCTGTCTGTCGAAAAAGAGTTTGGACGCACTCGCGATGTGCATTGGGGACCGAGGACGCTGGATCTGGATCTGATTTACAGTGACGGCATCCAGAGTGATACCCCATTTCTTCATTTGCCGCATCCCTATTTCTGGGAGCGGTCTTTTGTGCTGGTCCCGATGGCGGATGTCTGCCCGGATTTCATGTATCAGGGGACATCCATCCTATCTCGTATCTGGACGCTTCATGGAGAGAAAGAGGTCAAGCGGACAGCGTATGGCTGGGAGGGGGAAGAATGACTGAAAAGATCCCGATGATCGCAGATGTGCGTGCGGCGGCTGCTGCGGCAGCGCTTCCGCCTTTTGTGATGGATACCGCGATGGGGCCGCAGCTTGCGAAAGAGTGCGCGGCGCGGCTATCTCATTCCTGGGAGATGGATCCTGCTTCTTCTCCGACGGTCCTGACGGGGATCGCAAGTTCGCAGAAGGCGCTGGCGCTCTCGGCGGCCATGCAGTCTTTCGCGACGGCCATCGTCGTTGTGCCCGAGCAGAAGGATATTTTCCGCTGGGAAGAAGACCTCGCTTTCTTCCTGCCGGAGACGCCTATTTATTCCTTTCCACTCGTCGAAGAGACTGGCTTTCAGGTGACATTCTCCAGTACGGAGCGGTTGCGTGACCGGATGCGGACGTTGGGAGCCATGCTGACAGGAAGACAGGGCATTATCATAGCTACAGCCGTGGAAGCGGCGCAGAAGGTAGTCAGTCCATCGCAGCTGGAGGAGAGTGCATTTCAGGTTTCTAGCGGAGAGGAAATCGGATGGGACGCTTTGCAGGAGAAACTGACGTCTGCCGGCTATGAACGGGTGGATCAGGTCGAGCGCTGCGGTCATTTTGCGGTGCGCGGTGATATCATCGACATTTTCCCTATCAATGAAGAGCATCCCGTCCGCATCGAGCTTTTCGATGACGAGGTCGACAGCGTGCGGCTTTTTGACGAAGATACGCAGCGCTCGATCGAAAACAGAAAGTCGCAGGTTTTCCTGCCACTTGACGGACAGGGCGGGGGAGAGGCGCTTGTCTTCTCATACCTTTCGAAGGCGCTTGTCTTTTATGATGAACCGCAGCGATGCGAAGAATCGCTGAAACGATACTTCAAGGAGGATGCCGCGCATAAAAAGGCGGCGCTATCCTGGAAAGAGGTCATCGGACAGGCGCGCAAGGCGAAGAATAAGGAAATCGTATGCACTCTGCTCAAGCGAAAGCTGACAGGCTTTGATACGGAGCGGGATGTGGCGTGGCAAGGTCACACCATGACGAACTACCAGCGGCAGATCCCGATCTTCATGGAGGATCTCAAAAATCTGCTCGCAAAAGGATGGAAAGTCCTCTCTCTCGCTCCCCGGCCCTCGGAGGAAAGGGAGCTTTCCGCGCTTTTTTCGGATTTCCATATCCCAGAGAGCCATGCGCTGGAGGCGGGGAAGGTCATGCTGATCCATGGTCTTCTGTCGGAGGGCTTTGAGCTTACCGATGATACACTGGCTGTCATTACAGCGGGAGATGTACTGGGGAAGCAGAAGGTGCGTCGCGTGCGTTCCGGTCCGAAGGGGAAGCAGATCCGCTATTTCTCAGATCTGAATCCCGGCGACTATGTCGTGCAGGCCACGCATGGTATCGGCAAGTACCTCGGGATCCGTACCATCGAGCTTTCCGGTATTCACAGGGACTATATCACGATCCAGTATGCGGGTAATGACAAGCTCTATCTTCCTGTCGAAAAGATCTCTTCGCTGGAAAAATATATCGGCCCGGAAGGGGAAACGCCGAAGCTCCATGACATGGGAAGCAGCGCGTGGACGAAGGTGCGGGCGAAGGCGAAAAAGTCCATCGAGGAACTGGCAGAAAAGCTGCTTGCCGTCTATGCGAAGCGTGAGATCACGCAGGGGATCGCTTTTGCTCCGGATACGGCCGAGCAGCGTGAATTCGAAGATACATTCCCCTATGTAGAAACGACAGATCAGCTGCTGGCGATCGATGCCATCAAAAAGGCGATGGAAAAACCGATGCCGATGGATATGCTCCTATGCGGAGATGTGGGCTTTGGCAAGACGGAAGTCGCGATGCGCGCGGTCTTCAAATGCATCATGTCCGGCTATCAGGCATTCGTCCTTTGTCCGACGACGGTCCTCGCGGAGCAGCATTATAAGAATTTCAAGGAACGGATGGAAAGCTTCGGTGTCCGTCTGGCAGTACTGAACCGTTTCACGACAGCCAAGGAAAAGAACCGCATCTATCAGGAGATGGAAAGCGGCACGCTGGATGTGGTCATCGGTACCCATGCGGTCCTGAATAAGAAGGTGCATCCGAAGAAGCTCGGGCTTCTCGTCGTCGATGAAGAGCAGCGCTTCGGTGTCGTGCAGAAGGAGAAGTGGAAATCTTTGGCATCTGGCATCGATGTGCTGACACTGTCTGCGACACCGATCCCTCGTACCCTTCACATGAGTCTCACCGGCGTCCGCGATATGGTGACGATTACGACGCCGCCATCGAATCGCCATGCGATCCAGACGTATGTGACGGAGTACGATGACCATATCGTCAAAGATGCCATTCTACGTGAGAAAGAGCGAGGCGGGCAGACGTTCTTCGTCTACAACCGCATCGAAACGATCGGTGCGATGGCTGACCATTTGCGAAGCATTCTTCCCGAAGATGTGACGATCGGCATCGCCTATGGGCGCATGGAAGGGCGGCAGCTCGAAAAAGTCATGCTCGATTTCTATCAGGGAAAGTATGATGTTCTTCTCTGCACGACGCTCATCGAGAATGGTCTGGACCAGCCGAATGCGAATACCATGCTTGTCTATGATGCTGACCGCTTGGGGCTTTCACAGATCTATCAGATGCGAGGGCGCGTCGGTCGTTCAGAAAAGATCGCACGGGCGTGGTTCTTCTACCGGCGGGGGAAGGTGCTTTCCGAGGTGGCAGAAAAACGACTGGATACGATCCGTGAATTCACCGAGCTCGGAAGCGGCTTCAAAGTCGCCATGCGGGATCTGGAGATCCGAGGTGCCGGAAATCTTCTCGGGAGAGAGCAGCATGGTAATATCGCCAGCATCGGCTTTGCGGCATACTGCTCCATGCTTGAGGAAGCGGTGGAGCGACTGCGCGCCGTCCGTGAGAACCGGCCTGTACCGAAGAAGCTGCCGAATACCACGATCGAGTTCCGTCAGGATGCGTATCTTGACAGCGGATATATCGCAAATCAGGAACAGAAGATGGAGATCTATCGACGCCTTGCGGCGATCGAAGATGAGAAAACACTCACCGATCTCATCGATGAGGTGATCGATCGCTTCGGTACGCCAAGCCAGCCGGCGGAGAAGCTCTTCCGTATCTCGGAGATCCGTGTGAAAGCACGTCATCTGGGGATCGGAAGCATCATCGACGAGGGGGATAGCCTCCTTGTCACCTGGGCTGATGAAAGCTTCATGCATGGATGGGATCCGATGAAGCTTCCAAAGACATGGCTTCCGTATCTGAAATTCCTTCCGGGATCTCCAGCCAAGCTCCGTATCCATAAGGCACTTATCAAAGGGACAATGACAGACTGGATGGCTGACTTTATGGATGAGCTGAAAAGGGAAACAGGGAAACAATGACCGTGATCGGATCTGTTTCTCTGACGTCTTTCACACAGCTTTGTCCCGGAATACATTCCCTGAAACGAATTGACCTTTACAATTTCGCTTAAATCTGATATGACTATATAGTAACGCCTGCGAGAGTCGATCTCGCAGGGAGTCATATGTTGCAAAAAGGTGAAACATGCGTAAAAATTCTTTTATTCAAGGGGCATTGATCCTGACCATTGCCGGGATCATTGTCAAATTCATCGGTGCTTTCAGCCGCATTTACCTCTCGCGCCTGCTCGGCGGGGAAGGGATCGGACTGTATCAGATGGCATATCCGATCTATCTGCTCTGTCTTTCTGTTTCTTCTGCGGGACTGCCGGTCGCGATCTCCATCATGGTCGCAGAAAGAAATGCGGTGAACGACTATTTTGGAGGACAGAAGGTCTTCCGTATTTCCATGATCGCACTCATCATGACGGGAGTCCTCTTCAGCGGACTGCTCTTCTTCGGCGCACAGTGGCTGGTCGATACCGGCATCGTGCGTGACCAGAGAGCGTACTGGTCGCTCTTGGCCCTCTCTCCGGCGGTTTTCTGCGCGACGCTGCTCGCGACGCTGCGCGGGTATTTCCAAGGGCTGCAACTGATGACGCCGACGGCGGTTTCGCAGATCTTAGAGCAGGTCGTCCGTGTTGTGACGATGATCGCTTTCGCGGTCATCCTGTTGCCGTATGGTCTGGAGTTCGGTGCTGCGGGTGCTACGCTGGGGGCAGCACCGGGTGCTTTTATGGGGATCCTTGTCCTGATCGGGTTCTATTACATGACAAGAAACTGGCGTAAGGAGCTGGCCTCTGAGCAGGATACCTCTATCAAGCCGCAGAGTGCGATGTCGATCATCAAAAGACTGCTGGTCCTTGCCGTTCCGGTTTCTCTGGCGAATATCATGCTGCCGATCGTTTCGAATATCGATCTGCTGATCGTGCCGCGTCGTCTGGAAGTGGCAGGATTTGCTGTCGAAGAAGCGACGACACTCTTCGGCTATCTGACAGGCATGGCGACGGCGCTCGTCAATATGCCGACTATCGTGACGGCGTCTTTGGCGGCCAGTCTGGTGCCGGTCATTTCGGAAGCCATCGCGCAGAAGAAGGATGATGTCGTCATGACGCGTACGGACACGGCGATGCGTCTGGCCAATCTCATCACGATACCTGCTTTCATCGGGATGTGTGTCATCGCGACTCCGATATCTGATATGCTGTACGCGACCCGCGATGCAGGTCCGTGTATCGCCATCATGAGCTTCGGCGTATTCCTGCTCGGCGTGCAGCAGGTCACGACAGGCGTGCTGCAGGGGATGGGTAAGACCGCGATCCCGTTCCTGAACATGGTTGTTTCAGCGTGTGTGAAGGTCTTCCTCTCCTGGAATCTCACCGCCATCCCGGCGTGGGGCGTGCTCGGCGCAGCATGGGCGACGAATGCGGACTTCGGCGTGGCGGCTGCGCTGAATCTGATTTTCCTCTATAAATACAGACGCTATACGATGGATATTCTCCATACCGTGAAGCTTTTCATCGCAGCAGGCATTATGGGCGCAGTCGTGCTCGGTGTGTATCATGCGGCGTTTACCCTGATCCACAGTAATACCCTTTCGACACTCGCCTCCATTGCTGTCGGCGGCGTGGTCTACCTCGTAGCCATCGTCGTCATCCGTGCAGTAAAGCCGGAAGACGTACAGGGCGTGCCGAAGATCGGACCCAAGCTCGCAGCGATGGTTTCCCGCATGAGCTTTGGGAAGTAGCCGGCAGCCGTGGATCAGCATTCCGCATCCTGCTTTTTAGAAATCAAAAGGGGCTGTGAAATAATAGCTCCATGAACACAAAAAAGGACTTTCGATTTTT
>JAJWRZ010000083.1:0-8830 GCA_021633965.1 Dialister sp.
TTATGAGATACTTCTTTTAGCATTGTCGAGTCTTTGCCAAGGAATATATTTACTTAAAAGTGCGTCTATCTCTAGTAAAAAGGAAAAAATAGACAGATTTAAAGGAAAGGTGGCGATTGGAGGTTCAATATATTTTATTTTTCTTGTCGTGTTATTTTGGGATTTGTAAACAAGTAAAAAAGAGCGGCCTCAAGGGAAGCGGACTAGGCTTTACCATCGGCAGAGAAAAGAGAAACGACCAGTACCAAGAAGCAGATACCTTACAGAAAGCGTCGACCGTAGGCAGCTTGCAGGGCAATGTATCTATCTCTTCTCATCACGGCACCCATGTGATTGCCTCTGACATCCTGGCCGGAAAAGACATTTCTATGACCGGTGAAAATGTCACCATCACCAGCAAAGACAATGTATACCACAGTGATGAAAAGCACGAATACAAGGAGAGCGGACTCACTGTTTCCGCCAGTGGTGGAGCTGCTGACATACTAACAGATACTATAGATTATGCAAAGAAGGCTTCCAATGCCAGAGATAAACAGCTGAAAGCACTTTATGGCGCAGAAGTCTATGAAACCATGGCCAAGGGAAAAGACTCTTTGAATCACATCAGCGAGAAAGGCATGCCAGGTATAAAAGTAGGGATAGGCTCCAGTGCGTTCAAAGCAACCTCCCATACAGAAACCACCGAAGCTGTAGGAAGTAACCTCGTAGCCAAAGGGGATATGCAAATCACGGCTAAGAAAGATAGGGGAATGAAAGGTTCTACACGCCAAAAACACCTCCCTATGAGCGACTCACAGGGAGGTGTTTTTTATTTTTCTGCCGCTTTCCGTTCCAGCAGCGGATCGGTGTGGTTCACCACGTTGTCTTCCGTGATGGTACATTTCACGACGTCCTTCATGCCGGGGATCTCATACATGACTTTCTGCATGATCTTCTCGATGATCGCGCGGAGGCCGCGGGCGCCGGTATTGCGCTCGATAGCCTGGCGGGCGATCGCATGGATGGCAGCGTCTTCGATGACGAGCTCTACGCCGTCCATGGCCAGCAGCTTCTTGTACTGCTTGACGAGGGCATTCTTCGGTTCGGTCAGGATTTTGACGAGGGCTTCTTCCTTCAGTGGGTGAAGGGCGACGATGACGGGGAGACGGCCGATGAATTCAGGGATGAGGCCGAATTTCAGGAGGTCTTCCGGCTGGACCTGCTGGAGGAGCTCGTCCATGTCTTTGTCTTCTGCTTTCTCGATATCGGCGCCGAAGCCCATGACGCTTTTGGTGAGACGGCTGTCGATGACCTTATCGAGACCGGCGAAAGCGCCGCCGCAGATGAAGAGGATGTTGCTGGTGTCGATCTGGATCATTTCCTGATTCGGATGCTTGCGTCCGCCCTGCGGCGGCACGTTCGCCACGGTGCCTTCCAGGATCTTCAGGAGAGCCTGCTGGACGCCTTCACCGGAGACGTCGCGGGTGATGGAGACGTTCTCGGTCTTCTTGGCGATCTTATCGATTTCATCGATGTAGATGATGCCGCGCTGGGCTTTCTCGATGTCGTAGTCCGCGGCCTGGATGAGGCGGAGGAGGATGTTCTCGACATCATCTCCGACATAACCGGCCTGTGTGAGGGTAGTGGCATCAGAAATCGCAAAGGGCACATCGAGGTAGCGGGCGAGGGTCTGGGCAAGGAGGGTCTTGCCGCTGCCGGTCGGCCCGAGCAGGATGATATTGGATTTCTGCAGCTCTACCCCGTCATCTTCGCCTTTGAAAAAGAGGCGTTTGTAGTGATTGTACACGGCGACGGCCAGAGCAATCTTGGCATTGTCCTGCTCGATGACGTACTGATCGATATATTCTTTGATTTCTTCCGGTGTCGGCACCTTGGTGTCAGCGGGTTCTTTGCCCTGCTTTGCTTTGTTTTTCCGCTCTTCCAAAAGAATATTATGACAGATGTCGATGCATTCGCTACAGATGTAGACGCCGGGGCCGGTGACCATGTTTTCGACTTCGTCGCTGGATCGGCCGCAGAAGCTGCAGATCTTCGGTTCTTTATCTTCTCCGTTCATGGTCTTTCTCCTTTATTTCTGTGTCATTTTCGCCAGCTCATTGCGGGTGAGGATGTGGTCGATGAGGCCATAATCCTTCGCCATCTGGGCTGTCATGAAATTGTCGCGTTCGGTGTCGTTTTTGATGGTTTCAAGGGACTGTCCGCTGTGCTTGGCAAGGATGCCGTTCAGTTCTTCGCGCAGGCGGAGGATCTCTCTCGCATGGATCTCGATCTCGGTCGCCTGTCCCTGTACGCCGCCAAGCGGCTGGTGGATCATGACATTCGCATGCGGGAGGGCATAGCGTTTGCCCTTCGCACCGGCGGTCAGGAGGACAGCCGCCATGCTGGCACAGGATCCGATACAGATGGTGGAAACATCCGGATGGATATACTGCATCGTATCATAGATCGCAAGGCCGGCGGTCACGACGCCGCCGGGGCTGTTGATGTAAAGATGTATATCTTTCGAAGGGTCTTCGGCTTCCAGAAAGAGAAGCTGCGCAATGATGACATTGGCCATATGGTCTTCAATCTGGCCGTCAAGGAATATGATGCGGTCCTTCAAAAGACGGGAATAAATATCATAGGAGCGCTCTCCGCGAGCGGTCTGTTCGACAACAATCGGTACATATGCCATGTGGTAACACCCTTTCTTTTGGATAAATGATAGGTAGTGACTGGTAGCTAGGGATTAGGGATTGGGGATTAGAAGTAAGCGGTGATTGAAACAGCGCAGTTAGCACGCTGACCGTTCTGCAAGGAAGATCTCTCGACTTCGCTCGAGATGACGATGCGCGCGAAGCGATATCAAAATTGCGGCGCTTCCAAATTTTTATGCGCCGCACCACAATCCTGAACCCGCCAACCTGAAGTTTGAAAGCAGAAACCGAGTTTCATCTATCCCCTTCCTCTGGAAGGGGAACGCCCGAAGGGCCAGGGGTTGGCCGAGGGAGAGGAAAGCCCCAAGCCAACCTCCGCCCCTTCGGGGCACCTCCTTCCAAAGGAAGGAGGGAAAAACAGAGCTCGGGCATCGCCCTATTTAAACTCCGCGGCGCTTCATTATTTTTCGCGCCGCACCACCATTTCGCATTTCTCATTTCTAATTTCTCATTCAAGCGAGGCTTTCAAATGGAATCAAAGGGCAAGCCCTTTCCCCATTTCCCCATATGTTCGAAAGAGACGCCGGTCATCCCCGCGTCTCTTCCAATACACACTGCCGCAGCAGTAGTCATTCAATTTTATAAAGGATTATTCCTTTTCAGCAGCCATGATGGTGTCGATGATCTCAGCTTTTTTGGCTTTGGATTCGATGGCAATGCCTTTTTCCTGTGCGTAAGCCTTGAGATCCTTGACGGTCATAGCATTGAAGTCTTCTTCGGTCTTCGGAGCTGCTGCTTCTGCAGCCGGAGCTTCTTCTGCTTCTTTCTTATCTGCTTCTGCTTTTTTAGCAGCGCCGTAGATGAAAGCAGCTGCTTTCTTGCGAAGGACGGAGTTGATCAGCATGTTCACGCGGCCTTCTTCTTTGATGATCTTCATGACATCTTTCGGGTCAGCGTTGAACTGGTGAGCCATGCTGTAGACTTCCATGGAGAGGTCCTGGTTCGTTACATCGAGTTCTTCTTTTTCTGCGATGGTTTCGAGGACAAGGCCCTGACGAACCTGTTCTTCAGCGGTCTTTTCGTAGTTCTTACGGAGCTGTTCTTCGGTCTGACCGATGTTCTTCAGGTAGTCAGCGAGCTTCATGTCTCTGGATTCGAGGTTCATGGAGATTTCTTCGACGATCTCGTCAATGCGCTGGTCGACCATTTCGTGCGGGATATCGACCTTGGCATTGGCTACAGCCTGCGCTACGAGAGCTTCATGGTAGGCTTCTTCTGCCTGCTGGATAGCCTGCAGCTGCATCTGCTGTTTCACAGAAGCCTTCAGGTCATCCATTTTATCAAACTGGCTGATGGATTTTGCGAAAGCATCATCAAGAGCCGGCAGCTGTTTGCGTTTTACATCATTGATGTGAACTTTGAATTCTGCTTCTTTGCCTTTGAGCGCATCGACGAAGTAGGTTTCCGGGAAGGTGACCTTGACTTCTACGTCATCGCCTGCTTTATGGCCTTCGAGCTGTTCTTCAAAGCCCGGGATGAAGCTCTGGGAGCCGATTTCCAGCGGATAGGTCTTGCCTTCGCCGCCTTCGAACGGTTTGCCGTCTACGAAGCCTTTGAAGTCGATGACAGCGTAGTCGCCTTTGGCAAGGACAGCGCCTTCTTCTGCCTTTTCGAGACGTGCGCTCTGTTCAGCTGCTTTTTTCAGTTCAGCTTCGACCTGTGCATCGGAAACTTCCGGTTCTTCATGGGCTGCTTCGAGGCCTTTGTATTCGCCCAGTTCTACTTCCGGACGTTTTACAAAAGTAGCGGTGAACTTTGCACCTTCGGTTTCAGAGAAGAGATCTTCCTTCACATCCGCCTGGGTGATCGGGATGATCTTTTCCTGCTTCATAGCTTCGGTGAGAGCGCCATTGATGACGATATCTTTCGCTTCAGCGACGACAGCTTCTTTGCCGAAATGCATTTCCAGTACCTTGCGGCTTGCCTTGCCTTTGCGGAAACCCGGGATTCTGACCTGGTTTGCAATGCGAGCTACAGCCTGCTTGAACCCTTTCTGTACAGCTTCTGCCGGCAGTTCAATGGCGAGAGATACCTTGTGCTGATCCAGTGCCTCTACTTTTACGTTCATAAAAATTATTCCTCCTTAAGTCGGTTTTTCCGACAATATTGAACCATCTTTTATTTTTACAAAATACGCTAAATCGCAAGATATATTCTACCACACTTGTTTCGAAAATACAAATTTTACGTTCTCTTGATTGCTTTTCTCTATCTCTGACAGTATGATAGAGGAAATTACATCGAGGTGCGGGGTTAGCCCGTGGGGCGTGCCGTCCCTTGATTGTGGATGAAAGCTCTGCTCGAATTAGGAATTAGGAATGAGGAATTAGGAATGGTGGTGCGGCGCATAAAACTCAAACGCGCCGCGGAGTTTCGATAACGCTTCGCGCGCATCGTCATTTCGAGCGTAGCCCTCGATCTTTATTGCAGAACACTTATCGCCTGATGTGAGGCGGCACCAAGAGATCGTTTTCCCTCAGCGCATACACGCTGATTCCCGCAGTGCAAGAAAGATCCCTCGGCTGCGCTCGAGATGACGATGCCGGAGCAATCTCAGTCACTAGTCACTAGTCACTAGTCACAAATCACTTGTCACTCGAGGCTCCTAATCCCTAGTCCCTAATCCCTAGCTACCAGTCACCAGTCACTCCCCATTCCCCCAATCAAAGGAGTATCCCATCTATGAAGCTGCTGCTCGAATTATTTCTTATCTTTGCCAAAATGGGCGCCGTCACCTTTGGCGGCGGGTACGCGATGCTGCCTATCCTCCAGCGCGAGATCGTAGAGAACAAGCACTGGGGCAGCGAGGAAGAGCTGATGGATTACTATGCCTTGGGGCAGGTCACGCCCGGCATGATCGCGGTGAATGTCGCGACCTTCATCGGCTGCAAGCTGAAAGGCTTCTGGGGCGGCGTCTTCGCGACGCTCGGCGTCATCACCCCGTCCATGATCATCATCACGGTGATCGCGCTCTTTCTCACCCAGTTCGAAGAGAATCCCTATGTCATTCACGCCTTCGCCGGCATCCGTGCCTGTGTCTGCGTCCTCATTCTGGACGCCGTCGTGAAGCTCGGCAAGAAGTCGATCAAGGATAAACGCACACTTGCGATCTTCATCGGCATCCTGCTCATCGCTCTCTTTTCTCCCTTTTCTCCCATCTTCTCCGTCGTCCTTGCCGGCATCGCAGGATACTATCTGATGCCGAGGACAACGAAGTGAGAAGTGGTGGATGTGGCACACCATTCATAAAGTGCCCCCCATCCCCCTCACGATATGATGATCCATATTTTCTAACATACGACGTTTTTCTCCGCTCAGGATGAAAAGGTGCCGCACTTTCACTCTTCACTCCTCACTTTTTTCAAAAGGAGCATCCATCATGATCTGGCTTTCCATGTTTTGGGAATTCTTCAAGACCGGTCTCTTCGCCGTCGGCGGAGGGCTTGCGACACTTCCCTTTCTCTATCATATTTCTGAACGTACCGGATGGTTCAGCGCAGAAGACATCGCGAATATGATCGCGATATCAGAGTCCACCCCGGGGCCTTTGGGCGTCAATATGGCGACCTACGCCGGATTTCAGGCGCTTGGCATCCCGGGCGGCATCTTCACGACGCTCTCCCTCACAGCGCCCGCGCTCATCGTCATCACGATCATCTATGCGATGCTGACACGCTTCCGCGAATCGGACGCCGTGAAGCGGATCTTCTACGGACTGCGCCCTGCCTCCACCGCGCTCATCGCAGCCGCCGGTCTTGGCGTCGCGAAGGTATCTCTCTTAGATACCGCGCTCTATGAAAAGAGCGGCTCGCTCATCGCCCTCTTCCAGTGGCCGGCCATTCTCCTTGCCATTGCGATCTACTTCGGTCTTCATAAATACAAGAAGCACCCTGTGCTCTACATCGCGATCAGCGCTGTCTGCGGGATCGCGTTCGGGCTGTAAAAGAAAAAGGATGCGCTGCGAAATGCTTTTGCATTTCGCAGCGCATCCTTTTTTATCAGGCTCTCAATATCGACTTCAGGAAGGCCTTCGTTCGTTCGCTCTTCGGGTGATCGAAGACCTCTTCGCTCGTCCCTTCTTCCTCGACACGGCCATCGACCATGAAGAGGATCTTATCTGAGACAGACTTGGCGAAAGCCATTTCATGCGTCACGATCGCCATGGTCATATTCTCATCCGCCAGCTGCTGGATGGTCTTCAAGACCTCGCCCGTCAGCTCCGGATCGAGCGCGGAGGTCGGTTCATCGAAGAGCATGATCTCCGGGCTCATCGCGAGCGCCCGCGCGATGGCGACACGCTGCTTCTGGCCGCCGGAAAGACTGCCGGGATACATGTCTTTTTTATTGAGCAGGCCGACCTTGCTTAAAAGATCTTCCGCGATCGGCTGGATCTCTTCCCTCTTCATGCCCTTCACGTAGATGGGAGCGGCCATGATGTTATCCAGCACGGTCATGTGCGGGAAAAGATTGAAGGACTGAAAGACCATGCCCATCTTGGCAAGGATCTCCTTCGTCTTGGCTTCGCTCGCGTAGGTGACCTTGCCATCTTTGTCCTCGGCAAGAAATTCTCCATCGACTGCGATCGAGCCGCCCTGGATGGTTTCCAGATGGTTCAGGCAGCGCAAAAGCGTACTCTTGCCGGCCCCTGAAGGCCCGATGATGGAGATGACTTCGCCCTTTTCCAGTGTCATATCGACGCCGTGAAGGATGGTGAGCTTGCCGAAATCCTTCCGGATATTTTTCATTTCAATAAAACTCATGTCCGTCCTCCTTATTCTTCATATACCGCATAGCGTTTTTCCACATACGCCAGGATCTTCGTCAGGATCGCGGTGCATACGAGGTAGAAAACGGCTGCCACAAGGAACGGCATGGTATCGAAGTCACGCTGCACGAAGGCGCGGGTGACACGCATGAGGTCATTCATCGCCAGAATGTAGACGAGCGAGGTATCCTTCAGAAGGGTGATGGTCTCATTGCCAAGCGGCGGGATGACACGCTTCACGACCTGCGGC
This sequence comes from Dialister sp., assembly GCA_021633965.1. Lineage (GTDB taxonomy): Bacteria > Bacillota > Negativicutes > Veillonellales > Dialisteraceae > Dialister. Next base: position 7,715 of record JAJWRZ010000083.1, read on the forward strand.
AGCACGATATGCCACATGGTCTGCCGGTAGGTGAAGCCCAAAACCTTTGCCCCCTCATACTGCCCCTTCGGGATAGACTGGATGCCGCCTCTGAAAATTTCCGCAAAATAAGCCGCATAGTTCGCCACGAAGGCAAGGATCGCCGCCGGGAAATCACTGATCTGCACATTCAGCATGAGCGGCAGCCCGTAGTAGATGAACATGATCTGCAGCATGAGCGGCGTGCCGCGCATGACGTAAATATAGATCTCCGCCAGCTTGCGGAAAACAGCGACTTTGGAAATGCGGACCAGTGCCAGCAGGATACCGATCGGCAGCGAGAGCACGATGGTGATCAGAAAGATCTGTGCCGATACGCCCAGCCCGGCAAACATATTCGGCAGGATGCGAAGAATGTAATCCATAAAATACTCCTTATAAAACCAGTGTCATATAGAATTATCATACACTGATTTCATCCTTTTAGCAAGATAGAGAAATGAAATGGCAGAGCCATTTCATGGGATCAGGGTCAGCCTCTATGGCGTGCTGCCCCTTGCCCCTGAATGAAAGCTTGGCTCAAGTGAGGAATGAGGAATGTTGGAAACATCAAACGGGAACCCTGCTCTCCATGAAACCTTCAGGAATCGCCTTGTTTATAATCAGCGTTTCCTTAAGATGAGCATTGTTACACTTCTTCTATCCCCTTCCCTTGGAAGGGGAACGCCCGAAGGGCAAGGGGTTGGCCGAAGGCGAAATAGAGCGAAGCCAACCTCCGGCGCTACGCGCCACCTCCTTCCAGAGGAAGGAGGGAGAAATCGAAGTAAGTGCAGCGCTCTATATACTTCAAGTTTGAAAGCAAGCTATTCTTATTCCATATTTATGAAGCTTCATAATCTGGTTCTGCGATTGAATCAGCGTTTCCTTAACACACGACGTTTTTCTCCGCTCAGGATGACGAAATGCGCCGCACCACCCCCTCTGAATCCTCTGAACCTGTAAAACCCGCTCCCCCCTCTTTTGCAAACAATCAATGGGCAGCACGCCCCCGAGGCTAACCTTCGAACCTCTTCTCTCAATCGAAAAGGCGATGTGAAATAACGATCATCTCATTTTCGCGTTCCATCTGCCGCGGGA
>JAJWRZ010000084.1:0-8751 GCA_021633965.1 Dialister sp.
GATATATAATATATCAAGAAAGGAATATTACATATGGAGATTAAATTCTACGAAAGCGCAGATGGTCAGGTTCCCGTGAGAGATTTTCTCGATGGTCTGGATGTTAAGATGCGACAGAAAATGCTCCGTTCGATTATGGCTTTGCAAGAAATGGGATATTCCCTTCGCATGCCTTTATCGGAGTTTCTTGAAGATGGTATTTTTGAACTTCGGGCGCAGGCAGGAAACAATATCAGCCGAGTGTTGTATTTCTTCATGCTCGGAAATCAAGCGGTTTTGACACATGGTTTCATCAAAAAAACGCAGAAAACACCGGCTCGTGAAATCAAGCGAGCAAAGAAAATACGGGATGATTTTATGAATCGCAGCAGGAGGTGAGTTACATGGATGATTTCGATAGATATCTCAAAGAGCAGATGAGGGATCCTGATTTCAAAAAAGAATGGGATGAGAATGAAGCGCGCTATCAGCTGATGATGATGGTTCTTCGTGCACGGAATGAGGAACAGCTCACGCAGTCGGAACTGGCTGAGCGCACAGGGCTTCGGCAGTCGAATATCAGCCGCATTGAGAAAGGGCAGGCTATGCCTTCCATTGCTACCCTTGCCAAGATCGCGCAGGGACTTGGCAAGCGGTTGGAAATCCGTTTCGTGTAGTTTGGCGTGTAAGCAAAAACCCCGATTTGTCTTTTGGCAAATCGGGGTTTCTTTGCTTGTGGGACGTGCCGTCCCATGGTTGTGAATGAAAGCTTTGCTCGAATGAGGTATTGGGACTGAAGGCGGTCACCAGTCACTGCTTTCAAACTTAGATGGCAGCTTCGTGTCGATTTATATAAAAGGGCGATGCCCGAAGGTGAGTGGGAAGCAGGTTTCCCGTTTGGGAGTTCCAAACATTGACCGCCTGACCGCGAATGACAAAGATTTCTCGCTTCGCTCGAAATGACGATACGTGAGAGTCTTAAGTCTCCCGGCCTCCTAGTCTCCCGGTCTCCCAGTTACTCGAGATCCCTAATCCCTAATCCCTAATCCCTAGTCACCAGTCACTGCTTATCTATGTACGCGTAATATCAGAATTTCACGCGGAGCAGCCGTACGGCATAGAGGATGCAGAGGATGGTGACGCCGGTATCTGCGAAGACGGCGACCCACATATTGGCATAGCCCAGGAGGCCCATGATCATGACGGCGATCTTCACGATGAGGGCGAAGGCGACATTTTCCCAGGCGGTCTTGATGACTTTTCTAGCCACGCGGACGGCTTTGGAGATGGCGTCAACATTCGAATTCAGGAAGACGACGTCGGCGGCTTCGATGGCAGCGTCTGCCCCGCTGCCCATAGCAGCGCCTACGTCAGCACCGGCGAGGACGGGGGCGTCATTGATGCCGTCGCCTACGAAGAGGACGGAGCCGATGTCTTTTCTGACTTTCTGCATTTCAGAGAGTTTGTCTTCCGGGAGAAGGCCGGCGTGGATGTTTTCGATGCCGACGAGGCTGCCGATGGCTTTGGCGCTCTTTTCATTGTCCCCGGTCAGCATGACGGGGGTGATGGAGAGGGCTTTCAGGTCTTGGATGCCTTCGATGGTGTCGGACTTGATGGCATCGGAGATGGTGATGCGGCCGAGGAAGGTCTGTTCGAGGGCTACGTAGACGTCGGTGCCGACTTCTTTGTGTTCCGGAAGGGAGGGGATGGAGATGCCGGCTTTCGCGAGGAGTTTTTCATTTCCGATGTAGACGTCTTTTCCTTCCCACTGGGCTTTGACGCCGTGTCCGGCGATTTCCTGCATGGAGGAGAATTTCGGAAGGGTGAGGCCTTTTTCATTCGCGGCGCTCACGATGGACTGGGCGATGGGGTGGGTGGAGTAGATCTCTCCGGCAGCGGCGAGGGCGAGGATCTCGTCTTCGCTCTTGTCCGCGGTCTTTGCGATGCTTCTGACTTTGAATTTTCCTTCGGTCAGAGTGCCGGTCTTATCGAGGACAGCGGCTTTGGTATTTGAGAGGGCTTCCATGACGGTGCCGCCCTTGAAGAGGATGCCTTCTTTCGATGCGGCGCCGATGCCGGCAAAGAAGGAGAGCGGGACGGAGATGACGAGCGCGCAGGGGCAGCTGATGACGAGGAAGGTGAGAGCGGTGTAGATGCATTTATCCCAGTCGGCGGAAAAGAGGAGCGGCGGGAGGACTGCGACGGCGATCGCGATGAAGACGACGATCGGGGTGTACACGCGGGAGAAGCGGGTGATGAAACGGTCGATCTTTGGCTTGCTGGCGACGGCATTCTCGACGGAGTCAAGGATACGGGTGACCATGGATTCTGCGAGGACTTTTTCGACCTGGATGCGGATGGTGCCGGTCATATTGACGCAGCCGGAGTCTACGGGGTCGCCGACGGCTGCGAGGACAGGCTTCGGTTCACCGGTGACGGCGGAGGTGTCGATCTGGGTCTCGCCTTCGGAAATGATGCCGTCAAGCGGGATGCGGTCGCCGGGGCGAATGAGAAGGATATCGCCGATTTCGGCTTCTTCTGCCGGGATGGTCTCGGTGCCGCTTGCGGTCACGCGCTGGACGACTTCCGGGCGGAGGTCGACGGCGTCCATGATCTGGTCGCGGCTGCGGTCGGCAGCGAGGTCCTGGAAATATTCACCGATGCGGTAGAAGAGCATGACGCCGACAGCTTCCGGGTATTCGTGGATCGCGAAGGCGCCGACGGTCGCAACGGTCATAAGGAAGGTCTCGTCGAAGAATTCCCCATGGGTGATGTTTTTGAGGGCGGTGTAGACGATGGGGCCGCCTAAGATGAGGTAGGAGACGAAGAAGAAATAGTCTCCGATGGAGGCAAGTCCGGCGAAGAGGCCGGCCGGCTGGTAGTGCATCAGCATGCCGATGACGAAGAGGAGGCCGCCGATGGAGAGCTGGCTTTTTTCGCTCTTCAGGCGCTCGAGGAAGGACGCTTCTTTTTTGGCTGCTGACTTTTTCTGCGCTTTGGTCGGGCGCTGTTTCTTTCGGATCTCGGTCGGACTTTCGACTTCGTTGCATTTTCTGGTCAGCTCGGGGATGAGGCTGTCCGGGTCTTTGGCGGTGAGTTTCATCGTCTTGGTGGCGAAGGAGATCGAGGCAGAGAGGATGCCGGGCTGGCGGTTCACGAGCTTTTCGAGCTTGACGGCGCAGGCTGCACAGTCAAGGGTGGGGATTTCATAGATTTCCGTCTTGAAATCGCCCTTGTCCGATGGCGGCACGATGCCGATATTTTCATCGACCGTGCGGCAGACAGAGAGCAGCTGCGGGATGAGGCTGTCCGGATTCTCTTTCGAGATGACGCGGAGCTCTTTCTTCGTGAAAGAAATCGAGGCGAAGAAGACGGAGGGCATTTCACGGATCTTGCCTTCCATTTTGGCGGCGCATTCCATGCAGTCGAGATGCTCCATGTGATAGAGGCCGCGCTTGTATTCTTTCCCTAAGAAATCGCAGCGGCAGGAGGCGAGGTCTTTGCCGCAGTAGTCGCAGTCTTCTTCGTCGATGCAGTCATGGCAGTGGCAGTCATTCTTGTGCCCGTCATGATGGTGGACGCCTTTGTCATGGAAATGGCCGAAGGCGCGCCTTTCATCGATCGCAATGTCGGCATCGCTCTCCATGACATCGATCTTATTGTCCTTGTATTTTGCCATTTCCGGATCGTTCGAGTGGTCATGATGCTCTTCCGGGATTTCTTCACAGCAGCCACAGCCGCATCCGCCGTGTTCGTGGGAGTGACCTTCGTGATCATGGTCATGTCCGCATCCGCAACCGTGTTCGTGAGAGTGGCCTTCGTGGTCATGCCCACAGCCACAGCCGCATCCGCAACCGTGTTCGTGAGAGTGGCCTTCGTGTTCGTGGCCATGGTCATGCCCGCAGGTGCAGTCGTACTCGTGGGAGTGGCCTTCGTGGTCATGGTCATGCTCGCAAGCGCAGTCGTGCTCGTGGGAGTGACCTTCGTGGTCGTGGTCATGCCCGCAGGTGCAGTCGTGAATTTCTTCATCTTCCTCGTGGTGTGCATGCTCTTCGGTGCGATGGACAGCTTCCTGTGCCTGATGGCAGTGGCCGCATCCGCAGTGATGTACATGCTTTTCATCGTGCTTTTCCATGGTATGTCTCCTTATCTGGAATGGAAGCGTTGCTTCCTGACTGGTATCATTCTATGGTGTTATTTTAGCATTCTCCAAAGACACCGTAAATGGAGCATGAGAAACACTTTAATATTTCAAGTAGGAGGGCAGGGGTGATGAGTTTAGACATAGCTAAAATGGAAATGCGTAGAAGCGCTTAGGGTCTTGCGGAGGCTTCCCGTGTACCATGGGCCTTCCCTCCTTGGGAAAGGACGGAATGACGAGGAGGGGATACGGTGTGAATACGGATCTTATATATATGTATAGTCAGGCTCTGCCCGTCGGGGAGCTTCTTTGCGGGGCGGGAAGGCATGATTCCGGGAGGCGAAGTACGACGCCCCTTTGCGCCTTTTGGATCTGAAGCCTCAATTTTTATTGACATACCTGTATACTTATGCTATTATCTTGTATAAATAAGAAGGGCGTGAGGACTATGTCAGATAAAAAAGTCATTTATGAAGTCAAACATTTGCAGAAATCGTTCGGTAAGGTCGAAGTACTGAGAGATATCAATATGAAGATCGAGAACGGAGAAGTGTGTACCATTATCGGTCCGTCCGGGAGCGGGAAGAGTACCTTCCTGCGTTGCCTGAATCTGCTGGAAACGCCGACCGGGGGCGAGCTGTGGTTCGAAGGGAAGAAGGTCAATGAAAAGACCGATGTGAAGATGCTGCGCCGCGATGTTGGCATGGTTTTCCAGTCGTTCAACCTGTTCCCGATGTTCTCCGCGGTAGAGAATGTCATGTATGCGCCGGTACATATCAAGAAGCTGCCGAAAGCGGAGGCGAAAGAGGAAGCGATGGAGCTTCTCTCCCGTGTAGGTCTTGCCGAGCGTGCGGATTATTATCCGGGCGAGCTTTCCGGCGGGCAGCAGCAGCGTGTCGCTATCGCCAGAGCGCTTGCGATGAAGCCGAAGATGCTGCTCTTCGATGAACCGACCTCTGCGCTCGATCCCGAGCTCGTCGGCGATGTACTGACCGTCATGAAAGAAGTCGCTTTGGGCGGCATGACCATGGCCGTCGTCACGCATGAGATGCAGTTCGCTAGAAGCGTTTCCAATCACGTCATTTTCATGGATAAGGGCTATATCGTGGAAGAAGGAAATCCGGAAGATATCTTCACCCATCCACAGGAAGAACGGACGCAGACATTCCTGAAGCGTCTGATCCATGCTGATATTTAAGGAGATGATGCGATTATGGATATGGTATTAGATACAGCTGTCAAATATAATGACATTTTCATGTCAGGTGTGAAAATCACCATCATTATTTCTCTTCTGTCCTGCTTCTTTGGTCTTCTTCTCGGGATCATTCTCGCATTCATGAAGATTTCCGGCATCAAGGTCCTGCAGTGGATCTCGACCGCCTATGTAGAAGTCATCCGCGGTACGCCGGTCCTGGTACAGATTTCCCTCGTATTCTTCGGGCTGCCGTTCCTCGGCATCCATTTCCCCAGCTTCCAGATCATGGGCGTCGACTTTGAAAGACTTTCCGCCGGTGTCCTTGCACTGATCCTGAATTCCGGTGCGTATGAGTGTGAAATCGTCCGCTCTGGTATCCAGTCCATCCCGAAGGGACAGCTCGAAGGCGCGATGTCGCTTGGTTTCTCGAAGTGGGAGTCTATGGTGCGCATCATCATCCCGCAGGCGATCCGCAACATCCTGCCTGTCATCGGGAATGAATTCGTCACCCTCATCAAAGAGTCCTCTCAGGTCTCCGTCATCGGCATGGCCGATCTGATGTACACCGCGACCACCATCCAGGGCATCAGCTTCCTGCCATTCCCGCCGCTCGTCATCGTAGCGATCTACTACTTCATCATGACCTTCTTCGTCTCCATGTGCCTGCGCGTCCTCGAGCGCCGCATGAAAGTGAAGAGCGTGAGATAGCAGAAATCATGCAAACGGTTCTTCGAAAGGAGAACCGTTTTTTGATTGGAGGTTCAGGGTTAGCCCCCTTGATTGTGGATGAAAGCTCCGCTCGAATGAGGAATGAAGGTGGCGGATCTGCCGCATATAAATGGGGCGATGCCCGAAGGTGGTATTTAAGTCACCAGTCACTAGTGGCTCCTAATTCCTAATCCTCCAGAACCGTATCACTCCACAATTTTTACATGACAGAATCGTTATTTCTCTGTATAATAGAATAGAATTTTTATATACAGATGCAAGAGGACGGGGAGCTGGTGACTAGTAGCTCTAGGGACTAGTAGCTAGGGATTAGGGATTGGGGACTAGGAGTGACTGGGATTCTCCGGCATTGTCATCCCGAGCGCAGCCGAGGGATCTTTACTGCATTGCGGGAATCAGCGTGTATGCGCCGAGGGAAAACGATGTCCTGGTGCTGCCTCATATCAGGCGATGAACGTTCTGCAATAAAGATTTCTCGGCTACGCTCGAAATGACGATGCGCGAAGCGCTATCAAACCTCCGCGGCGCTTCTATATTTTTATGCGCCGCACCACCATTTCGCATTTCTCATTTCTAATTTCTCATTCAATCGAGGCTTTCAAACGTAATCAAGGGGCGAGCCGCCCCACGGGCGAACCCTGAACCCTGAACCCTATTCATCTGTAAGTGTTGTCTTTCTATACAATGAGGTACTTATGTTTATCGATAGAGCAAAAATTATTGTAGTCTCCGGCGCGGGCGGGGACGGGATGGTTTCCTTCCGCCGTGAGAAGTATGTCCCGCGCGGCGGCCCGTCAGGCGGTGATGGCGGCAAGGGCGGCTCCGTTTTTATCAAGGCAAATAGCGACCTGAATACGCTGATCAATTTCCGCCGTCATAGAAAATTCGCAGCCAAAGCCGGTGCGAATGGCGGGGCGAAAGAAATGTTCGGCAAAAATGCAGAGGACGTCTTCGTCGAGGTGCCGCTCGGAACGATGGTCTATGACAATAAGACCGGCGAACTTCTGGCGGATATGACGCAGAATGGACAGGAAGCCCTCATCGTCAAAGGCGGGCATGGCGGCCGCGGAAATTCCCATTTCGCGACGTCGGCTGTCCGCGCGCCTCTCTATGCGGAAAAAGGCGAGCCTGGTGAAGAAAAGGAGCTGCGCCTCGAGCTGAAGGTACTCGCGGATGTCGGACTTCTGGGCTTCCCTAGTGTAGGGAAATCGTCTCTCATCCGCAAGGTATCGGGGGCGAAGCCGGAAGTGGCAGCCTACCATTTCACGACGCTGAATCCGATCCTCGGCGTAGTGAATCTGGACTATGAGAGAAGCTTCGTCATGGCGGATATCCCGGGCCTCATCGAAGGTGCCAGTCAGGGGACGGGTCTTGGCGATGAATTCCTTCGCCATGTGGAGCGCACGAAGGTCCTCATCCATGTGCTGGATGCGGCGGGCAGCGAAGGCCGTGATCCCTTGCATGATTTCCATATCATCAACAATGAGCTCGAGCTGTACAGTCCGGAGCTTCGTCAGAAGAAGCAGATCGTCGCAGCGAATAAGATCGATCTCATCGATGATCCGAAGAAGCTGGAGGAGCTGAAAGAGGCCATCGAGAAGGAAGGCTATGACTTCTATCCCATCTGCACGCTTTCCGGAGAAGGCACTCGTCCGCTCATGGAAGCTGTGTGGAAGCTCCTGCAGGAAATCCCCGATGTCTCCTTCGAATCTCCGGAAAAAGCCATTGTATATGAGGCGAACAAACAGGAATTCGAGATCGAGTGCAAGAATGATGTCTACTACATCAAGGGCAAGCGCGTAGAGAAGCTGGTCGGCATGACGGATTTCGAAGACTATGTCTCCATGCGCCGCTTCGACAGAGCATGGCGCTTCATGGGCCTTGACAAACTCCTCCGCAAGGCAGGCTGCCAGGAAGGCGATACGGTCAATCTGTACGGCGTAGAATTCACTTGGTCGGAGAATCATAACGAGGAAGACTAGTGACTGGTGACTAGTGACTAGTGACTGGTAGCTAGTAGCTAGGGATTAGGGATCTCAAGCAACTGGAGACTTAAGGTTCTCCCGTATCGTCATCCCGAGCGCAGCCGAGGGATCTTTCTTGCACTGCGGGAATCAGCGTGTATGCGCTGAGGGGAAACGATGTCCTGGTGCTGCCTCACATCAGGCGATGAGCGTTCTGCAATAAAGATTTCCGGGCTACGCTCGAAATGACGATGCGCGCGAAGCGCTATCAAAGTTCCGCGGCGCTACTGATTTTTATGCGCCGCACCACCCCCGCCCTACCCTCTGAACCTGTTGAACCCGCTGAACCTCTTTCGCACGCAATCAAGGGGCAGCACGCCCCACGGGCTCACCCTGAACCCTGAACCCTGAACCCATAAATCATTTTACCCAAGGAGACTTTTTCCATGCTTACAGGAAAACAGAAACAATACTTAAAAGCTCTCGCCGTGCAGCTGCCGGCGGTCGTACAGATCGGTAAAGACGGCATGAGTGAGACGGTCATCCAGAGCGTGGATGACGTCTTGACGGCACGCGAATTGATCAAAGTGAAGATCAATCAGAATTCAGACGAAGATATCAAGAGCACCGCTCTCTACCTCGCAGGGCATCTTTCCTGCGAGATCGTACAGATCATCGGCAGGAACTGTGTGCTTTTCAAGAAAAAAGAAAAGAAGTCGCACTATGAATTACCTTAAGAC
>JAJWRZ010000085.1:0-8715 GCA_021633965.1 Dialister sp.
GCGGCAGATTGAACGCGAAAATGAGATGATCGTTATTTCACATCGCCTTTTTTTATGTATTTAAGGAGAATGTCGACGACGCTATGTATAAAAATCCATATGAGATCTGATGCTGCGATCTGATGCTGCGATCTGATCAGCGTTTCCTTAGCCGCATGATCTCGCATAGAACCCCCCACCCGGCTTGTGGGGGATTTTTTTTATTGGTAGACTCATTATGAATAAGAGAATGGAGAGACACTGATCCTGCGATGGGGTCAGCGTTTCCTTTATCGTAAGGAGAGCCATTGATGTTAGAAAAAGAGATCATAGACTATTGGACAAGGCGGGCGCCGAGCTATTCGGAGATCAATCAGAAAGAGCTCTGCGGAAGGCAGAAGGATCTTTGGACGTCCTATATCATGCGACGTGTACAGGATGTCATGCCGGAGAGAGAAGGGATCAAAGCGCTTGATATCGGGGCGGGGCCCGGCTTCTTCTCCATCATTCTGGGGATGGCGGGCTGCGAGGTGACGGCACTGGATCGGAATCCTGCCATGATGGCAGAGGCGAAGAAGAATGCAGGACCGCTCGCAGAGGCGATCCATTATGTCGAGGGGATGCGGAAGAGGTGCCGCTTCCCGCAGACAGCTACGATCTCATCGTGACGAGGAATCTCACATGGACGCTGCCGCATCCGAAAAAGGCGTATGCGAGCTGGCAGCGCGTTCTGAAAAAGGGCGGGATCCTTCTCAATTTCGATGCGAACTGGTACAACTACCTGTATAGCGAAGAAGACCGTGCCCTTTATGACAGGGACCGCGAGCAGGTCGCAGAAGCGGGGGTCTTTGACCGCTATATTTCGACCGATGTTATGGCCTGCGAACGTATCGCGCGACAGATGCCCCTTTCGCCCAAGAAACGTCCTGCCTGGGACCGGCAGGTACTTGAAGAGATGGGGATGCAGGTCACACTGTATGAGAATATTTCCGAAGAGATCCTTCTTCCGGAGGAGCAGCTGAATTTTGCGGCGACGCCGTATTTTTGCATTGAAGCAAAAAAGTGATGGGTGCCTATGGTGTGGATAGTCAAGAAAGGGATTTCCTGCCTTCTCATTCTTCTCGGCGTGACATTCGTCACGTTTGCCCTGATGTATCTGGCAGGCGGAGATGCCATTTCCTATTTCTATGAAAATCAGGGAACGGTAGTTTCTCAAGAGATCATGGATGCCATGCGAAAAAAATACGGGCTGGATCAGCCGTTTTTGCTGCAGTATGGGCATTGGCTGCTGCATGCGCTCATGGGAGATATGGGGGAAAGCTATGTGTCTGGGCGCGCGGTGCTTCCGCTCATCGCATCCAAGATCCCGCATACCCTGTACCTCGCAGCGGTATCGATCACCCTGACGCTGGTAGTGTCGATTCCGCTGGGGGTCCTTTCTGCTGTCAGGAAAGATGGCTGGTGTGACTCTCTGGCGGGCGGGTTGTCCTTCCTAGGGAATGCGATGCCGAATTTTTTCGTCGCGATCCTTCTGATATATCTGCTGGCTGTGAAGATGAAGTGGTTCCCTGCTGTATCTGTGGGGCGTTCGCCTTCGGTGGCATTGCCGGCAGTGACGCTCGCGATCGCTATGAGTGCCAAGTATACGCGCCAGATCCGAGGGGTCGTCTTGGCTGAGCTTCGAAAGGGCTACGTGATGGGGGCGAGAGCACGAGGAGTGAGTGAGGGGACGATCCTCTGTAAGAGTGTCATCCCGATGGCCAGTCCGGCGATCGTCACACTGCTTGCGATCTCTATCGGCAGTCTCCTTTCCGGTACGGCCGTGGTGGAGACGATCTTCCTCTGGGATGGTGTGGGAAAGCTGGCAGTGGATGCCATGATGCAGAGGGATTATCCGCTCATTCAGGCCTATGTGGTATGGATGGCCGGTATCTATATTTTAGTGAATGGCGCGGGTGATGGAGTATCGCGTCTGCTGGGGAAACGATGATTCCATCCGTGCTTCCCGGAGGAGAAATGATGAAAAAGATGAAATCGTCCCGCTCGCGCCTTTATTTGTGGGGAGGTCTCCTCTTGACGCTGATGCTGGGCGTGATGCTCGCTGAGTATCTGATCCCTTGGGATGCCTATGCCCAGGACTTATCGATGGCGCAGCAGCCGCCTTCTGCGGGGCACCTTCTGGGAACGGATCGATATGGGCGCGATATGCTTGCCCGTGTCCTTGTCGGAGGGCGCACCAGCATTTGGGGGGCGCTGGTGGTCGTCCTGCTTATCACTGCCATCGGGACAGGGATCGGGACAGGGAGCGGATGGTATGGCGGACGGATCGAGCAGGCATGGATGGGACTATCGGATGTATTTCTTGCTTTTCCAGGACTGGTCCTTGCACTGGCCGTGGCAGGCGTTTCCGGCGGGGGCATGCTGCAGGCGGTTCTGGCGCTCGCGGCGATCGGCTGGCCTAAGTATGCCAGGCTGTCACGGCGCCTTACGGTTTCTTTGAAAGGGGAGCCTTATATCGACATTGCAAGGATGCGAGGGATCTCTTCCTGGAAGATCATGTACGGTCATATACTTCCGAATATGGCAGGCCCGATTTTGACGACGGCGGTACTGGATATCGGGACGATGATGATGGAGCTTGCGGCACTTTCCTTTTTGGGACTCGGCGTGAAGCCGCCGACACCGGAATGGGGCGCTATGATGAGTGAAGGACGTCGTTTCCTCCAGCTCTCACCATGGATGGTCATGGCACCGGGGGCGGCCATGTGTCTGACGGTCGGACTTTTTCATCTTTTGGGAGAAGCGCTTAGAGATGCGTTTGATCCCAGAGAAAGGTGATAGAAGGGGGGATAGCCTCATTTCCCCGCATGCAGGGGTGCCTAGGGAGCACGGATCACCATGTATATGTATATGTATATAAGGAGAAGCTCATGAATAGGATTTCTAAAGCAGTATTGACTGCACTTGTTTTCACATCGCTTGCACTTGGCGGTTGCGGCGGCGGAGAGAAGGCATCCGGCGAAAAGACCTTGGTCTATGCTACGACTGGGTATGGCCGTGAGATGGGAGATGCAGGACTTGATCCACACGAGAATTATTCCGGATGGAGTACCGTGCGCTATGGCGTAGGGGAGACACTATTCCGCTTGTCCGATGCGATGACTCCGGAGCCATGGCTGGCGAAGCATTTCGAATACGTCGATGACAGCACGGTGGATATAGAGCTCCGTGAGGGGATCTCTTTCTCCAGCGGGCGAAAAATGGACGGAGAGGCTGTGAAGGAATGTCTGGAGGCACTGGTGGCGAAGAATCCAAGAGCGGCCTTTGACCTTAAGATCGACCGGATCGATGCCACAGAAAATACAGTGCGCATTCATACGAAGAAATCCTGCCCGAGTCTTATTTTCTATCTTTGCGATCCCTACGCAGCCATAGTGGATATGAAAGCGGACATGAAGGATGGCCGGGTGTCAGGGACAGGTCCTTATGTGGCAGACTCTGTGACGGATACAGAGATCCATCTGCACAAAAATGCGTCCTATTGGAATGGCAGTCCGAAAGTGGATCACCTGATCGTGAAGGCTGTCACTGATGGGGATGCGATGACGGCTGCGTTGCAGGCCGGAAATATCGATGCCACGTATGGACTGCCTTATGCCAGCTATCCGCTTTTTGAGGATCCTTCGAAATTTCAGGCCTCCAAGGTGGCCACCAGCCGCAATTTCTTCGGTCAGGTCAATATGCATTCGCCCGTCATGCAGGATATACGCGTGAGGAAGGCGATCGACATGGCGATCGATCGCGACGGATTCGTGAATCATCTGCTGGCAGGACATGGAGAGGTAGCGGTCGGCCCTTTCCCGAAGGCCCTTCCGTTTGGCGCATCACATGTGCATGGAGTATCGCTGCAGGCGGAGGAAGCCAGAAAGCTTCTGGAAGAGGCAGGTTGGAAGGATACCGATGGAAACGGCTATGTGGATAAGGACGGGAAAGATCTGACCATCCGTTGGTTGACGTATCCGGGCCGCATGGAGCTTCCGGCACTTGCCGAGCTCGTGCAGGATGATCTGAAGCAGATCGGGATCAAGGTAGATATCGAGTGCTCGGCAGATCATTTGAAAGTGCTTGAAGCAGGGAATTATGATGTGTATGCCAGCGCACTTGTCACGGCGCCCACGGGGGATCCGGAGTATTTCTTCCATACCTGCGCGCTGGATCAGTCGACCAAGAACCGTGGCTTCTATCACAATGATCGGCTGGAAGCCCTTGCCAAAGAGATGCACCAGACATTTGATACAGAGAAAAGAAATCAGCTCGCCATAGAGATGCAGCAGATCATTTTGGATGATCATGCATTTTACTTCATTTCTTATCTGCAGATGGGGATCTTGTCCCGCAAAGGGGTGACCGGTCTTGCCGCCCATCCTTCAGACTATTATGAAATCACTGCGGAGCTGGACGTACAATGAGTGAGACGGAGGTACTTAGCTTCTCCCATGTCTCTATCGCGTACGGAGAACAGGTGGCTGCCCGAGATATTTCGTTTACGCTTTCCAGAGGTGAGTGTCTGACCATTGTCGGCGAGTCTGGCAGTGGAAAGACGACGCTCTGTAAAGCCATCCTGGGTCTGCTTTCCCCCGATGGGCGCATCACTGCCGGCGACATAGACTTCAAAGGGCAGTCCCTTTTGAAAATGAGCGCGAAAGAAAGACGGAGCCTGCTGGGGAAGGAGATCACCACCATTTTTCAAGACACGAAGGACGCCTTTTGCCCCATTCGCACGGTGGGAAGTCAGATCCATGAGGCGATGGAAGCGCATGTCAGGACTTCGGCATCTTCACTTCGTGAAAAAGCCTTTTCTCTTATGCGGAAGCTGGGACTGGAGAAAGCCAGCCGGATCTGGGACAGCTATCCCTCTGAGCTTTCCGGCGGTATGATGCAGCGCGTGGGCATCGTGAGTGCGCTGCTGCCGGAGCCCGAGCTGATCTTGGCGGATGAGCCCACCAGCGCGCTCGATGTACTCGCCAGGCAGGAAGTGGTGAGAGAGCTTTTGCTGGTGAAAAAGGAGATCAAGGGCTCGCTTCTCTGCATCACGCATCAGATCGAGGTTGCAAGGCAGCTTGCGGATCAGGGGATGATCATCCGTCAGGGGCATATCGTAGAACAGGGGAGAGCGGAAGACCTATGGCAGCATCCGAAAGAAGACTACACGAAGCGGCTGCTCTTCGCGGGGCGTTCTTGCCGTCGTACCTTTTGATCTCTTGGGGAAATAATATCTCTCTGCAGGCACGGGCATTTTGTCAGCATTTTCTTACCATGCATTTGACTGGAGACGCCATGGATATTCTACTGGAAGGGCGGGGCCTCACCCGAAGATTTCAAAAGAAAGGCCAGACCATCGAAGCCGTGCATGAGGTCAGCTTCACTTTGCAGAAAGGGACAGCGCTTGGGATTGTGGGAGCCTCCGGCTCCGGGAAAAGTACTCTGGCGAGGATGGCGGCGGGTCTGCTCTTGCCTTCCGAAGGAAAGCTCCTGTTCCATGGAAGCCCTTTGGAGGGAAAAAAGGGACTCAGTCATCTCTGGAAGCGGCTGCAGATGATTTTTCAGATGCCTCGCGAATCTTTCGATCCACGCTGGACACTGGAGGAAAGCATCAGGGAAGGACTGTCAGAGCAGGGAATCCAAGGGAGAGCTGCGGAGAAAAACGCTAGGAAGGCCGCAGAGGCATGCCAGCTTCCTTTGAAGATCCTCTCGAAAAAACCGCACGAGGTCAGCGGCGGCGAATGTCAGCGGGCTGCCATCGCAAGAGCGCTCGTGCTGAAGCCGGAGATCCTTGTCTGTGATGAGATGACCAGCGCCTTGGATCCTTTGGTGCAGCAGGATATAGTAGAGCTTTTGATCGCATTAAAAAAAGAGAAACAACTTTCGTTCCTCTTCGTCAGTCATGACATCTCGCTCACAGAGCGGTTTTGTGACGCACTCCTCATTATGCATCAGGGAATATGCGTCGAGCAGGGAGCCGTGGAAGAGATCCTGCGCCATCCGAAGGAACTCTATACCCGCCGTCTGCTAGAAGCCGCTGGCGTAGGATAAAAGCAAAAAGGGGCTGTGAAGAAATGAATTCTCATTTCTTCACAGCCCCTTTTTACTTTGCTTTCATTTGGTTCAGGGTTCAGGGCTCTCGTGGCGGCTTCGCCGCCTTTTTTAGAAGATGGTATTCTCGTATCGCAGCCTTCCCCTCTAGGGGAAGGTGCCCGCAGGGGCGGATAGGGTGACTATGGCATGAAAGACAGCTGGGATAAGGTTTCCCGGTCACTCCTAGGAGAGCTGCAAGTCCCCCGTGGCAGATGGAACGCGAAAATGAGATGATCGTTATTTTACAGCCCCTTTTTGCGCTCCATATATTACTTCATGAACATATCAATCGCCTGATTCATGCGCGTGATGGCCTCCTGGTCATTCTCCTGCACCGCTTCCACAATGCAGTGCTCCATATGCTCCTTCAGGAGGAGCTTGCCGGTATTATTGATCTCCGCACGCACTGCGGCGAGCTGGATTAGGACATCGGCGCAGTCCCGTTGGTTCTCGAGCATCTTCTTGATCGACTCCATATGGCCGATGGATTTAGATATCCGATTCATGATCGCTTTGATCTTTTGCGGGTCATGCGTATGGCTGTGATTGTGATGATGTCCGTCATGGATGTGCCCGATCACATGGGTGTGGACATGTCCGTCGCCATGATCGTGGACAAAAACTTTATTCTTTGTATCTTCCATAAGAGGTTTTGATTCCTTTCACTTTTCGTAGGAAACACGGATCCCATCTGATGAGCGATCGAATCGGCGTTTCTTAGGGAAACACTGATTAAATCGTTGTCTGATTTCATTCTTGGATTTTTATACAGAGCAAGGAATCATCTGACGCGAATAGCGAGCTATTTAAGGAAGATGATGACGAAGCTATGTATAAAAATCTATATGAAATCCGGCTCTGCTATTTAATCAGCGTTTCCCTTATATTATACCCGATAAAAAAGGCGGTGGCTAGGGAACCGGGCATCGGCGTGTTCATAGGGAGCAGCAGTCCACATGCAGTGGGAGATAGGCCTCCTATATTTATGCTTTTAACTCATTTCCAATGACTTCTTCATATAGAATAAGCATACATGTTCCGGTTTGCATAAAAAAGTGTATACTATAAGAAGAAGGACAGATCAGAATTTCTTCGATCAAGAGATCCTGATCGTCCATCCTTCCGTATGATTCTATGCCAAAAGGAGGAGTCACTATGTTCCGTTTCACATTGCCTAGAGATATTTATTGTGGCCATGGAGCCATTGATGAGTTGTCTTTGCTGAAGGGTCACAAGAAAGCTTTCATTTGCACCGGTGGTCATTCCATGCGGGCAGGTGGTTTCCTTCAGAAGACTGAAAAGGTGCTGAAGGACGCAGGACTTGCCACTTATACGCTCGAAGGCATCACACCGGATCCATCCATCGAAGAAGTGCAGAAGGGCGCGAAGCTGATGGAAGAATTCCAGCCGGACGTGATCGTGGCGATCGGCGGCGGTTCACCGATCGATGCAGCCAAGGCCATGTGGGTCTTCTATGAATATCCGAATCTGACATTCGATGAGATCAAAAAGCCATTCTCTTTGCCGCCGCTTCGTCAGAAGGCGATCTTCGTCGCTATCCCATCCACATCGGGGACTGCGACAGAAGTCACGGCTTTCTCTGTCATCACCGACTACTCGACGGGCATCAAGTATCCGCTTGCTGATTTCAACCTGACGCCGGATCTTGCCATCCTTGACCTCGACATCCCGTTCACCATGCCGAAGAAGCTCACCGCGCATACAGGGATGGATGCGCTGACACATGCGACCGAGGCCTATGTGTCAAAGTTTGCGAATGGCTTCACGGAACCGCTCTCCAAGCAGGCTGTCTCCGATATTTTTGACAACATCGTAGAGTCGTATCATGGAGACAAGGAAGCCAGAGGCAAAATGCATATCGCGCAGTGCCTTGCCGGCATGGCCTTCTCAAATGGACTTCTGGGGATCACACATTCTCTGGCGCATAAGATCGGCGCCGTATTCCATGTCCCGCATGGTTGCGCGAATGCCATCTTGATGCCGTATGTCATCCAGTTCAATAAGAAAGTCTGCCTTTCGCGCTATGCCGATCTCGCTCGCGTGGCCGGACTTCCGGGACGCACAGATGCACAGCTTGTCATTTCCTATGAGGAGGCCATCCAGAAACTGAATCAGAAGATGGACATCCCGTTGACACTCAAAGACTATGGGGTGCCAGAGGAGCTGTACCTTGCCAAGAAGGATGCGATCGCTAAGAATGCCGTCCTCGATGCCTGCACTCCGGAGAACCCGCGTGAGGCAGATGCGGAAGCTATGGCCAAGATCCTCGAATGTGCTTACTATGGGAAGACTGTAAATTTCTGAGAGATCGGCTTTAGCGAAAAAGGTGACTGCCAATAAAAAAGCACTGTGAGATCCACAGTGCTTTTTTTGGTGCGAGCGAAGGGACTCGAACCCCCATGCACAAGGCGCAGGATCCTAAATCCTGTGCGTCTACCAATTCCGCCACGCTCGCATGGCTTGCGATACCTATTATATAAGGTCAGGACCTTTTGGTCAATGGGGGATGAGGAGAAGACTATTGGCGAGGGAAAAAACATATCATTCGATATTGAACTATTTAAATATTGTGATATAATG
>JAJWRZ010000086.1:0-8714 GCA_021633965.1 Dialister sp.
GTGTTGAATTGCTGGTAAAATGGATAATTCCACAAAGAGCGAGATACCGCTAGCATGCCCCATCTCGCTGCGCTCGAAATGGCGTCTCACTGGATTTTAGCGTCGCTTCGCTCCTAAAAATCCAGTTCGCTTGCACATATTGCCTTCGGCACTTCCCCCGGAGGGGGAAGCAAGTCGTTACGGTGCTAACATTTAATAGTATTGCCCGAAGAGGGGAAAGGCGTTTGCGATATGATGCTTTTCCCATAGAACCCGTTGAATCTTTTAACTGGAGGCGAATTCCATGTCCTATCGTACAGTCCTCATCGAGAACAACCGCATGATGCTTGAGCGGCTGTCGAGCGTGATTCGAAACAGCCCGGGCTTCGAGCTGTCGGCGCGGTATCAGACGGCGGGCGATGCTCTGGGGCAGATGCAGGCCTTCAGCCCGAATCTGATCCTTCTGGATATCGACTATGAGCCCAATGCCGGTCTTCTTTCTGATTTCAAGAAGAACTGCGGGCAGGCGCTGATCGTCTGTCTCTCCCGCCGCTGGGACTCGGAGGCGCAGGCCCGGCTGCTGCGCGGCGGCGCGCAGGGGTATATGATCAAGCCGTTCACGCCGGATGAGCTGCAGGCGGCGGTCAGGAATGCGGACCGCGCCTCGCTGCGCTCGTCTGCGCGTGTGATCTCCTTCTTCAGCCCGAAGGGAAAGAGCGGCAAGACGACATTGATCTCCAATCTCGCCGCGAGCATCGCCAAGAAGACGGGAGAGCCTGTCGCGATCCTTGACTGTGACCTGCAGTTCGGTGATATGGCGGTCTTTTTCAATCTGAATCCGCAAACGACCCTGGTCGAAGCGGTGCGGGATATCAAGTTCCTTTCGCCGGTGACGCTGAAGTCGTACTTCATCGATGCCAGAAGGAATCTGCAGATACTTTGCGGGCCGGCGAAGCCGGATCTTGCGGAGTCTGTCACGCTGGATGCGCTGACGCAGCTCATCCATATGACGCGGAGCCTCTACAGCTACGTTCTGATTGATCTGCCTTCGGGATTTTCCGACATTTCCGCGACGGCGTGTGAGCTCTCCGATGAGACGGTCCTGATGGCGATGTACAATGGCGGCTATGAGACGATGCATATGAAGCGCGCGCTGGAGATCTTCAAGGCATGGGACGACTACCGGGAGCGTGTCTATCCGCTCTTCACCCGTGTCTCGCCGTTTGACGACGCGGAGAAGGAGCGTCTCTCCAAGGAGCTGGGCTATCCTGTCGCAGCCATCATCCCGAATGAATATGTCCGTGTCTCGGAGGCGGCTGACAATGGCCGCCTCGTCGTGGACGAGAATCCTGACAGCCCCTTCGCCAAGGCCGTCGATGCACTCGCAGAGAAGATCATGAGTAAGTAGTGGCTGGGGACTAGTGACTAGTAGCTGGGGATTAGTAGCTAGGGATTAGGTATTTTTCCCCAACTGAGCTGGCTCCTGGAGCGGGGGCGCGCCAAAGGCGGCGGATAGATTCCCGTAGCGTCAGCCAGGCAAATGCTGTACAACGCTAAACGTCGTTCCCTAATCCCTAATCCCTAATCCCTAGCCACTCGCCCGCAACCCTGATTTCCAAGAAAGGAGCAAACCATCTATGATTTTTATCATCTCGCTGTTTTGCGCCTTTCTTTTCTTTTGTATCCTTTTCTTCCTGCTCAGCCATGCGCTGAAAAAGAAGCAGGTGGTGTCTGAGCGTCTGCAGCAGTATGCGGACTATCTCGATGTGAAGGAGACGGCGGATGAGCGCATCTCGACCGGACAGAAGATCCGCCATGCGTTCCGCAAGCGTATGCGAAGGGTCGGGGGAAGGAAGACGGCTTCGAAGCTCGACCTCATGATGCATCGCGCAGGTCTGCCGCTGCTCGGCTTCGAAATGGTTGCGATTTCCTTCGCTGTGAGCATTCTTGCTTTTCTCATGGTCCTCCTCGTCACCGGGGAAGGCGCAGCGGCGCTGCTCTTTGCGATCCTCGCTTTTCTTCTCCAGTGGGGCTATGTGAAATACCGGATCGACAAGCGCTTGAAAGCCTTCCTCTACCAGATGGCGGACTGCCTGACGCTGATTTCCAACTCTCTACGGGCAGGCTTCTCCTTCCTGCAGACGATCGAGATCATTGCCAAGGAAATGAAGCCGCCCGTCAGCACGGAATTTGCCCGCGTCCTTCGTGAGACGAATCTGGGGAAACCCCTGGATCGTGCGCTGACGGAGATGGACCGGCGTGTGGGCAGCCCTGACTTTTCGCTCATCGTCACTGCCGTGCTCATCCAGCAGCAGGTCGGCGGAAATCTCGCCGATATCATTGATATCATCCGCGATACCATCTTAGACCGCATCCGGCTGCGCGGCGAGATCAAGACACTGACCGCGCAGGGGCGTATGGCAGGCATGATCCTTGCCGCTCTTCCGATCGCGATGGGGCTCTTCATGTACATCATGTCGCCGGAATATATGCGCCCGCTCCTCACGACACGCATGGGCCAGATCGCGATCGGCGTCGCCCTCGTGATGGAAGTCATAGGCTTCTTCATCATTCATAAGATCGTAGATATAAAGGTGTAAAGGTTGTCGGGTTCAGGTTGATGGGTTCAGGGTTAGCCCGTGGGGCGGCTCGCCCTTTGATTCCGTTTGAACGGTTCGTTTGAATGAGAAATTAGAAATGAGAAATGCGAAATGGCGGTGCGGCGCATAAAAATATAGAAGCGCCGCGGAGTATTGAAATAAGCTTAAAATGCGTTCCCCCTTGGAGAAGGGGGTGCCCGAAGGGCAGGGGATAGACTGCCTCGAAGAGGCAGAATGAGAAACAAGAACTGTTGAATAGACTAGAGTAGATAGCATGAGCCGCTATGTAGAAGGATGTCGTTACGCGGCGCATCCATCCTGCGCCTTTGGCGCTCCTAATCCCTAGCCACTAATCCCTAGCTACTAATCTCTAGTCACTCCTAATCCCTAATCCCTAATCCCTAGCCACTAGTCCCCCCCGAAAGGAGAAACGAAGCATCATGAAACGACAAAAAGGACAGGATATCGTCGAATTTGCGCTGCTGCTGCCGATCTTTCTCCTCGTTCTCTGCGGGATCATCTATTGCGGCTTCATGTTCGGGGATTACCAGACCGTACAGGGCATCGTGAGAAATGCGGCGCGCGAAGCGGCGGTGGTGGGGCACTACACACCAAGCGCAGATCCTTCGCAAAAGCCAACAGATAATTACGAGATCATCGCTGCCAAATACAATAAAATTTTGAAAGAGCAGAATGTCATCACGCATTTATATGTGCCGGATGCCGATGGCGTGCAGGTGTATGCCACCAATGATAATAATGAAAAGCCAGAAAACTCTGTTCATGCGAAGCTCAACTTGGAACTTACCAAGAGTGATGTGTCATTTGTGAATTACATCCAAAACGTCGTCGGCATGCCGACAGACTATGTGGTCAGCTGCTTCATGTATGATGAGACAACGAAGACAAACACTTAATGAGCAGCCCCCTTCTCTAAACTATCACGCCTTGCGGCGCACTGTGAACGAAAGCCGTTAGTGCATAGGTTCAACAGGTTCTATAGGTTCAATGGGTTCAAAAGGTGTAGTGCGGCGCATCAAAATGAGTAGCGCCGCGAAGTTATATATATGGGGTATTGGGACGCTATATGAATTGTGCGTCCCTTCCACCCCCGTTGAACCCTCTGAACCCTCTGGACCCTCTGAACCCGCTGAACCCGCTATCTCCATTACACCCATAAACCAATCCCCAAGGAAGGTGAAGATTTTGAAACTTCTGGAACGTCTTGGCCGCCGTGAAGGCACCGAGAAAAAAGAACAGGCCGCTATATTTGCCGGCCGGACGAATAACGCCCGTGAAGAGGGATACCAGGAGCTGAAAAACGGAATTCACCGGCGCATCGTCGATGATATGACCGCCGAGCAGCAGCAGGTCTTGGACGGCAAGCATACGCGGCAGGAGGTCGAGGCGGTCATCACGCGCTACGTGCAGCGTGTGGTCGAGGAAGATCCCTTTGCCGTTCCGCGCGGCGAGCGTTCGCGTCTGGTATCGGATATCTGTGATGAGATCCTGGGGCTTGGCCCGATCGAGCCTTTCCTGAAGGATGATGCCGTGACAGAAATCATGATCAACGGGCCGAAAAAGATTTATGTGGAAAAGATGGGCAAGATCCATCTGACGCAGGCTCGTTTTCAGGATAATGCACATCTGATGGCGATCATCGAAAAGATCGTGTCGCCGCTGGGCCGTCACGTCGATGAAGCGTCGCCGCTCGTCGATGCGCGTCTCGAAGACGGCTCCCGTGTCAATATTGTCATCCCGCCGCTTTCTCTGTCCGGGCCGTGCGTGACGATCCGTAAATTCTCCCGGATACCGCTCTTGGTGGAAGACCTGATTTCCTTCGGCACTCTTTCGGAACAGATGGCCTCTTTCCTGCGCGCCTGCGTCAAGGCGAAGCTGAACATCATGGTCAGCGGCGGTACCGGCTCCGGTAAGACGACCACGCTGAATGTGCTTTCTGCTTTCATTCCCGCTGATGAACGCATCGTCACCATCGAAGATGCCGCTGAGCTCCGTCTCGAGCAGCCGCATGTCGTGACGCTCGAGTCCCGTCCGGCGAATATCGAGGGCAAGGGCGCTGTCACGATCCGAGACCTTGTGAAGAATGCTCTCCGTATGCGCCCGGACCGCATCATCGTCGGCGAAGTCAGAAGCGGCGAGGCGCTCGATATGCTGCAGGCGATGAATACCGGCCATGACGGCTCGCTCACGACCGCACATGCGAACAGCCCGCGTGATGTGCTCTCGCGTCTGGAAACGATGGTCCTCATGAGCGGCTTCGATCTGCCGGTCACGGCGATCCGCAGCCAGATCTCCTCCGCACTCGATCTCATCATTCATCAGTCCCGTATTCAGGACGGTTCCCGCAAGATCACCTACATCACCGAAGTGCAGCAGATGGAAGGGAATGTGATCGTCCTGCAGGACCTTTTCCGCTACCATCAGACCGGCTTTGATGAAAACGGCAAGTCGCAGGGCTCCTTCGTGTATACAGGCCTGCAGCCGCAGTTTCTCACCAAGTTTAAGATCCACGGCGTGGACGCGCCGAAGGATCTCTTCGGACGCATGCCGGAAAGGGATTGGGAAGAATGAGACGGCCGCGCAGCGGCAGGCTCATTCTTGCTGAATAAAGTATGACGTGAAAGGTTCAGGGTTCAGGTTGGCGGGTTCAGGGTTGTGGTGCGGCGCAAAATAATATGGAAGCGCCGCGGAGTTTTGATAGCGCTTCGCGCCGTCGTCAGAGGGGCGTAGCCGAGAGATCTTCCTTGCAGAACGGTCAGTGTGCCGACTGCGCTATTTCAATCACCGCTTGCTCCTAATCCCTAATCCCTGGCTACTCATCCCTGCTTTCAACCTGAAGTTTGAAAGCAGAAACCGAGATTCATCTATCCCCTTCCTCTGGAAGGGGAACGCCCGAAGGGCAAGGGGTTGGCCGAGGGAGAGAAAAGACCCAAGCCAACCTCCGCCCCTTCGGGGCACCTCCTTCCAAAGGAAGGAGGGAAAAGACAGAGCTCGGCCATCGCCCTTTTTATATTCCGCGGCGCTTCCATATTCTTATGCGCCGCACCACCATTTCGCATTTCGCATTTCTCATTTCTAATTTCTCATTTGAGTAAAGCTTTCATTCCCAATCAAGGGGCAGCACGCCCCAAGGACTAATCCTGAACCGAGGTGATACTCCATGCTTGCATTTTCTATCGCGATTGCGATTTCCTTATTTGTTTTTATCACGATGACGCTCATCGTACTTCGGCAGTCGGACTCGCAGCGTGAGATGCAGCGGCGTCTGGATCAGTTTATGGATCTTTCTGCCGAAGAAGAGATGGTGGATCCGGACGATCTTCGGAAGATCCCCTTCCTGCAACGTACCGTCGGCCGTATGTTGGGCGAGCTGATGGATACGCTCTCCTATTTCGCTCCGGCGGCGATCCCGAAGCTCATGGAGCGGCGCATCATGCTCGCCGGCAAGCAGGGCGTGTGGAAGGTCGCTCATTTCGCCGGCCTCTGGTTCCTGTGTCTGGCGCTCGGGCTCGCACTCGGCTTCTGGTATGCGGGGCGGGGCGTTTACACACCGCCACAGTTCTTCATCATCGTCCTTGGCTGGGGATTCATGGGAGCACTGCTTCCCTTCGGCGTCCTGAATCATATCATCAAGAAACGCCAGTCTCTCATCACGCGGCAGCTGCCGGATGTGCTGGACCTTCTGGCGATCTCTGTGCAGGCAGGGCTTTCCTTCGATGCGGCGCTTCGCAAGGTCGTCGAGCGTATGAAGGGGCCCTTGATCGATGAGCTTTCCCGTATGCTCCGTGATGTACGCATGGGGATGACCCGTCGCCGCTCGATGCAGTTCATGGCGAAGCGCTGTGATGTGCAGGATGTGTACCTCTTCGTCATGTCCGTCACGCAGTCGGAGCGTCTCGGCGCTTCCATGTCGGATACGCTGACGATCCAGGCTGACAATATGAGAAATGTCCGCCGCCAGCGGGCGCGGACGAAGGCGATGAAGGCGCCGGTCAAGATGGTCTTCCCGCTCGTATTCTGCATTTTCCCTGCGATCTTCGTGGTGGCGCTCCTGCCATCGCTTCTCTCTCTTATGGAAACCATGGGGAAAAAATAACTGACAGCGTGAGCTGGCAGTTATTTTTTTCGCAGGGGATGTATAAGCCGTGGCGCAGCGATGCCGACGGGAGCAGGGAGGTGACGGCTTCGTCGCAGAGCCGGATGCGAGTCACGATTTTCCCAAAGGAGCTTTTATGATCGAAACATGGATACTCACGAATGGCGAGCGTGCCATCTCTGTCGAAGTCGAGACAGCTCGCTCGTGGTGGGCGCGGTTCAAAGGCCTCATGCTCCGTGCACCCCTTGATGAAGGACGTGGTCTGTACCTCAAGAAGACGAACAGCATCCACATGTGCTTCATGCGTTTTGCGATCGATGCGGTGTATTTCGATGGAGAAGGCCGCGTGGTGAAGGTCGTCCCTCATCTTGCGCCGTGGCTTGGCCTCTCCGCCTGCCTCCGTGCGAAAGGGTGTCTGGAGATGAAGGCGGGCGAAGCGAATCGACTGGGCATCCAAGTGGGGATGGTGCGGGCTTAGAAGTGAGACGTGTGGGAAAGGGCGCGCGCCCTGCGGGCTCTCTCTCCCCTTGCTGATTTCCCCTTTGCCCCTTATAATAGAAAGAACAACTCAGCAAAGGAGACATATCATGGAAGGATCCACCAGCAGTATCATCTTTATCGCTCTCATCACGACGCTCCTCGTCGTATTCAATTACCGCACCATGCGCTTCAAGAAAAATGTGGCGGACATCGTGCAGCAGATCCTTGCACATAACAAGCGGGACAGGATGCTTCGGAATCAGGAGTTCGTCCACTACTTCCTTTCGAGCGGAAATATCTGGCTCGCGCACATGGATGCGGACTTCAGAAAGACTGTCATGGTGCAGACCGGTGTCTCGGTGCTCTCTATCGTGGGCGGGCTTGCGCTCATCGCGGCCTGCGTCTTCTGCGAAGTGTATCCGCTTGCGATCTACCCTGTAGCGATGCTCGTCTTTGCATGGAAGGTGGGATTCTCCTTCGAGACCATTTCCAAGGATGAGAAGGTAAATGCGCGCCGTGCGATGGAAAACTATAAGAAACAGTATCCGAATGATCCTACGGTGAAGCAGAATAAGTGCTTGGACAAATCTCCGGCTTGGTACATGACGGCGAAGAAGCTGGCAAAGACCGGCAGCCTCGGCCGCGGCAAGGCGGAAGCGAAACCGGAAGCGAAGACGGTCGTCAAAAAAGGAAAGAAATAAAAAAGGGAGCTGTGCAGCGCACAGCTCTTTGTTGTAAATGAAGTGGGGAGGGTCAGCCCATGGGGGGAAAGCGTGCGTCCCTCGCCGCAAATGACAAAGATTTCTCGCTTGCTCGAAATGACCGTGCGAGAGAGCCACCAGTCACCAGTCCCTAGTCCCTAGTCCCCAGCTACCAGCCACTCGCGGATCCTAATCCCTAATCCCCAGCCACCAGCCACCAGTCACTAGTCACCAGTCACTAGTCCCCCATTTATACGAAAGAAGTGCATACGATGTCCTTTGAAAAAGTAAAAGAATATTTTGAGACCCTCGGCATGGGGGATCGCTGTATGGATCTTGAGGAGTCATCGGCGACGGTGGCGCTGGCAGCGCAGGCTCTCGGGACGGAGGAGGCGCGCATCGCGAAAACGATGTCCTTCCTCTTGGATGACAAGCCGCTCATCATCGTCGTGGCGGGAGATGCCAGGGTGGATAATCATAAATTCAAGATGAGCTTTCATAAGAAGGCGAAGATGATCCCCGGCGCCGATTGTGAGAAGTACATCGGCCACCGCCCCGGCGGTGTGTGTCCCTTCTGCCTGCCGGAGGGCGTGCCGGTCTACCTGGATGTGTCCCTGAAACGCTTCGATATCGTTTATCCGGCGGCAGGCACGGACCATAGTGCGGTGAAGCTCAGCCTTCCGGAGCTGGAAAGGGCATCCGCTTCGCAGGGCTGGGTGGATGTATGCAAGAATTGGGAGAGTGAAGAGGGTTAGCCCAAGGGGCGAGCCGCCCCAAGGGCTAACCCTGAACCCTGAACCCTGAACCCTGAACCCTGAACCCTGAACCCTGAACCCT
>JAJWRZ010000087.1:0-8711 GCA_021633965.1 Dialister sp.
AATCACCTAAGCCATCAATATCCCCCGCCAGTGTCAGCTGAATCGTCTGGTCATAAAATTCCGGGTAGTACGTCTTCATCACGAATACAGAGACCGCGGCCGCAATGACCAGGATCAGTACCCCGATGAATTTCTTATATTCATCTATCATGCCTCTACCCTTTGGCCGCCCATAGATTCAGAGGCATCACAGCAGGGCAGCGTCGCGGCGATACATGTATATAAAGATTTCTACAAATATTTTTTACAATTAGTCTTATACATTATAATACATCACGCCGAAATATGCCAATACGGATTCCCCGGCGAGAGCTGGCCCCGCAGATGGTTTTCCCGCAGGCAAGTAAAGAGCGGAGTCAGGTCACTTCGATGGGGATCACTGGTTTTCCCTTTTAGTATCCCTCAAGCACTCCTTCTGTCCAAGAGAGGAAAAGGTCTCTGCTTTCACGCCAAATGACCAAGAGGAGGGATCATGACAGGCCATCGGATGTCTCTTAGTCATGAGTCCCTCTTCTTTCCATCTCTTCCCCTCATATTGTATAATATAGTTATCCATGGAAGGGATGCCGATCATTTTAACTCATCATTCCTTCAAGATCAGATTTCCAGAAGGAGGTCTTTTATGAAAGGATATATCGAAGTCTATACCGGCGACGGAAAAGGGAAAACCACCGCTGCCATCGGACTTGCCGTCCGTGCCGTCGGTGCCGGAAAGAAAGTCTGTTTTATTCAGTTTATGAAGTCACTCGCCTATTCCGAGCAGAAGATCCTGCAGGGACTTCCAGGCCTGACGCTCATTACTTTGGGTAAACCCTATTTCATTGCCAAAGAAGGTATGCTCTCAGAAGAAGAGATCAAAGCCTGGGGCTCCGCATTGCGCGTCTACCCCGCAGGACATCCGCCGAAAGAATATCGCGACATGGTCCTCAAGGGGATCGAGGATGCGGTCAAAGCAGTCTCCAAAGACTATGATCTCGTTGTTTTAGACGAATACAACATGGCTTATTGGTATGACCTTGCGACCGAGGAGGATACGAAGCGCATCCTCGCCGCCAGAAGCCCGGACTGCGAACTCGTCTTCACGGGAAGAAATGCGCCGAAGATCATTCTTGACGCCGCCGACCTCATCACAGAAATGAAAAAGATCCGGCATTACTACGACAAGGGCGTGGAATGTCGAAAGGGAATAGAGAATTGAAATAAAAAGGCTTGTAGAAACGCCCCTTGAGCCCGATTGATTTACAAATACAAAACGAAAGGATACCACCTATGCTTACCATTCATGGCAAAAGTATTTCCGGCATGGTCACGATCGGCCCGCTGCGTGTCTTCCGACACCAGCCGATGGATTTCGCACGCACAGAGATCGAAAAGCCGGAGACCGAAGTCGCACGCTTTGACTCCGCGCGCAATGCAGCCGCTGTCAAGATGAAGGAATTCTATCAGGAAGCCATCTCTCATGTCGGTCTGGATAACGCTTCTATCTTCAAAGTCTATCAGCAGATGATGACAGACTCTGAATTCGTTGACGCTGTCAAGTCTATCATCCGGAAGCAGAGCGTCAATGCAGAGTACGCCGTCCAGCAGGCAGAGCAAAACTTCACTCGTATCTATGAAGCGGATCCGGATGACTATGTCCATGGCCAGATCGCCGACCTTGCGGAAGTCGCACGCATCCTGCTCCGCACGCTCCGTCAGAAGCAGGCTCTCTTCTCTTCGGATGAGCCCTGCATCCTCTATGCGGATGACCTCACACCAAGCGAGACCATTCAGATGGACACGACAAAGATCTTAGGATTCGTGACGAAGGAAGGCACTCCGACTTCACATACCGCGATCCTTGCCCGTGCGCTCGGCGTCCCTGCGATCGTTGCGACCGGGACGGATGTCGATGCCTCCCACGATGGGAAGACCGCTGTTATCGATGGCTTCTCCGGCGTTGTCTACCTCGAACCGACACCGGCTATCCTCTCCGGTATGAAAGAGAAACAGAGCCAGAGCATCCACCTAAAGGAGCTCCTCTTGCAGTTGAAGGGCCTTCCGAGCGAAACGATCGATGGCCACCGCATCGAGGTCGCAGCGAACGTTTCCTCTGCCTCCGACCTTTCTGCCGTCCTCAAGAATGACGCGGAAGGCATCGGCCTCTTCCGCAGCGAATTCATCTACATGGGCCGTGAAACGCTGCCGTCAGAGGAAGAGCAGTTTAATATTTATAAACTCGCCATCGAGACCATGGCCGGCAAGCGTGTCATCATCCGTACCCTCGACATCGGTGCAGACAAAGAGGCCTCCTCTTTCCATCTGCCGAAAGAGGATAATCCGGCGCTCGGTCTGCGCGCGATCCGCATCTCCCTGAAGCGTCCTGAGATCTTCAAAGTCCAGCTCCGTGCCATCCTCCGTGCGAGCGCCTATGGCAAAGCGGCCATCATGTTCCCGCTCATTACTTCCGTTTGGGAAGTGTGGAAGGCGAAGGAGATCCTGACGGAAGTCCAGATGGAGCTCGATAAGAAAGGCATCGCTTACGACAAGCAGATGGAGATCGGCATCATGATCGAGACGCCGGCTGCTGCACTCATCAGCGACAAGCTCGCGAAAGAAGTCGACTTTTTCTCCATCGGCACGAATGACCTCTCGCAGTACACCTTGGTCGTCGATCGCACCAGCCGCAACCTGACCGATTTCTTCAATCCACATCACCCCGCCGTCCTGAAGCTCATCCAGATGACGGTAGAAAATGCACACAAAGCCGGCATCTGGGTCGGCATGTGCGGTGAGCTCGGCAGTGATCTCTCCATCACGGAGACCTTCCTTAAGATGGGCGTCGATGAATTCTCCGTCGCCCCCTACTCCGTACTTCCGCTCCGTCAGCAGATTCGGGGAATCAATCTGAAGAAATAATTGGTTCTCGGACGCATAGTTTCGAAGGAAAAAAGGTTTTGAAGGTTCTGAGGGTTCAACGGGGCTGGTGCGGCGCATAATAAATAGAAGCGCCGCAATGTTAGAGAAAGAACAATACCCGCATGACGTTCCCCTCACCATGCAAAAGACACACACGCAAGAATGCGTGTGTGTCTTTTGCATGGTAAATCATAACAAAGTGCTGAAGCAGGACGAGTGACTTTTTTCTATTTCGCGGCGCTTTTTATTTTATGCGCCGCACCTTCCCCGCTGAACCCATTGAACCTTCGAACCCGTTGAACCCTCACGCACAATGAGTAAACAGTCTATCTTTTCTCCCCCGTCATCTTCCTCACATACTCCATCACATAGTACATTGCTTTCTCTGCGGCAGCATAGCGGACACTCTTCCGGGAGCCCAGGAAATGTTCTTCATATACCTCTGTACCATATGCGCCGGAGACGGCGAGGAAGACGGTGCCGGAAGGCTCGCCGCGTTCCCCCCTTCCGGGACCCGCGTATCCTGTCGTCGAGACTGCAATGTCTGATGCATACAGGCGGCGGCTGCCCTCTGCCATCTCTTTTGCCGTTTCTCCGCTGACTGCCGTATAGCGGGAAAGTGTCTCCGAAGAGACCCCCAGCACATTTTCTTTGGCCTCATTCCAGTATGTGACCGCGCTTCCTTTGAAATAAGCAGAGCTGCCCGGAAGATCCGTCATCAGCTTTCCGATGAGACCGCCAGTGCAGGACTCGGCAGCGCTTATGGAAAGATGCGTCTTCTCCAGAAGAGCAACGAGGTCTTCCCGCACATGCTGCTCGATGTGATAGTCAGCTATGGGGAGTCGCTTCCTGAGCTCTGTCACCAGCGGCGACATCAGCGCATAGGCCGCCTCTGCCGTTTCCGCTTTCGCCGTCACACGAAGGGCGATATACCCCGGTCGTGCAAGAAGGGCGATGGTGGGATTTTCCTGCGTCAGGATGAGGTCCATGATGGTCTCTTCGATCTCCGCCTCCGTCCTGCCGGGGATCGGCAGGATCATGGAGCGGATCGTCCCCATCTCTCCCAACCGTTTTTTGAGCGAGGGGAGCATGTGTTTTTCTGCCATCCGCTTCATCTCAAAAGGAGGTCCGGGAAGGTGTACCAGAAGTTTCCCGTGATGCGAAAGGAGAGAGCCGCTGGCAGAGCCGGCTTCATTCCGGAGGAGCTCCGCACCTTCAGCAAACCACGCCTGACGCGATAAAGAGGGCAGATAGGGGCGTCCCTTTTCTTTGTAGTACGCAGCAAGACGCACCGCCTCTTCCGGAAAGAGAACATAGGGAAGTCCCAGTGCCTCGGCTCCGATCTTTTTCGTGATGTCTCCCTGCGTTGAGCCAAGGCCGCCCGAGGTGATGACAAGATCTGCTCGGGAGAGTGCCGTAGCAAAGGCCGCTCTCATCCGCTCCGGATTATCCCCCACCGTCGTCATAAAGGCGACAGTGAATCCATGTTCATTCATGAGCTCCGCCAGATAACGACTGTTTTCGTTATCAATCTCCCCTAGCAGGAGCTCGGTGCCAGTGGTAATGATTTCAGTGATCATGCATATTCTCCTTGATGAGCTGTAGGAAGAAAAGGGATCAGGGTAAAAGTGACCGGCGGCTGGTGGCTTGCATGCTGCTTTCGGGCATCGCCCTGCCTAACTATTGGCGGCAAAGCCGCCACGAGAGCCTTGAACCCATCCACCTGAACCTTGAATCTTTTACTCCTTCACTTCTGCGATCAGATCATACGCATATCCGTCGATGATATGGACATGGACGAAATCGCCCGGCTTGAGATCTCCCGGGTTGTCGATATACACATTCCCATCGACTTCGGGCGCCTGATAGGACGTACGGCCTTTGGCCTGTCTATGTCCCTCGCCATCCTCGATGATTTCCTCGACGAGAACCTCCGCGTCGGTATCAATGAGTCGTTCATTGTTTTCTTCCGAAATCCCGGCCTGGATCGCCATCAGCTGATGGTAGCGGTCTTCCTTCACCTCTTCATCGATCTGATCTGTCATGCGCGCCGCAGGCGTACCCTCCTGCGGGGAGAATGTAAAGGCTCCCATATCGTCGAATTTGATCTCTCGAATGAAGTCACAGAGCTCCTGAAAATCAGCCTCTGTCTCTCCCGGGAATCCGACCATGAGCGTCGTGCGGATGGTCATGCGCGGTCTGGCAGCGCGGAGCTTGCGAAGAAGAGCATAGATGCTCTCCGAGGAATCGCGGCGGTGCATACGGGTGAGCACGGCATTGCTGATATGCTGCAGCGGGATATCCACATACTTGCAGATCTTATCTTCGTGCAGGATGACGTCCAAGAGTTCATCATCAAAGTATGTCGGATAGAGATAGAAAAGACGGATCCACTTCACACCCTCGATCTTGACAAGCTCACGAAGGAGGCTTGCGAGATTCGTCCCGAGGTCGCGTCCGTAGCAGGAAAGATCCTGCGCGATGAGATTGAATTCACGTACCCCTTCAGCCGCCAGACGTCTCACTTCATGGACAATGGAAGAGATCGGGCGGCTTCTCATCGGCCCGCGCACATAGGGAATATAGCAGAAGGTGCAGCCATTGCTGCAGCCTTCGGCGATCTTCACATAGGCGGTATATTTCGGCGTCAGCGAGGCACGAGGGATGAGCTCTTCATTCGCGCAGGGAATGGTGCCGAATTTAAACACCTTTTCTCCGCCATTGGCATAGGATTCATTCACGGCATCCAGAATATCCTGCCAGGAGTCTGTACCGATGAAAATATCGACTTCCGGGATCTCCTTCGCAAGCGCTTCCTTGTACTGCTGTGAGAGGCAGCCGGCAGCCACAAGACGTTCACAGACACCTGTTTTCTTGTATTCCGCCGTTTCCAGAATCGTCTGGATCGACTCTTCCTTAGCCGGATCGATGAATGTGCAGGTATTGATGATGATGACATGCGCTTCTGCCAGATCCTCGGTCAGTTCATAGCCGGCCTTCTGCATGATGCCCACCATCATTTCCGTATCGACCAGGTTCTTCGAGCAGCCAAGGCTGATAAATCCTAATTTCTTCGTCACTTCTTTGTTCCTCCAAATCGTACTTTTTCTCCCCATAGATTCAGCAGATCCTTTCTGCCTTCATCCAGATATCTTTTTTCTAATTCCCAAAAAACGAGTTCATTGCCGGCCGCATCGGGCTCTGCCGCATCATCATTCACATAGATGAAGTAGTTCCCGTTCTTTTCCATGATGCTTTTATATTTCGCCGAGTCCAAAAGCCAGTCTATCAGGCGCTCGCCCCGCTCAGGATGTGCGCTTTCTGCCAGAAGCCCTGTCCCATAGAGGTACCAGGGAGCGCCATCCTCCGGATAAATGATCATGACAGGCATTTTCTCCCGCTTCGTGCGAAGGACTTCATTCAGCCCGGAGATCCCGATGTCGCACTTTCCCATCGCCGCCATACGGGACGGCGTAGAGAGATACTTCCCATATTGTACAAGATGCTGCTGCGCCTTACCCAAGAGTTCCATCGCATAGTCTGGCCCGAAGTGCTCGATGAGACACATCAGGAGATCCCTCGACATGTCAGCGGCGATGAAGTCCGTCATTGAAAGCTGTGCCTCTTCCCTCGTGAAGACCTCTGCCCACGTATAGGAAAATGGCTTCTGCTTCTTAAGAAAATCCGGATTCACCGCAAACACGATGGGATCCACCCAAAGACCTGTCCAATACGCCTCTTCATCCTTGAAAAGATTCAGCGCCGTATCCGTACGCGAGGATGAATAGGCTGCGAGCTCTCCGTTCTCTTTCATCCGCATCAGGATATCCTGACTGGTGATCACCACATCCGCTGCCTTTTCCTCAGCGGAGGTCTTCTTTAATAGATCTGCGCCAGATACATAGGAGATCTCTACAGCGAGCCCCTGTTCTTTATAAAAAGCATCTTTCACCGGATCCAGCAGATCCGGTGAAAGATCTGTCAGCACGACGACCTTGCTCACAGGATGCTGTTCCTGGCGCCGCTCTGCTTCCAGATTCTTCGCATAGCAAAGAATCCCCCAAAAAGCACCGCCTGCCAGCAGGAGAAACAGTAAGACGGAGCATAGACGTTTCAAGATGGATCACCTCATTTCGATACAGGCTCTATCAGAGAAGCGGAGAAAACGTGCAGCTGGTCCCCGATCCGCAGTCACAAGTATGGCGCTCTTTTCAGAAAACATCATACAGGTGAAGACCGATTCCTAGTCCGAAGGCTCTTCCTTCTTCCCGCCTGCAAGAATATCAGAAAGCTGCTCCTTATCGACAAGAATATCTCTTGGCTTTGCCCCTTCCGCAGGGCCTACGATACCGAGGCGCTCCATGGTATCCATGAGACGGCCGGCCCGGGTATACCCGATGCGGAATCGGCGCTGGAGAGCGGAGACAGAAGCACGCTTCGTATCGAGCACCCATTCCGAAGCCTCCGGCATGAGATCATCCTGCTCTTCGACCATTTCTTCCTCTTTCTCTGTTTTTTCCGGGATAGAAAGATCGATCGGCTCATAGATGACATGGCTTTCCTGACGGATGCATTCCGCCCTGACATAGTTCACCACATCCTCGACCTCTTCGTCCGAAATGAATGCCCCCTGAATACGGACAGTACTGAGCGCTCCCGCCTGCTTGAAAAGCATATCGCCCTTGCCGAGCAGCGATTCTGCACCGCCCTCATCGAGAATGATGCGGGAATTGAGGCCCGACTCAACCATGAATGCGATACGGCTCGGAATGTTTGATTTGATCACGCCGGTGATGACATCGGCTGACGGTCTCTGTGTCGCAAGGATCAGATGGATGCCTGCGGCACGCGCCTTCTGCGTCAGACGCTGGATCAGGACTTCGACTTCTTTGGCCGCGACGTTCATGAGGTCGGCAAATTCATCAACGATCAGTAAAATATAGGGCATCTTTTTGTCAGGATACAGCTTATTATACCCTTCGATATTTCGCACCTTCGCCCCGGCAAAGAGCTGGTAACGGGCCTCCATTTCACGGACAGCCCAATTCAATGTGCCCTGCGCCTTCTTCATATCCGTCACGACTTCCGTGCGCAGATGCGGGATACCATTATAGACAGACAGCTCGACCACCTTTGGGTCGATGAGCATGAGCTTCACCTCATCCGGGCGGCTATGATAAATGATGCTCGTGATGATGGAATTGATGCACACGCTCTTGCCGCTGCCGGTCGAGCCTGCGATCAGAAGATGCGGTGCTTTCGCCAGATCGGTCACGACCGTCTTCCCGGTGATGTCCTTGCCCAAGGCCACAAGGATGTGGCCCTTGCCATGCTGAAAGGCATCGCTGGCAAGCACATCATGAAGCGGCACAGAGGCCGCCTTCGTATTCGGGATCTCGATGCCGACCGCAGATTTTCCGGGGATCGGGGCTTCGATGCGGATATGTGTCGCCTCAAGCGCCATGGCGAGCTCATTCGAAAGTCCTTCGATCTTGCTCACGCGGACGCCCATTTCCGGCTTGAGTTCGAAGCGCGTCACCGTCGGCCCTACACTGTAGTGAACGACCTTCGCCCGGACTCCGAAGCTGGCAAGCGTCGACTCGATGAGTGCCGCCTTCTGTCCTGCATCGGCCTCTCCCTGTCCCGCACCCGTTCCCGCATGAAGAAGCGAGAGCGGAGGAAACTGATACACCGGCCCCGTTTCCGCAGCCGGTGCGGGATGAGCCGGGTCTGCTGAGACAGGCGCTGGCGGTATCGGATGAATGTCCTCCTCCGGCTTCTCTTCCCCGGCCAGCTCTTCAGCTGGTTCTTCC
>JAJWRZ010000246.1:0-1560 GCA_021633965.1 Dialister sp.
CCCTGAACCCTGAACCCTAAACCTATTCCCCGCCCCAACTCCCTACTGCGCGCACCCTCTCTCTCATGCTATAATAAAGCAATATATAGGAGGATACTATGCTGACAGTTTATATAGCTTTATTCGTGACCGTGCTGGATCAGCTGGTGAAATGGATCGTCCAGCAGCACATGGTCTGGGGAGAATCGATCCCGCTCATTTCCGGGGTATTTCATCTGACCTACATCATCAATCCCGGCGCGGCCTTCGGCATCCTGGCGTATCAGAGATGGTTTTTCCTTGCGATCGTCATCCTGCTCTTTGGTGCGTTCTTCTTTTTCCGGAAGCGCATCCCGGAAGAGCCCCGCTATTTTTCCGCCGCGATCGGTATGCTGCTCGGAGGGGCTTTGGGAAATGCCATCGACCGCGTGCGTATCAGCGGCGTGGTGGACTTCTTCGACTTCCGCATCTGGCCGATCTTCAATGTGGCAGACATTTTCATCTGTGTCGGTGTGGCACTGATCGTATTTTATTTTTGGAGACATGAAGCATGAGTGAGAAAATTTACGTTGTGACCGAGCAAGAAGCAGGACAGCGTCTTGACCAGTTCCTGAAAGAGGCCTCCGGGCTCACCCGTTCTGAAGTGCAGAAATGGATCAAAGACGGCCGTGCGCTGCTCGCAGATGGCAAGATGATCCGCCCGAATTACCATGTGCAGACAGGCGATCAGATCTCCTTCTCCTGGGAAGAGAAGAAGGAGCTCGCGCTCATTCCGCAGGATATACCGCTTGATATCCTCTACGAAGATGAACACATGCTGGTCATCAATAAAGCGCGCGGCATGGTCGTACATCCCGGCTCGGGCAATCCGGATGGCACACTGGTGAATGCACTCCTCTTCCATGTCGGCCCTTCGCTTTTTGAGGCCTGCGAGGATCCCATACGTCCGGGCATTGTACACCGCCTTGACAAGGATACCTCGGGCGTCATGGTCGTCGCGAAGTCGAAGGAAGCCTTCCCGGTGCTGAAGGAAGAGATCGCGACGCATGAAGCGGAGCGTCACTACGTCGCCCTCGTCCATGGGCAGATGGAAGGAAATACGGGCGTCATCCGTTTCCCCTTGGGGCGTAGTACGAAGGATCGCATGAAATGGGACGTACAGCCTAAGACCGGCAAGCATGCCGTCACCCATTTCCGTGTACTTGAATTCATGCCGCATTACTCCTGGATCGAGTGCAAGCTGGAAACCGGACGTACCCACCAGATCCGCGTCCACATGGCACACATCCGCCATCCCGTCGTGAATGACCCGCTCTATGGCTGGAAGAAAGACCATTTCCCCATCGAAGGGCAGGCACTCCATTCGTGGACACTCGACATTCGCCACCCTGTGACGGGCAAGGCCCTGCACTTCGAAGCGCCGATCCCTGCTGATCTTGCGCTCTGCCTCCAGATGGCAAGAAAAGGGGAAATGTAAAGCGCGTGTTCTCTGGAGGGAGCCTTGCATTTACCAATCCCTGACTACTTAAGTTTGAAAGCAGGGATGAGTGGCTAGGGATTAGGGATTGGGGATTAGGAGTG
>JAJWRZ010000088.1:0-8655 GCA_021633965.1 Dialister sp.
TCTTCCTTAAATAGCTCGCTATTCGCGTCAGATGATTCCTTGCTCTGTATAAAAACCCAAGAATGAAATCAGTCAACAATTTAATCAGTGTTTCCCTTGCATGTATCTCTAGTTTTTGGTATCGAAAATAAAGGTTAAAGGTGAATTGTATGAAACAAGATAGTAACAACAAAAATGGTATACCACAAATTCACGTCCCCTGGTATGGTTATGTCGCTTTTTTGATAGCCATTTTAATGTTTTCGGGGATCTTCTCTTCTGCAGATGGCCCGCTAAAGGTATTGGACTTTAATGTTTTGGCCGGAAGCTTTGGCAATATAACCGGGGAGCAGCCCACCAACTTCCGCGGAATTGGCGGTAATGGCGCAAAAGATGGATTCATGTTTGCATTGACTTTGATTCCAGCCGTTATTTTGGCGCTCGGATTGGTAAATGTCATTGATGGGCTCGGCGGATTGCGTGCTGCAGAAAAATTAATGACTCCTATCTTAGAGCCATTGCTGGGTGTACCAGGCGTTACAGCTCTTGCAAATATTGCTAATCTGCAGAGCACGGATGCTGCAGCAGGTATGATCAAGGAATTAGTGGATAACGGAAAACTCACCGACAAGGAAAGAAGCATCGTTATCACTTATCAAACAAGCGGCAGCGCCGGATTAACCAATTATTTCTCTTCTGGCGCAGCTACATTCGCTATTTTGGGAACGCCGATCATTGTACCTTTGGTCGTTATTTTAGTTTTTAAAATTGTTGGTGCAAATTTGATGCGTCTGTACTTAAAAATGTTCTGTAAAGATTAAAGAAGGAATATAATGGAAAATATGACCGAAGAACACAAGAAAAATGTCCTGGACCTTTTCGTAGAAGGAGCTCGCAAGGGATTCACTATTGGCACCACCAGTTTGTTACCCAATGTAATTATGGCATTTGTCATTATTCGAATCTTGGACGTAACAGGACTGCTCCATTTGATCGGCGTGGCCTTTCAGCCTATTATGGGACTATGGGGACTTCCCGGAGAAGCAGCCACTGTGATTATAGGTTCTCTCATGAGCATGGGCGGAGCCATTGGTATCTTAATGAGCTTATTCACGCAGGGCATTATGGATCCTATCCAGGTCACTGTGATGGTTCCCGGTATTTATCTGATGGGAAACCCTGTTCAAAATGTGGGACGTTGCCTCGGTATTTCCGGTGTGAACAGTCGCCACTATTTTGCGATCATTATGATCTGCTTAATAAACACCCTGCTATCCATTTGGGCTATGCGTTTAATCATGCTCTTCTTCTAAATGTGGTTGAGCAAAATTGTGACAGGAGGACTGATCTGCTATGGAAAATTCAAAACCATTTTTTAAGCTTCTGAAAAATGTTCATGTATTTGCACCAGAGGATAAAGGCATACAAGACATTTTGATCGCTGGCGAAAAAATCGCTGCTATAGGTAAAGATTTATTTTTACCGGCTGTTTATCAGTGTCAAGTCGTTGAGGGGGACGGCCTGAGCGCTGTTCCTGGATTTATGGATGCCCATGTTCACATTATCGGCGGTGGCGGAGAAGGCGGTTTTCAGACCCGTACGCCAGAGATTCAATTAAGCAAGATCACAACCGCCGGTGTTACTACGGTATTTGGACTTCTTGGTACAGACGGAATCACGCGCCATGTAGAAAGCTTACTGGCAAAGGCTCGCGGTTTGGAAAATGAAGGTATCAGTACGTACATCTATTCCGGTTCTTATGAGATGCCCACTCCTACGATTACAGGAAGCGTGCGACGCGATATTGTTTTAATTGATAAAGTCATCGGCACCGGTGAGATCGCCATGAGCGATCATCGTTCTTCTCAGTCTCCCGTATCGGCATATCGTGAGATTACGGCAGAAGCGCGAGTAGGTGGTATGCTAAGCGGTAAAGCCGGTGTTGTAAATATGCATATCGGTGATGGTACAGATGGCCTCAAGTATTTGAGAGAAATCACAGCCAATGGAGAATTGCCTAAGACGCAGGTGATTCCAACTCATGTAAACAGAAATAAACATCTCTTTGCGGATGCCATTGATTGGGCAAAAAGCGGCGGTCTGATGGACTTTACCAGCAGTATTGCTCCTAAAGATGATGACGATCCGGTCGTTAAAACAAGTAAGGGGATTCGCCAGGCCTTAGATGCTGGGGTACCATTGCGTCAGATTTCTGTCAGCTCTGACGGTAACGGAAGCATGCCAATTTTTGATGACAGCGGCAATAACATTGGTGTTGGCGTGGCAAATGAAGATTCCCTGTTAAAAGAATTCAGAGATCTGGTGCAAGAAGAAGGATTATCCTTATCCGATGCCCTGACTGTATTTACCAGCAATGTAGCTCAAAACACGAAATTGTATCCCAAGAAAGGATGCTTAGCTGAAGGAAGTGATGCAGATATTCTACTTCTTGATGACAAACTGCAGTTGAATGCTACATTTGCACGCGGCCAGCAGATGGTCAAAGATGGTAAGGCTATCGTATTTGGAACCTTTGAAGAACATTAAAATCCATATGATAAGCAAGTGACTCACCTAGTGACGCATCAATGGTATACCATTGAGTGTCACTAGGTTTTTATATGGAGGAAACGCTCGCCCGCAGCCGTCTCCTCCGCCGGACCCGATTGATATGCCTTTCGAAATGCCCCTGACTGATGAATTCAGCGAGTACGAGCTGGTCAAAGACGGGGACGGTACAGGAGTAGAAGCCCACGCGCAGCTGATAGAGAGGGACCATCTGCGGCGGGAGGACCAGGTAGCCCGTGCGGATGGAGGGCGCGATGGTTTTCGAGAAGCTATTCATATAGATGACGTGTCCCTCCGGCTCCATAGAGAAGAGCGTATCCTCCGGCTTGGAGAGAAGGGTAAACTCGGAATCGAAATCATCTTCGATGATCATGGCATGACGCTCACGGGCGAAGCGCAGGTACTCGGCCCTCTTCGAGGCCGTCGCCGTGATGCCGGAGGGATAGCTGTTGA
This sequence comes from Dialister sp., assembly GCA_021633965.1. Taxonomy (GTDB): domain Bacteria; phylum Bacillota; class Negativicutes; order Veillonellales; family Dialisteraceae; genus Dialister. Next base: position 3,001 of record JAJWRZ010000088.1, read on the forward strand.
AGGGCGTCACATGGAGTACCCTCGCACGGGTGCGGATGAGCTCACTCGTTTCTATACCGTTCTTCCCCATCCTGAGCTTATCGATAGAGATCCCGTTCGCCCGATATACCTGCTCGATCTTCTGGTAGGACGGGTCTTCCAGCGCATAGATCTGTCCCTGTCCAAGCACCTGTATATTCAATCCATAGAGGTACTCCGCGCCCGACCCGATCAGGATCTGCTCGGGAGAGACGCGCATATGGCGGCTTCTGGCGAGATAGGAGGCGATCGCACGCCGCAGCTCTTCGCAGCCATGGTTCGGCGAAGGATCCAGGATCTTTTCTCCATACGCGGAAAGTACGCTGCGCATCGTGCGCGCAAAGATGGAAAAAGGGAAAAGGTCTCTTTCTCCGGCCTCGCGCTGTTCTGTCTTCATGCGGGCGATATCCATCGAGCGGCTCATCGGACGGGGATCTGCCGCTCCGTAGTTATCCATCTCGCGGAAGACGACGAAGTATCCGCTTCGTTCCCGCGGCTCCACGTAGCCTTCCTCGACAAGAAGATCATAGGCGTGTGCCACCGTGATGAGGCTGACGCCCTGCGCCTCTGCGGTCTGCCGCTTCGAAGGAAGCTTGGCTCCGTAGCCATAGACGCCATTCGTGATGGCATCACGAATGGAAAGATAAAGGGTCATGTAGGCGGTCATGAGGAGAGTCCTTTCGTAATCATAGGGACTGGGGACTAGGGATTAGGGATTAGGGATTAGGGATTAGGGTTAGCTCTATCTGGTCTTACTTTTTTGTAATATTTTGGTGATTTTTATATATCCAGTTTCATAGTATAATGCAAACATCCAGATACAGCAAGGAGAATTCTCATGACAAACGAAGAAACACTGACCACACATTCCCTTTCCGTCCACACGAAGCACAATACGCGCTGGCTCACCATCTGCGGTCTTTTGATGGCGATCAATGTCGGACTTTCGTCTTTCGGTCTGCCCGTCCCGGGCGGTCACCTGTACCTGAACGACATCGTGATCGTCGCAGCGGCGCTCATGCTCGACCCACTAGGAGCCTTCCTCGTCGGCGGCGTCGGCGCATTTTTAGGAGACTTCTTCTTCTACCCGCTCCCGATGTTCGTCTCACTCGTCACTCACGGTCTGCAGGCCATGGCGATCTCCTACATCGCGCACCACGCTTTCCCGGAAAAGCCGAAGCTCTCTACGGTGATCGCTGTCCTCGTCGGCGCCGTCATCATGGTCGTCGGCTATTCCCTCGGCCGTGCCTATGTCTACAGTACGCCTGCCTATGCATGGATCAAGCTGCCGTATGAGATCCTGCAGGCACTCTTCGGCGTCATCGTCGGCCCCTTCCTCGTATGGAAATGGAAGTTGAACGAACATGCCAAAAAGCTGATCGACGGGAAATGGTAACGAGCCTCCCCCACAATTTCACATAAAAAGAAGACGCGAGATCCGCCGGATCCCCTGCTCTTCTTTTTAATTGACCCTTTTTCAGGATGACTCGGCATCAGGGGCTAGGGATTAGGGATTAGGGATTAGAAGCAAGCGGTGATTGAAGTAGCGCAGTTAGCATGCTAACCGTTCTGCAAGGAGGATCTCTCGACTACGCTCGAGATGACGACGGCGCGAAGCGCTATCAAAACTCCGCGGCGCTTCACTATTTTTTGCGCCGCACGAACCGTAGAACCTATAGAACCCGCTGAACCTCTTTCGCACGCAATCAAAGGGCAGCACGCCCCACTGGCTACCCCTGACCCCTGACTCCTGAACTTTGAACCCATCAAGCTTCCCCCATTATTTTGAAAGGACTCTCTATCATGAAAAACAATGAACGCTATGAACTGAACAAAGAACTCGCCCAGATGCTGAAAGGCGGCGTCATCATGGACGTCACCACACCGGAGCAGGCAAAGATCGCGGAAGCAGCCGGCGCTGCAGCCGTCATGGCACTGGAACGCATCCCTGCCGACATCCGCAAAGCGGGCGGCGTATCCCGCATGAGCGATCCGAAAATGATCAAGGGCATTCAGGAAGCCGTCTCCATCCCTGTCATGGCGAAATGCCGCATCGGTCACTTTGTCGAAGCGCAGATCCTCGAGGCCATCGAGATCGACTACATTGATGAAAGTGAAGTCCTCTCTCCGGCTGACGATGTTTACCACATCGACAAGCACCAGTTCAAGGTGCCATTCGTCTGCGGTGCGCGTGACCTCGGTGAAGCCCTTCGCCGTATCGCAGAGGGCGCTTCCATGATCCGTACCAAGGGTGAACCGGGTACCGGCGATATCATTCAGGCGGTACGCCACATGAGAAAGATCAATACCCAGATCGCTTCCATCGCCTCGAAACGCACGGATGAGCTCTTCGAAGCAGCCAAGCAGCTGGGCGTCCCCTATGACCTCGTCGTCTATGTCCATGACCACCAGAAGCTCCCGGTCGTCAACTTTGCGGCCGGCGGCGTAGCTACTCCGGCGGATGCCGCACTCATGATGCAGCTCGGCGCAGAAGGCGTCTTCGTCGGCAGTGGTATCTTCAAGTCCGGCGATCCGGCGAAACGTGCTGCCGCTATCGTGAAGGCAGTCACCAACTACCAGGATCCGGAGATCTTGGCGGAGCTCTCCACTGACCTCGGCGAAGCTATGGTCGGCATCAATGAAGATGAGATCCAGCTCCTCATGGCGGAACGCGGAAAATAAATGTTAAACAGCGGGAATGGGGATCGGTGACCGCTGCCTTATGACAAAGAGAGTGGGTGTCAGACTCTCTCCCTGCGCTGTCATTTCGAGCGAAAAGGAAGGCTGCCCCTTCCTTTTCCCAGCCCCGCCGTCTCATTTTTATCAAAAGAGGTATTTGTCATGTCTACTCCCACCATTGCTATCCTCGCCCTTCAGGGCGCATTCATCGAGCATGAACGAATGCTCACAAAGCTCGGGGCTTCCTGTTTTGAAATACGAAACCGGAAGGATCTCGAGCGCCCCATGGACGGGCTCGTTCTTCCCGGCGGGGAAAGCACCGTGCAGGGAAAGCTTCTCAAGGATGAGGGACTTTTCGCACCGCTCCAAGACAAGATCCGAGCAGGGCTTCCTGTCCTTGCCACCTGCGCCGGCATGATCCTCCTCGCGGAGCATCTGGAAAATGATGCGAACACCTGGTTTGCTACGCTTCCTGTGACGGTTCGCAGAAATGCCTATGGCCGCCAGCTCGGAAGCTTCATCACCACGGCGCCGGTCAAAGGCGTGGGTGATGTGAAGATGAATTTCATTCGCGCCCCCTACATTGCCTCTGCATCGCCTGACGTGGACATCCTCTCGACCGTGGATGACCACATCGTCGCTGTCCGCTATGGAAAGCAGCTCGCACTTTCCTTTCATCCCGAGGTCGGACATGATGACCGCATGCACCGGCTGTTTCTTGACATGATCGGTGACCAGTGACTGGGCTGAGGGCCAGGAGCCTTACGTGAAGGGGGAAGAGGGACCGCGCCAGAAGCGCTCGGATGCTCTCATAAATCGCCTGCTTGAGACACTCCTTCCCACTCTCTTTTATACCGCCAGTGCCCTATCCGCCCCTTCGGGGCACCTTCCCCTCGAGGGGAAGGCTGACGATACGAGAATACCGTCATCTAAAATACGGCGAAGCCGCCACCTCCATTCCTCATTTCCCCTACGGGCTGACCACGAAAAAAGATGTCATGACGCTTTCGCATCGTGACATCTTTTTTAGGAAACACTGATTAAATCATTGTCAGATTTCATTCTTGGATTTTATACAGAGCAAGGAATCATCTGACGAGAATAGCGAGCTATTTAAGGAAGATGATGACGAAGCTATGTATAAAAATCCATATGAAATCCGACTCTGCGATTTAATCAGCGTTTCCTTTATTTCATGGATCTCAATATCTCATAGCTGGCCTGATCGAGTGCATCCTTCTGGCTCTGGAAGCCGAGGAAGAGAAGGCTCCGGTAGCCTTCGCCCGTCTTCACAAGGAAGCCGCGCATATAGAGAGGGACCGCCCATCCGTCCACGACCAGATAGGGCGAAAGGGCAAAGCCGTAGGTCTTTGGCTGGCTGAGTACCTTGTGCAGCTGCTCCACATGCATCATGCTGACGCCCATGAGGTCATAGGGGATGGGCTCACCGGTCGCCTCGCGCGTCCCTTTGGCGGTCTCAAGAAAGATGTTGTTCAGCATCGTTTCCGCCTCCATCAGACCGATATTGAAGTGGAGCATGCGCTGCCCCGCTGCCGGAGTAAAGCCCTCTGACAGGAACATGTCGTGGAAATAGGCCTCTGCCGCTTCCCCTTTCATTTCCATCCCGAAAGCGATGACGGACGCATCCTGCTTCTTCCCGGGAAGGAAGAGCAGCCCCGCAGAGGGATGGGGATCTGCGGAGAGGTGGAAGGGTGTAAAGGTCATCCCTTTGGGAAGATTTCCATCTCCCAGAAATCCCCGGCTCTCCGGCATGAGTGCGAGAAGCTCTTCCATCGGCAACGGCTCCATGACTTTGGCAGCCGCCGTGCTGACGCTCTCTCCATGTACGAGAGGAGACGCCGCCGAGATACCGTCCATACCGTCTGCGTGAGACAGTCCGCCCGTCAGAAGGAGGGCGACGCCCAGACAGAGTGAAAGCATGCGTTTCATTTTCCGGCTCCTGCCAGCGCCTTGTCGACGACAGGCTCAAAATACGCGCCAGACGCCTGATCCGCCGCGAGAAGGGTATAGGTCGTCATGCCCTTATCCTTGTGAATGATCGCTTTCAGATAGACCGGAAGCGTGAAGCCGTCACGGATGATGGAGATCTGTGCGCTGCCCGTGCTGTAGGCGAGCCCCTTCTTCGACGTCTTGTCCGCCCAGTCCGAGTGCGCCTTCACTGTGAGCTGTCCATGCGTCATCGCCAGAAGAGGCGCCAGCTCTTTGGCTTCCGCCTCTGCCTGGTTGTCTTTCACCGCTTCCTTCGACTGGGTATCGAGCGCCGCGCTATAAAGGGCGAGCTTCATCTCGTCAGCATCTGAGAGCGCGATCGAGACGACCATCCCCTGATAGCAGATGCCTTTGTCCTCGCTTCTCACCTGATAGAGCTTGCCGCGGCGCAGTACATCGACCGCCATCTGTGCCACGTCATGAGAGTAGGCTTCGTTCTTTGGGAAAAGATTCTCCTTCTTGATCGCCTCTTCTACGGTCGTCACCGCCTTGTCCTCCATGAGCCAGTCATGCAGCTGGCTGCCGAAGAAAGATCGTTTGCCGTCAAAGACGCTGACCTTCTCGCCAAGGTCGAGCTTTTCACCGCCGGAAAGAACCATCGAGTCTGCGTCCGCTGTCAGGACACCGCCTGCCAGCGCCAGAGATGCCATGGAAATCGTCATCCATTTCGAAAGTTTCATCTATGTCACCTTTCTTTCAGGAAATATGTGGGAGTTCGTTCCTCTATTATAGCATAGTTGGGGGTTCGGGGTTCAAGGTTCGGGGTTAGCCCCGGGGGCGTGCTGCCCTTTGATTACGTTTGAAAGCTTCGCTTGAATGAGAAATTAGAAATGCGAAATGGTGGAGCGGCGCATAAAAATCAGAAGCGCCGCGGAGGTTTGAAATTAGCGATTTTCTCGTATCGCAAACCTAATCCCTAGCTACTAATTCCTAGCTACTAATCCCCAG
>JAJWRZ010000247.1:0-1554 GCA_021633965.1 Dialister sp.
GCGGGTTTGGGGCAGCGCCAGATCCTTCGACTCAGTTCTCACTGTTCCGCCTTTATATTTTCGAACATCCGACATTTCACTCCGTTCAGGATGACGAAATGCGCCGCGGAGTAGAAATCATGGCGATGCCCGAAGGTCTTTTAAGCGCAGGTTCCCCTCGTATCGCCAGCCTTCCCCAATGGGGAAGGCTAATCGGTGGCGGCTTCGCCGCGATCGATGAAGAGGTCGTAGCTGTTCTGGCATTCGTTATCTCACATACGACGTTTCTCGCCGCTCAGGATGACGAAACGGGGCGATGCCCGAAGGTCTCTTGATAGCAGCTTCCCGTTTTGGTTTCCTGTCATCGACCGCCGGATCGCCAATGAAAAAGATTTCTCGCTTCGCTCGAAATGACGATGCGGGGGCTGGTGTCTCTCGGTGTATTAGTCTTCCAGTCCCTAGCCACTAGCTCCCAGCCACCTCTCCCCTCTCCCAAACCTTGCCTTGCCAGCCTTCCCTTTGGTAAAATATAAGTAAAAATAACCTAAGTGAGGCAAAGTATGAGTGAGATTACAAATGATCCGCGGCTGAAACAGGCGGCGGAGGAAGCGATAGCAAAGGCAGTGGACCGGCGTGTGATTTCCTTCACGCTGGATGGCGAGACGTACTGGATCAAGCGGAAGATGGGAAATGGACGGAAACAGTTTGCTAAATATTCCGTCGAGAAGGAATTTTATTTCGAAGTGGCGAAGATGACCATCGCCGGCCGCGCCGCGCCGCTGCTTGTGCCGGAGATTCTGGTGCTGACGCCGGACTATATGGTGACAAAGGACGGCGGGCGCACACTGAAGAACTGGCTCGATACCGACATGCCGGAAGAAGACAAGGAACAGCTTCTCGAAGAGGCCGGCCGTGCGCTGTGCTCCCTCCATCAGGCAGGCATCGTCCATGGCCGTCCGGCACTGCGTGACATCACATGGAAAGAGGGGAATTTCACCTTTCTGGACTGGGAGAATCGCATGTTCACCAAAGACATCGAAGAGCAGAAGGCCGTCGACCTCATTCTCCTCCTCCATGGTCTGGCGCGCGAAGACTACAGAGAAGAAGGACATCGCATGGAAGCCCTGGACCGGGGCTATCTGGCACAGGGCGGAGAGAAGACGCGTGAAAATGCGATCCGTCTCTTCCGAAAGCACGGCGTCCTCTGCCGCATCGTCAAGGCGCTCTCCCCCTTCCACATGGTCGATGTCGAAGCGGCCAGAAAGGTGTGCGAGTACTTTTTAAATTAGGAATTAGGAATGAAGGTGGCGGCTTCGCCGCATGTTAGATGACGGTATTCTCGTATCGTCAGCCTTCCCCTCGAGGGGAAGGTGCCCCGAAGGGGCGGATAGGGCACAGGCGGTATGAAAGAGAGCGGGAAGGAGCGTCTCAAGTACGTCGTTTATGAGAGCACCCTATCCACCGCTCCGCGGTTCCCCTTCCCCAATGGGGAAGGCTAATCGGTGGCGGCTTCGACGAGCTCCTTCGACTCAGGTCGCAGCTGTTCTGGCATTCGTTATCTCACATACGACGTTT
>JAJWRZ010000248.1:0-1532 GCA_021633965.1 Dialister sp.
TCCAGTTTCGTACAAAATCAAAGGAGCACCGCCCCGAGGGGCTAACCCTGAACCATGAACCATGAACCCTGAACCCTGAACCATGAACCCTGAACCCTGAACCCTGAACCTTGAACCTTGAACCCTGAACCCTGAACCTTAAACCTTTAATCCCTTAAACCATCCCACCGATTGTGCTATAATATCTCCATTGATCAATGGAGGATACCGCTATGTTTACCTATAAAAGAAGAGTGACCTTTTACGAGACTGACGGCATGAAGGTGGTGCATCATGCGAACTACCTCAAGTATTTTGAGGAGGCGCGGGTGGAGTATCTGCGTGCGGGCGGGCTCGATCTGAATGAGCTGATGGAGGAAGAGATCGTATTTCCGATCGTCGAGGTCAGTGTGAAATACCTGAAGTCTGCCTGCTATGACGATACGCTCCTCATCAGGACATACCTTCGCCGCGTCGATCGTGTGCGGCTGGACTTCGATTATGAGGTCGTGCGCGAATCCACGGGCGAGCTTTTGACGACAGGGCATACGGTCAATACGTACACCCATATGAAGACAGGCCGTATCGCGCGTCTTCCGAAGGAAAAGATCGAAGGCCTTGTGAAGCTCTCAGAAGGAGACAGGATATAATGGATAACAGACCGATCGGCATCATGGACTCGGGCATCGGGGGTCTTACGGTAGCCCGCGTGCTGCATGAGACGTACCCGGAAGAAGGCATCGTATTTCTCGGAGATACGAAGAGAAATCCCTACGGCGAACGCAGCAGGGATGACATTGTGCGATTCTCCTTTGCCATCAAGGATTTTCTGAAGGAGCATCAGGTGAAGATGATCCTGATCGCGTGCAATACGATCTCCTTCAATGTGCCGCCTGCTTTTTTTGAAGAAGATATCCCTGTCATCAAGATGAGCATGGAGGTAGAGGCGGCCGAGGACGCGAAGCGCTTCGCTGTTTTTGCGACGCCTGCGACGATCGCGACGCATGCACACAAGGCATATTTTCAGAAAAAATACCCGCAGCTGGATTTCGTGGAGGTCCCCTGCGACGGACTGGCGGCGGCAATCGAAAGAAATGCGGACGAAAATACCCTTTCTGCCCTTGTCAAACAGGCGGCAGAGGAGTATCATGCATTAGATGCAGACACTGCGATCTGGTCCTGCACCCATTATCCGCTGATCGCTGATGTATTCAGGAAGGTGCTGCCGAAGGTACGCTTCCTTGACCCGGCGCTCCCGACGGTGGAGACCGGCATGGACATCCTCCGCGCACATGATGCGCTGGCCGGGGCGATGCAGGAGAAGACCTTCTATTTCACTGAGGGCCTTGAAAATTCCGCGCCGCTCGTGAAGAAACTCTTCGGCGACGTGAAGGTGGAAAAGGGAAGTTTGGAATTGTAAAGGGGGCAAGGTGAGCCTCTGGGCGGGGCGCCCCTTGATTACGATTGAAAGCCTCACTTGAATGAGAATGAGAAATGTGAAATGGTGGTGCGGCGCATAAAAATATAGAAGCGCCGCGGAGGTTTGAAACTAG
>JAJWRZ010000249.1:0-1528 GCA_021633965.1 Dialister sp.
GTCACCAGTCACCAGTCACCAGTCACCAGTCACCAGTCACCAGTCACCAGTCACCCATAGACTACACCCCCCTGGGGTCTTCTGTCAATTGAAAAAATCAAGAGCCTGCAATACACATGCCGGCTCTTTGAGAAAGGTGCAGGGTTAGCCCTTGGGGCGTGCCGCCCTTTGATTACGTTTGAAAGCCTCGTTTGAATGAGAAATTAGAAATGAGAAATGCGAAATGGTGGTGCGGCGCATAAAAATCAGAAGCGCCGCAAATATAAAGGAGGCGATGCCCAAAGGACTTTTGATAACAGGTTTCCCTTTTGAGATTTTCCTATCTTCGACCAATAAGCCGCAAACGAAAAAGATTTCTCGCTTCGCTCGAAAAGACGATACGAGAGAGTCACCAGTCACTAGTCACTAGTCACCAGTCATTCGAGCCCCCTCATCCTCAGCCCCGGTCATGATGTCTTTCACCGCATCCATTCGTCCTGCTTCCGTCTGATCCCAAGTGATCGGCGTCAAGGTCGGATAGCCGCGATGCGCCCAGTATACATCCGTCTCCGGATCTTCGCAGGAGAGCGCCTTGCCGGAGAGCCAGAAGCCCAGATGACCGGACGGATCTCTCATTTCCTGGATCGCATTGTCATAGTGCTGCAGGCCGAGGCGTTTCACCTTGAGATGCGCGAAGGAGAGATGTTCGGCTGGCTTTGGCATATTGAGATTCAGGATGCCGCGATAGTTCTTCTCGATGAAATATCGCTTCACGACATCCAAGGCAAAGTCTGATGCCTTTTCTAAAAAAGCCTCCTCCTTTGTCGTCTCCGCAGAGAGCGCGATAGACGGTATCCCGGCGAAGATGCCCTCGAGCGCACCGCCGACGGTCCCGCTGTAAATGCAGTCGCTTCCTGTGTTGTAGCCATTGTTGATCCCAGAGACAATGAGATCCGGCATATCGCTCTTGAGCCAGTGGCAGAGTGCGAGCTTCGCACAGTCTGCCGTCGTCCCGCTGCAGGCGAGCACAGTGATGTTCTCCCCATAGCTTTCCTTGTACCACAGGCGCAGATATGTCTGCAGCGACAGGGAGGAGGAGCAGGAGCTCCGTCCCTTATCTGGCGCGATCACCGTCACGCGCCCGAGCGTCGCGAGCTTCTTCGCCATGGCGACAATGCCCGGTGCTTCATATCCATCATCATTCGTCAAAAAAATATGCATTCGATTGTCTCCTTAGCGTTTTTTTGAGTATATATTTATGAAATGGTTCAGGGTTCGGGGTTCACCCGTGGGCTGTGCTGCCCTTTGATTACGTTTGAAAGCTTCGATTGAATGAGAAATTAGAAATGTGAAATGGTGGTGCGGCGCATAAAAATCAGAATCGCCGCGGAGATTTGAAATTAGCGTTTTTCTCGTACCGCAAACCTAATCCCTAGCCACAAGTCACCAATCCCTAGCCACGCATCCCTGCTTTCAAACTTGTGGGGGCGGCTTCGCCGCAAATATATATATATATTTTTTGCAGCGAAGCTGCCACCACACCCTGAAC
>JAJWRZ010000250.1:0-1522 GCA_021633965.1 Dialister sp.
CGAGCCGGATAGGGTTCTAGCGGTATGAAAAAGAGCGAAGGAGATCGTCTCAAGTAGGCGATATACGAGAGCACCCTATCCACCGCTGACGCGGTCCCCCTTTCCCGATGGGGAAGGCTTAAGCGGAGCGACGCTTCGCGTCGATCTTTTATAAAAGGGCGATGCCCGAAAGTGGCATTTAAGTCACTAGTCACTCGCAGCTCCTAATCCCTAATCTCTACCATCAAACTTCCAGCGGTATGAAAAAAGCGAAGGGAGCCTATTTTCTGGAGAGAAAATGCTCCAATTTCTTAGGCAACCCAAAATTTTTCGGGGGGGGGTAGTACTGCATCTTTATCAGCGAGCGATGCCTCGACGCATTTTGCGGCTTCGATTTCCTCCTGCAAAGCACGCAGATGCTCCTCCAGCTCCGCTATATGCGAGGCGATCATCCGGCGGCGCTCCGGCCGGCTCACATCTCCCTGCTGCACCAGCCCGATGTAGCGGCTGATCACATTGACAGGCATATCTAGATTGCGAAGCAGCTGGATCAGACGGATCTTCTCCACATCCCGATCCGTAAAGATACGCATCCCATTCGGGCTCCGTTTCAAGAAGACCAGGAGGCCCCGCTTGTCATAGAAACGGATCGCTGTAGCCGGGATCCCCGTCATCTCTTCGATATCCTTGATCGTGTAGTAATGTTCTGCCATGAGCATCTCTTCCTTTCGGTATAAGTAATGATTCCCTTATTTTAATCCATAGAGTGAGGAAGAAGTTAAGTGTATACTTTATAGAGGGGCAGGAGTTCCACGCAGGCAGCTCGCCCATTGATTGGGCTGAAAGCTCCGTTCGTATGAGAAATGAGAAAAAGCATCATATCGGATCCGTCATCCTGAGCGGAGTCAAACGTCGGATGGAAGACAATCGGAAAACGGAACGGTGAGAACTGAGCCGAAGGATCTATCCCTTTCACGAGTGGCTACGAAATACGCAAGACTCTGCGACTGAATCGGCATTTCCCTCATACCGGAAAGCAGCATTTCGATTCACGGTGCTTTCATAGCTCGATGGATGGATATTAAAGGACACATGCGTGCATCATTTGTTCTAAATTAGAAATGCGAAAGAGCTCGATAAAATCGAAGGCTTCCCAAGATTGCTTTCCTTTCAAATTATTTTTTTCCTACTTATAGACTATTTCTATATGACTTGTAGTCACTTCAATAAGTCCCCGATTTTATGGTAAAGTTCCCCACCTTAGACCAAGGTAGAAGATATAGAACTAAAGGTAAAGTTACACCTATTGAGTGCTTCGCCCATCCGTGATACCCTAAGTCTAGCTTCGGGGCAAGCCCTTGACCAGAAGCTGATGGAAGAAAGAAGCATCTCGGACTACGCAGAGGAAACACGGTCACTCGAGCCGAAAAGAGATCCTTCGAAAATTCCTGATACACAAAAGGGCAAACATTTTCAAAGGAGCGATTGACTATGAAAAAGATCCTCGCACTGGCTGCTGTAGCAGCACTCACCGCTGGCGTAT
>JAJWRZ010000089.1:0-8270 GCA_021633965.1 Dialister sp.
CAAAGTAAAAAGGGGCTGTGAAGAAATGAGGATTCATTTCTTCACAGCTCCTTTTATGGTTTAGGGTTAGCTCATGGGGCGTGCCGTCCCTTGATTGAGCGAAAGAGGGGGTGGGTTCTATGGGTTCAGTGGGTTCGGAGGGGGCGGTGCCCGAAAGTGGTATTCAAGTCACCAGTCCCCAGCCACTCATCCCTAATCCATGGTTTCGGCGGCTCATTTGACATTTCCCTCCATTTCACCTATAATACTATCATTATGGAAGGGTGTCCGAGTGGTTGAAGGAGGCGGTCTTGAAAACCGTTAACCTTGCAAGAGGTTCATGGGTTCGAATCCCATCCCTTCTGCCAGAATTATATTCGCGGGAAGCCGCGGTTTCAGAAAGCACTGATCGATGAGCGGCATGCTCGTCGGCAGTGCTTTTTAATTAGGAATGAGGGATGGCTGTGCGGCAAGATTTTTCGGCTCAGTCCTCGCTTTTCTGTAAGCGGCTTTCTTACATACGACGTTTCCTGCTGCTAAGGATGACGAGATGTGCTGCGGAGCGCAAATAAGGTGATGTCTGCAACTGGCATTTAGTCACCAGTCACTAGTCACCAGTCACTCCTAATCCCTAGTCCCCAGTCACTAGCCACTAGTCTCTATTTCCCTAAAAGGAGTCTTTCATGTACCTATTCCATCGGCATATCGACCTCGCAAGCGAATTGAAGAAAGCCGTCGGGCTGGCCGTGGGCGCAGCCATCTACTCGGCGGGGCTCAATCTCTTCCTGATCCCGAATGACATCATCGACGGAGGCATCACAGGCATTTCGCTCCTCGTGCAGGCGCTGACGGGGATCCCCTTCAGCGTGCTCATCGTCCTTCTGAACCTGCCCTTTTTCTACATCGGCTATCGGCGGCTCGGGGCGCGGCTCGCTCTGTCTTCGACCTTTGCGATCGTCATCCTCTCGCTCTGCTCGTCCTATTTCGAGACGATGAAGCCCGCGACGTCGGATCCTTTCCTCTCGACGATCTTTGGCGGCATCATCATCGGCATGGGTGTCGGCATCGTCATCAAGAGCGGCGGCTCGACAGATGGCACGGAGATCATGGCGATCTGGATGGATAATAAATTTCCTTTCTCCGTGGGCGAGATCATCATGTTTTTTAATTTCTTCATCCTTGGTGCGGCCGGCTTCGTCTTCAGCTGGAACAGTACGATGTATTCCCTCATCGCCTACTTCATCTGCTCGCGCATGATCGATGCGGTCTCGACGGGCCTCGACTCGTCGAAGGGGGTCTTCATCGTGACGACCTCTTACGATGCGGTGTCCGATGCGATCGTTCACGATATGCATCGCGCCGTCACCCGCCTGCACGGACAGGGAGGCTTCCTGAAGGATGATAAGGATGTCCTCTACTGCGTGGTGAGCCGTCTGGAGATCACAAAGCTGAAGCAGGTCGTTCACGCCATCGATGCTTCCGCCTTCCTCTCTGTCTTCGATGTACAGGAAGTCCATGGGGGACTGGTGAAGGGGAAGAAGTAGTGACTGGTGGCTAGTGACTAGTGACTAGGGATTAGGAGCGCAAAGTGACTGGTGACTGGTGACTAGTGACTCTCTCGTATCGTCATTTCGAGCGTAAGCGAGAAATCTTTGTCATTCGCGGTCAGGCGGTCGATGTTTGGAAGTCTCAAACGGGAAACCTGTTATCCGTTGACATTCGGGTACCGCCTCCGTTGAACCCATAGAACCCGCAGAACCTGTTGAACCCGTTTGAACCCGTTGAACCTTTTCCAGCTATTGTCGCTTCCTTGTCATCCTGTTATACTACAAATACCACAAAGTTTTGAAAAGGAGAGTAACTATGAAATTTCTGTTTAACCATCAAAATTTCAACGTGCTTGATCTCGAAAAAAGCATTGCCTTTTATGAAGAAGCGCTGGGACTTACGGTGAACCGTACTTATAAAGCTTCTGACGGCTCCTTTATCCTGACGTACATGGGAGACATGGCGACGGGCTTCCAGCTCGAGCTCACCTGGCTGCGTGATCGCAAGGAAGCCTACAATCTGGGGGACAATGAATTCCATCTGGCTTTCGAGGTGGATAATATGCAGGAAGCCTATCAGAAACACAAGGCGATGGGCTGCGTGTGCTATGAGAACAAGGATATGGGTATCTACTTCATCAATGATCCGGACGGATACTGGATCGAGATCATCCCGGGAGGACATTGATGGATCCGATATTTACCAGAACTGCCCGCATCATAGACGAGAAGGGGATCGAGTGCCTCCAGGCCAAGACAGTCGCGGTCTTTGGCATCGGAGGTGTCGGGTCTTATGCGGCAGAAGCACTCGTGAGAGCGGGCGTGGGACACCTCATTTTCATCGATAAGGATGAAGTCGATATCACAAATCTGAACCGCCAGCTGGTCGCTGACTTAACGACCGTCGGAAAAAATAAGGCAGAAGTCATGGTATCACGTGCGCACCTCGTGAATCCGGCCTGTGATGCGAAAGCCATGCCCATTTTCTATCGCCCCGGCGACGAGGACTTCATCAGAGATCTCCACGCCGACTACATCATTGATGCCATCGATGATGTACCGGCGAAGATCTCCATCGCGGAAGTCTGCTGGAAGCTGAAGATACCGGTGATCTCTTCCATGGGAACGGGCAATCGCCTGCGGCCGGAGATGCTGCAGATCGCTGACATCAATAAGACCTCTGTCTGTCATCTTGCCCGCAAAATGAGAAAAGAGCTGAAGGAACGCCGCGTGAGAAAGCTCACGGTCGTCTACTCGAAAGAGCTCCCGCACAAGCCCATCGGCGAAGGCCATGCCCCCGGCTCCATTTCCTTCGTCCCGCCCGTTTCCGGCATGATGATGGCAGGGTATGTGGTACGGGCGCTGCTGAAAGAAGCAGGGATTGGCTAAAGAGGTAATGGGTTCACAGGTTCAAGGGGTTCTGTGGGTTCAACGGGTTTGGAGCGGCGCATAAAAATAGAGAAGCGCCGCGGTATTTTGAGATATAGTTTTCACGTATGGTCATCTAGGGAAACGACATCAGACATCAGACATCTGACTTCTGACCTCTGTCATCTCTTTTCGGCGTTCGAGTATCGCCCCATAGATTTGCGGCGAAGCCGCCACCTTCATTCCTCATTCCTCATTCCTCATTTCAAAGGAGGCTCCATTCATGATCACCGAAATCCATCATCCGGAATGGCTCACGCTGGATGTGGGCGGTCAGACTGTTCTTGGCTATAACCAGGAATGGTATCCGCAGGAGAGGCAGCGCTTGGCAGGCTGCGGGCCTACGGTCGCTGCCATGATGGCAGCCTATCTGGAAAAGAAAGAGTGGAAGACGCCGGTGAAAGACCGGGAGCTCGCGCTTTCCGTGATGCTTTCCATGTGGCAGTACGCGACACCAAGGATGCACGGCCTCTACAAGACGCGCTGGCTGAAGGAAGGCCTCGCAGCGTATCTTTCAGAGAAAGGCCTGTCCGGCGTCGTAGAATCGCTCTCTATACCGTCTATCCGCCTCCTTGCGCCAAAGCCGGAACGGGTCATCTCCTTCATCAAGGCGGGGCTTTCGGCGGACTGCCCGGTGGGATTTTTGAATCTTCACAGCGGGAGTGAGCCCATTCCCTATCATTGGCACTGGATGCCCCTCGTAGCGATGGAAGAAACCGAAGAGGGGACCTTCTGCACCCTTTGGGATGAGGGGAAAGCCCATCGATTCTCGCTGGAAGGCTGGCTCAAAAATACCAGGTTCGGCGGCGGGTTTGTCAGAGTGACCGGCGCCTGATGGACACTCTCATCGTCATTCTTCCGGTCTTATCACGCGATTGGCATTTCAACGGGGACAACCATTTCCCGTCCCCCTAAATAATGTATTTCAAAGGAGGATTTCGAAAATGAAAAAAATGATCGCTATGGCACTGATCTCTGCACTGGCTCTGCCGGGCGTTGCCATGGGAGCAGCCCAGCTGCCTTCCTCGGAAAAAATGCTGAATGATTACAGCCGCTATGCCGTGGTCTATACCAGCGATGAAGAGCGCGTCTATGTGGATACCGAGACGATCGAGCGCGATCCGGCCAATGCGGGAGAACTCCCCGTCATCCGTGGGACGCTGTACGCGGAGGTCTATAAAGACCCGCTCACCTATCCCGATTATGGCAATTACCACATGGTCGAGTACATTTTCCAGTATGAGACGGCCGTGGGTGCCGATCAGTATGGACGAGAGATCCGGTACCGCATCTTGAATAAGCTGCAGGGTGTCTATACGCCCGATGGCAAACCGGCTGCCTATACAGGCGTCCACGATGAACCGGCGGACGAAGCAGATGACATCTACGCTGCCATGTATCGTCTGTCGAAAAATTATTAAGAAGCGGGGATAGGGGAGCCGCGGGGCAGATCCCTTTTCCATTTACAAATTCTGTCCCCTGCTATATAATAAATAAAACTTCACTTATCAAGCAGAGAAGCCATGAGACATGTCTTTTGGCTTCTTTTTTGTTTACAGATCCCTTGCAAGGGAAGCTTTGATCTCATCTGACTCTGCGATGGGATCAGTACTTCCCGCGGATCTCTTCTTAGGGGAGAACAACATGCAGCTCTACATTGCGGGCGGCTGCGGCGACCAGGGCCGCAACTGCTTCTATATCGAAGGGGATCGGCATGCCTTCATCGTAGACGCGGGGACGTCGACGGACGGGCTGGACCGTCTGCCCGACCTGTCACCGGAAATGATCCGCCGCGCGGAATATCTTTTCGTGACACATTCTCACAAAGACCACACGGGCGCGATCGAATATCTGGAAAACAATGGCTTCACCGGCCCCGTCCTGATGTCAAACCAGACCTACCAGCAGATCCATTACAAGCCGAAGAACACCATGATCCTTGACTCCACCGCACCTGAGCTTTCCCTGGACGGCGAGCTATCGCTCCGCTGGGGACGGACGGGACACTGTGCCGGTGCGGTCTGGTACTACATCACCGTGGATGGGAAGCGTCTCTTTTTCTCCGGTGACTACCGGGAGAATGATACCTTCTACCGCTGCGATGCCGTTCGCGGTCTCACGGCGGATCTTGCCGTCATCGACTCCGCCTACAGCCGCATGGATCGGGCAAAGGATATGAGAAAAGCCGTCGCAGACGCGGCGAAAGAGGCACTGTCTGCGTCGGCTCCGCTCCTCCTGCCGGTCCCCTCCTACGGCCGCGGCCTTTCTATGGCGATGCTCTTTTATCAGACCTTTGGCGAGGCATATCCCATCCACATGTCCGCAAAGCTTCGTGACCAGTGGCTGCGCATCGGGCATCGGGGCTATTTTGCCCACGAAGAGATCCTGGGCTATCCCTTCGATATTTTCAGGTCGTGGGATGAGACATCTCTGGAAGGCGGGCACATCTATTTCCTGACGGATGCTCAGCTCTCCAAGGCGAAGAGCCGACAGCTCATCGACTGCCATCCCGAGCTTTCCGTCCTCATGACCGGCAGTCTTCACGGGTATGGCAAGGCAAAGTCCTACTACGAGTCCGGCCGTGCAGCCTTCGCCCTCTGGCCGAACCATCTCACCAAGCAGGAAACGGCAGATCTCGCAGCGGCGAATGTGTTCTCTCTCGTCGTGCCTTTCCACAATCCGAAGGAAAAGCCGGAGACAGATGTGTATAGTTTTTAGGGGAATGGAGGGGAGTGACTGGTGGCTAGTAGCTAGTGGCTGGTAGCTAGTGACTAGCGACTAGCGGATATCAGGAAGACTTTAAGGAAACGCTGGGGTCAAGCGAGTTTCAGGCACTGCTTCTATATACTTGTGGCGAAGCCGCCTTAACCCGCTCAACCCATTGAATCTGCAGGACACGTTTTCTCCCCTTCCCCACGCATGTTATAATAGAAACAGAAGAAAACAGGGAGTGATCCCTTCGTCATAGAAAGGCGGGATGCATATGCTTTCTTATAAAAAAATCCTGGTACCGTATGATGGCTCCGAACATGCAAAGAAAGCGCTCCAGCAGGCTATTGCTATTGCTGAAGACGGTGAAGGCGCAAAGCTCTTCGTCGCTTCGGTGTGCAACATGGTATCCGCGATGAGCAATTTTGATCAGGTCTCCATCGCAGAAGGCTGCCTCACGACCAAGTTGACAGAAGATCTGGAAGCGCAGTGCAAGGCGGATCTGGAGGAAGCCAAGGCTTTGATTCCGAAAGGGGTAGAGACGGAGATGATCTATGAAGTCGGTTCTCCGGGACCTGTCCTTTTGAATATGGCCGACGATAAGAAATGTGACCTCATCGTCATGGGCAGCCGGGGTCTCGGTCCCCTGAAGGGTATCTTCATGGGCTCTGTTTCCAGCTACCTCGTCAGCCGCTCCAAGTGCCCGATCCTCATTGTGAAATGATTGAGACAGAAGCTGTAAATGCCGGCATTGGCATTTACAGCTTTTTTAGTGCAAGGTTAGCCACTGGGGCGGCTCGCCCCCTTGAAAGCCTCTCTTGAATGAGAAATTAGAAATGAGAAATGCGAAATGGTGGTGCGGCGCATAAAAATATAGAAGCGCCGCAGAGTATAGATGATGGCTATGCCATGAGCTGGCATTTCAGTCACCAGTCACCAGTCACGCCTAATCCCTAATCCCTAGCTACTATATATAACAAGCAGATCTCAAAAAACAATTTGCTTTTCCTCTTCTGCTGTGCTATGATTACTATCTGACTACATATCGATTTCAAGGTGGCTTTTCAAAAAAATGGCTTGGACGAAGCATGGAAACGATGGGAAAAGAAAGGGCACCTGAAGTGATCTGAATGAAATGACAGACTTATGGAAACGCTGATTAAATCTGACAACGATTTAATCAGTGTTTCCCTATAGATACTGAGGAGGTGTCCCTATTTGGCAACTAAGGCAGCACAGCTGGCAGAGTGGCTAAAAGAACTGCAGGATAGAGTGGATGCTGACGGCAATCTTTCCTATGCGGAGATCATGCGCTTTCAGCAGGAGAAGAACCTGACAAAGAAACAGTTCGACAGCATTTTTACACTTCTTCATGAGCATCACATCGAGCTTGTCTATGATGATGACATAGAGGATGATGCAGAAGAAGGCCCGACCGACGCCGATTTTGACGGAGATCCCGGAGACGATGACCTGTCCGACGATGTCCTTCTGGACGACAAGGATGGGCTGGAAGAAAAAGAGTGGGAAACGGATAATTCCGACGAAGCTTATGACGCAGCGGCCGGCGGTATCAGTGATCCTGTCCGTCTCTATCTCCGCGAGTGCGGCTCGAATCCTCTCCTTTCCGCAGAGGAAGAGATGCGCCTTGCCAAGCTTATCGAGCGCGGCAAGCATAAGGATGCGACGGAAGAGGAAAAAGAGGAAGCAAAAGCCGCAAAGAAAGAAATGGCCAATGCCAACCTGCGTCTGGTCGTTTCCATCGCCAAGAAATATCCGGGGCGCGGCATGCCCTTCCTTGATCTCATCCAAGAAGGCAATATCGGCCTCTTAAAAGCTGTCGATAAATTCGACTATACCAAAGGCTATAAATTTTCTACCTATGCGACCTGGTGGATCCGTCAGGCCATCACCCGCTCCATCGCGGATCAGGCCCGCACCATCCGTGTGCCGGTACACATGGTAGAGACCATCAATAAGATGAACCGTGTCGGCCGCCGCTTCCTGCAGGAACATGGCCGCGAAGCGACAAATGAAGAGCTCGCCAAGGAAATGGGCATCAGCGTGGATAAGATCCGCGAAGCCAAGAAGGCGGCGCAGGATCCGATCTCGCTCGAGACGCCGATCGGCGAAAAAGAGGATTCCCATCTGGGGGATTTCATCGAAGACTCCAAGACCGCCTCTCCGGAGGATGAAGCAGCAGCGACCATGAGAAGAGAGCAGGTCTACAAAATGCTCGAAACGCTGACCGAGAGAGAAAAAGGCGTCCTTGCCCTCCGCTTCGGCATGGATGACGGTACTCCGAGAACGCTCGAAGAAGTAGGCAAGCACTTCGGCGTCACGCGTGAACGCATCCGGCAGATCGAAGGCAAGGCACTGAAGAAGCTCAAAAAACAGGCACTGCCGATGAAGGTAGATTAGAAAGGTGAGCCCGCACGGGCTCACCTTTTTTGATTCAGGGTTAGCCTCTGGGGCGTGCTGTCCCTTGATTGCGTACGAAAGCTTCGCGCTCTCTAGTTAGGAGTTAGGAGTTAGGAGTTAGGAGTGAGGAGTGGTGGTGCGGCGCATAAAAATATGGAAGCGCCGCGGAGTTTTGATAGCGCTTCG
>JAJWRZ010000251.1:0-1473 GCA_021633965.1 Dialister sp.
CGCGGCAGATGGAACGCGAAAATGAGATGATCGTTATTTCACATCGCCTTTTCTTGTTTCACTCATCGCCTGTGCTATAATACAGAAAGGTATCTTGCAGCGGCTTGGTGTCCCTCTATTTCATACGGAGGGAGGCTGAGTATCATGAGCAGATTTGAGATCTTGTATCTTCTGATTGCTTTCGCTACCCTTCTGGTCAGCATCTTCAAGTAATCCTGTTTACCTGACATGAAAAAAGCCGCCACCATCGAGTGACTTGCTTCTGTCAGTGACCGGCCTTTCTCATCCTTATACATGGAGAGGCACCGGCGTCACGACACGCTGCATGGTACCTGCCATTTCTTACAGTATAGCACATCTTGGAAGCCGGATTCAAATGAGAAAACAACGACTGGTGACTAGTGACTGGTGACTTGAATGCTACTTCCGGACATCACACACATATATTCGCGGCGAAGCCGCCACCTTCATTCCTAATTCCTAATTCCTCATTTCTCATTCCTCATTCGCGCAAAGTTTTCATTCAGAATCAGTGGACGGAGCCGTCCCACGGGCTGACCCTCCAAGAAAGGAGTCTCGCCATGGATCACTCACAGTACCTCACCAGTATGGGCATCACCCTCTGCCGGCGGGCGCTTTTTTCCTATACCAGCCAGCCGCAGGGAAGCTACGGACTTCACGTGATCTTCCGAAAATTCGTGAAGGAGAAGAAGATCCTGATGCACGACCGTGATCGGGACAACTGGTGCGCCTTCCTCTCAGACTACATCGTCTTTCGCCTCTACATCGCCAAGTATATCCTGAAGGACTATGCGAAAGACTACACCCCGCTCCTTCATATTTTCGAAGGCATCCATCAGATCGAGGATGCCTTCCCTGCCTTCTTCCGGGAAGAGGCAGACCCGGGGCGTGCGGTCGGCGACCAGTCCTTCCTCCCGCCGGATCTGGATACGCGATACCGGGCAGAGGCAATGGATCATTTCTACAATATTTTCAATGCTGTTTCGACCCAAATGGAAGAAAAGCCACTGGAACGGAATCAGCGGCTGAAAAGCATCATCACGAGCTGTCTCACCATCCTTTCCGAAAAAAATCATGTACCGCTCTACACACCGATCTTTTATTTCTTCAGTCAGGAAACGCTCCGCTATGCCCAGTTCCTTGCGGATTTTTGCAAAGGTCTCATTCCCGATGAGTTCTACGAGGTCATGCACGCCATGCCCTATCAGGCTGTCAAGAAAGAGGAAGATCCCTTCTATACCAGCTACCATCTCCCTGCCTGCATCGCCATCTTCGTCTCACTGCTCCTCTTCTTCGTCCTCTGCGAGGGAGGATGGACCACGAGCCTCCGCTAGGACATGCACCGCCTTGCCGTTCAGGCATGACCGCATCCTTCCCTGCGTTCTCCATTTTTATGTCAAAAAAGGCGATGTGAAATAACGATCATCTCATTTTCGCGTTCCATCTGCCGCG
>JAJWRZ010000090.1:0-8022 GCA_021633965.1 Dialister sp.
CTTGAAAAATGAGCACCAATCATGTAACATTAAAATCATCATTATGATCATTTTCAAAATGATGAGCTTGCGGTTAGCCGGTTCAAAGCGTATTCTATCTCTTCCGCCGTCGAAACACGGACAGACGGGCGGGGGCGAGGAATAGATGTCTGTTTCTTTGGAGTCTTGAGAAAGGAGGGAGAGATGAAGAAATTATTTTTAGCCTGTTTGTTTTTGCTCGGGTTTTGTTTTCTGCCGTTTGCACACGCATCGGCGGCGACGCAGTCGGATGATACTATGATTCTCGATTGGCGCTCAGAGAAGGTGTGGCTTGACAAAGGAAATCTTTGTGTAAGAGGAACCTTTACAAATAAGCGAAGTGATCTTACCATTACCAAACTGAATGATATTGAGATGACGATTACATTTGACAAGTCAGATGGATCACGAGAAACATTCATAGGCAAACCAGCTAAACTTCCAATGTTGAAAATTCCAGCAGGTGGATCTAAGACAGTGACACTGAACCTTGGATCATACGAAGGGAAATGGACAAACTGGAACACGGAAGAGTATTATGTATTTACGTATATCAATGGAGTTAGATGGTAGACTTTTGTTTAAGGAGAACTGAATATGAGAAACAAAAAGTTTTATGCGTGTGTAGCGGTATTATCGTTAACCTCAATGCTGGGGGGGGTAGACGCTGCATTTGACGAAAGTTTAAATACATACACACTGGATGCAGTTGTCGTAACTGCAGATAAGACAAAGAATAAATTCGGTGATACGATTACTGAACAGTCGTATTACAGAACCGGTGGTGACGTGAAGGTCATCAGCCGTGAGGAAATTGAAAAACGTCACTATATTGATATGACAGATGCGATTAAGCGTATTCCGGGGATTACTTTCACAAACCCAGGGTATCGTGGGGGCGAATATGGTAGCAGTTCTTACAGTAATACCATTTCCATCAATGGCGATTCCAGAGTCATCATTCTGGTTGATGGACGTCGTGTAGACAACGCGGCTAGCACCCGTTTTGGTGGAAACTCTGCTTCTAGCAGCAAGGCTGTTACTGATATCAACCAGATCGTTAATATGGAAGCCGTAGATAAAATCGAAGTCATCAAAGGACCGGGGGCTTCTGCCTATGGTGCAGATGCTACAGGTGGCGTTATTAACATTATCACCAGAAAAGGTGGCGTAAAGAATCAAGGAACCATTGATCTTGCTACGGGTTCCTGGGACAAACACGTATATAACATCAGCTACTCCGGAAGCGCTGGAAATGACAAGTCTTGGAAGTATTTTCTCTCCGCAACCAGACAGATGTCTGGGGACAGTAAGTACCATGATGGACTTACAGATAAATCTTATACCTATGTGGGAACCAATTACAAGGAAGAAAATGCAAATATCCGCATCGATAAAGATTTCAATGACAAGCAGAGCTTGAAAATCTGGTATAACCATGAAAACGGAAAAGATGGATATCCAATTACTGCCAGAGACTATAGATACTGGAATCAGGCTGACTGGGACCGCATGATTATTGGTACAGAGAACGGGCTTTTTGGCGATGATGTAAACCCTGGCTATAGAAATGTATTCTCCCTGGATGCTGCTGCGGGTTCGTATAATGCGAATAGAAATAATGATCTGGATATCTCCTATACGTTTAATAAAGACAATGGAATGGAAAGCTTTGTCAGAGTGTATAATCAGAGCCATCACTATTGGGGCAAAGATATGTACATTGACTGGGCAACAGGTGTTGGATTCCCTGGTAATCCAGGATTCGAAGAATTCAAAAATTCGTTTAAGTTAGATCCTTCCCCGACAACCTTCCATAATGAAAAGAATCGTGGCATTGAACTTCAGTATGCCAAATCTATTGGTATCAATGATGTCATTGCTTCTGTGACCTATGATAAATCCAAGTATGATAAACGTTCCAAGAAGAGAGGAACGAATATCTGGGAATCCAGCAACACGAAAAGAAGCACGGTCATGGCTTATGTTCAGGATAAGATTCATGTCAATGACAAATGGGATATCACCCCAGCTATCAGATATTCACATTACAGCAATTTTACTTCGAATATAAAGGATCGTAGCGGTAAACTGGTAGGTTACAACAATGTAGGCAGTGAATCAACGATCACGCCATCTCTGAACACCCAGTATGCATTTGATGATACATTCAGTGCTTATGCAGGCTGGACAAAGGTATATCGCCCGGTTAAAGCTGCTTCCCTTGCAACGGATACCCCGAATGGCGGAAAACTGGAAGATGAAAAGGGCAATGTCTGGACCATTGGACTCCGCAAAGACCTTTCAGAAAAGACCACGCTGGCTGTTCACTACGACTGGACTGACATGAGTAATGCTGTCACAAATTACAATGTTTGGCTGAAAAATGATCAAACCGGAAAATATGAATCGGTAAATAAGTCTGTCAATGCCAAGGAAGAGAAGAAGTCTTTCAATGTTACGTTGGAACATCAGCTGAACGACCACTGGAACATTGGTCTGGCTTATACTCATCTTCAGGATAAGTGGAAAGCAAAAGATGGAATGCAATTCGATCCAGACATTTCTTTGAAAGATAACTCCAATGTCAATCAGATGATCAATAGCCTGCGTCCGCAGAACCATTACACCGCAAATATTTCCTATGAATGCAACAAATGGTATACCGGTCTTCTGGTTAACTGGTATACCGGCATGGACACAAAAGGTTTCACCAGCAACCGTGCACTGGTACTGGACTGGAACCTCAACTATGAAGTTACCAATGATCTGACGACTTATATCAACATCACGAATCTCACAGATGAAGCATATGAAAATGATTACTACCAGTATAATGGAATTGGTGCAAGACCACAGCCGGGACGCTGCGTCATGGTAGGGGCTCGCTACAAATTCTAATTTCAAACCCAATCACTCTGTATGCGCGAAAAGTGCGCCTGCTTTCGCAGGCGCACTTTCACCATATCTACAGGAGAAAACCAAATGAAAAAGATCCAAATTCTCGCGCTCTCTGCTCTCCTTCTGACTGTGCCGCTTGGCATTGTCCATCCTGCCTATGCGGCGGATGGGACAAAGCAGGAGCAACAGCAGAAACGGCCGCCGCGCCGTCCCCAGCTGACCATGGAAGAGATGCAGATTGTCCTCTCCCAGAAATATTTCGTCACTCCGGAAGAGACGAAGAGCCTGATCGATAGCGGGACGAGCTTCCGCGAACTGGAACGCGCGGCGAAGCTCTCTTATGTTTCCGGAAAACCGGTGAAAGATATCCTCGCACTGAAGAAAGATGAACCGTGGCAGCGCGTGGAAGTCCTGATCGGTGCGGTGGGAGAAAAGGCCTACCAGAAAGACCTTGAGCTCAAAGCCGTGAATCTCGAACGTTGGTGGGGCATCCCGAAGAAGGTCGGGATGCGCTACATGAGACAGGGCTACCCCATGCATTATGTGAAAGTCACCTGGATTCTTGCCAAGCACTCTGACTGGACGATGGATGCCATCTTGAAAGATAAAAAGTATGGTGAAAATTGGAAAGCCTGGTGTAAGAGAAATCTCGGTATCGATGGGGAAACGTATGATGCCTGGATCGGGGAGTATAAGAATCCGACCTATTTTCCGGGGAAATACTTCTGAATCGCTTTATCAGACAATGATAGGTCCATCGGGTCATCTCCCTCTTTGGGCAATACTATTAAGTTAAGGAAAACATGACAATGTTAGGTCCATCGGACCATCGCCCCCTTCGGGGGAGATGCCGAAGGCAGAGGGGGTGAATTTCCGTCGGCCGAAGGCCGGTTTGCATGTTTTTTCGAGCGAAGCGAGGTTTTATGGTTTTCTAAATGATAACGTGATACCGCAGTCATTTAGAAAACCGTAAAACCGGCCTGACTGCCGAGGAAAACAAGCCAACCTCGCTGCGCTCGGGAAATGCACCCCCTCTTTAATTCTCCCCCGGAGGGGGAGATGGCCCGATGGGCCGAACAATGTCATGCAATACCTTTGGCATTAAGAAAACCGTAAAACCGGCCTGGCGGCCGAGGGAAAACAAGCCAACCTCGCTGCGCTCGGGAAATGCACCCCCTCTTTAATTCTCCCCCGGAGGGGGAGATGGCCCGATGGGCCGAACAATGTCATGCAATACCTTTGGCATTAAGAAAACCGTAAAACCGGCCTGGCGGCCGAGGGAAAACAAGCCAACCTCGCTGCGCTTGAGAAATGCCCCCCCCTCTTTGGTTCTCCCCAGAGGGGCGATGGTCCGAAGGACCGAACAATGGCATACTTTCTATTTGTTCACAAAAGACTCTCGTCATCATTCGGCATTATTGCTACAATGAAGTCAAGCTATTACTTTTGATTTCCTGAAAGGAGCACAAGATGCAGAAACCACCTTTGAACCGGACGATGAAGGCGCGTGCTTCTTCCATGCGCCGGCATATGACGAAGGAGGAATTTCATCTCTGGTATCATTTTCTCCGGACGTATCCGGTGAAGTTTCGGCGGCAGCGAGTGATGGGGGCTTTTATCTGTGATTTCTACTGCTATCGGGCGCAGCTGGTGATTGAGCTGGATGGGTCACAGCATTACTCTGACTATGGGAAGAGCTATGATGCATGGCGCAGTGAGAAGTTGGAAAAAGGCGGTTGCAAGGTGCTGCGGTTTTCGAATGGTGATATACATGAAAGGTTTTATGGCGTATGTGTCCTGATCGACCGCGCTGTGAAGGAACGAATCAAGGAAATGGAAGAATGAAAAAGATATGGATAGCGGCGGCGCTTCTTTCCTGTTGCCTTCTCTCGGGCTGCAGTCCGATAGTGAAGGAGGGGGCGCCGCGGACGGAAGCGGTGGTGGGAGACTCGGCTCATTACCCTGTCACCATTGAAACGTTAAACAGTCACGGAGAGATGCGGGAGGAGACGTTCCAAAAGCCGCCGAAACGGGTGGTGTGCATCTGGCAAAACTCTATCGAGAATCTTATGGCTCTTGGCGTGGGGGATCGGATCGTGGCAGCGATGGGGCTGCCGGATGGGAGCTATCTTCGTCCGGAGTATCGCGAGACGTATGCGAAGATCCCGTATACGAGTATGGAACATCTGGACATGGAGACGGTGATGCTGCAGGATCCGGATCTCATCGTGGGCTGGGCATCGTCTTTCGATAAGAAGACGCTCCGCGGGACGGATTTCTGGGAAGGCCGTGGTGTCGGGACATACATAGCTCCTGGTTCTTCATCGACAATCAAAGTACATACGATCGACTATGAGTATCAGGATATCTTGAATCTCGGGAAGATTTTTGACCGGGAGGAGAAGGCTCAAGAGCTGGTCTCTAAGATGCAGGATGAGATCGAGCGTGCGGAAGGGAAGGCGCAAAAAATGGGGCATCATCCGCGGGGGCTTATCATCGAGTATCTGGGGAAGGATATCACGGTCTACGGAGAACGCTCGCTGGCAGGAAATATCCTTACGTCTATGGGCGGGGAGCTTCTTGGTGTCGGTATGCATACGATCAGCAAGGAGCAGCTGATCGAGATGGATCCCGAGGTACTTTTCATGGTGGTCTGCGAAAATGCGTATGATCAGATGGATCAGATCGTAGAACGGCTGTATCAGGATCAGGCGCTGCAGGGGCTCACCTGTGTGAAGGAGAAGCGCATTTATCCGCTTCCTCTTTACGCCATCTACAGCGCAGGCGTGCGGACTTATGATGGGATACAGATTATTGGAAAAGGGCTCTACCCGGAGGAATAAGATATGAAAAATGGTTTGAAAGAAATCGGCTTTGCCGCATTCCTGCTGCTCTTGGCCGTGCTTCTGGTGCTCTCGCTTTTCTGGGCGCTCAGCATCGGGACGGTGAAGCTGCCGCTTGAAGAGATCTACGCGGCGGTGCTGGATCAGTTCACGAGCGGACTGCCAATCGAGGCGACAGGGCAGGGGCCGGTCCATGATATCGTATGGCTTCTTCGCCTGCCGCGGCTCGTCCTGGCAGCACTTGTCGGAGCAGGGCTTGCGTCCTGCGGGGTCATCATGCAGGCGATCGTGAAGAATCCTCTGGCGGATCCGTACATTTTGGGGATCTCTTCGGGTGCGTCACTTGGCGCGACCTCTGCGATCCTTCTGGGAGTCGGGGCAGCGCTGGGACCGAATTTTGTCGGTATCGCTGCTTTTATCGGAGCTTTTGTGATTTCGCTGGCGGTACTCTTTATTTCTAATCTAGGCGGCCGGTCGAACTCGATGAAGCTGCTTTTGGCCGGTATGGCACTATCGGCGGTGTGCGGAGCGTTTTCCAGCTTTATTGTGTACTTTGCCAATAATAAGGAGGGGATGCAGACGATCGTGTACTGGATGATGGGAAGTCTTGCAGGGGCGCAGTGGGGAGAGCTCGCGGTGACCGCACCGATCATCATGGCTTCGATCCTTTTTTTCTGGACGCAGAGCCGTGTGCTGAATCTGATGCTTCTTGGCGATGAGTCAGCGATCACGATGGGGACAGATCTTCACGCGTACCGGCAGTGGTATCTTCTGATTTCTTCTCTTATCGTAGGTTTTGCGGTGTACTCGGCTGGGATGATCGGCTTTGTCGGTCTGATCGTTCCGCATGTCATTCGCATGTTCACGGGACCGGATCACAAGAGACTGCTTCCTGTCGCAGCGCTTGTGGGAGCGATCTTCCTTGTCGTGGCGGATGGTCTTTGCCGCGTGATCATCCCGCATACGGAGCTTCCGATCGGTATTCTGATTTCCATGATCGGTGCGCCGAGCTTCATTTATCTGATGATTAAGAAAACATATGGATTCGGAGGGAGTGACTGATGGAGATCCTGGCAGAAGCGGTGAAGTATTTCATCGGGAAGAAAGAGATCCTGAAGGGGATCGACCTTGCCCTTCGTCCGAAGGAGTTTCTGGGAATCATAGGGCCTAATGGCAGCGGAAAGAGCACTTTTCTGAAATGCGTGTATCGTGTACAGAAGCCGACGGAGGGGACGATCCGCTTTGACGGAAAGCTCTTAGATGAGATGTCATATCGTGAGTCGGCACTGAAGCTGGCGGTGGTGGCACAGCACAATTATTATAATTTTGATTTTTCCGTGCTCGATGTGGTGCTGATGGGGCGCTCGCCGCACAAGAAGATGATGGACAGGGACAATGCGGAGGACTATCGTCTGGCGCATGAATCGCTCTCTATCGTCGGGCTCTCAGGCTTTGAAGCGCGTAATTTTTCGACGCTCTCCGGGGGTGAGCAGCAGCGCGTGATCCTCGCAAGGGCGCTCACGCAGCAGACGGAATGTCTGGTCCTCGATGAACCGACGAATCATCTCGATATCAAGTACCAGCTGGAGATCATGGACATCGTCAAGGGGCTGGGACATACGGTGGTCGCAGCGGTGCATGATCTGAACATAGCAGCGATGTACTGTGATCGTCTGATCGCGATACAGCAGGGGAAAGTGGTGGGCGTTGGTACGCCTCATGAGCTCTTGACGGTGGATTTCATCAAAGCGCTCTATGATGTTGATAGTGAGATCCATTATGATGAAAAAACGGGGCGCATGAATATCATGTACATTCCGCGCCATTGGAAGGAGACCGATGATGAAACGGATCGTGATTTTAACATGTCTTAAGCCAAACCGTGTCTGCACGGGGGCGGCTTGCTTTCAGGCGTTCAACCAGCGGACGAGGGCCTTTGCCCGCTACGGGAAGGAGCCGCTGGAGATCGAGGCTTTCATGCGGTGCAGCGGCTGCGGGCATACCCTGGAAAATGACAAGGGGCTCCAAGAAAAGGTGGAGAGGATCGTAAAGCTGCATCCGGATGCGGTCCACCTCGGGATCTGCTGCTGTCATGATGGGGGAGATCAGGAGCTGTGCCGGGAGATTGAAGCACTTGCAGGGATCTTCCGGGAGAATGGCATCGAGGTCGTGCGGGGCACGCATTCGGAATTTTGAGTAAAAAAGAAGGGGCTGTGAAATAACGATCATCTCATTTTCGCGTTCCATCTGCCGCGGGGGA
>JAJWRZ010000252.1:0-1465 GCA_021633965.1 Dialister sp.
TGAGGATTCATTTCTTCACAGCCCCTTTTCTCACTTCATCATATCGGTAAAATTCTTGATGATGACGATCGGTGTTTTCTGATTGTCATTGCCGAAAGGATTATCGATCAGGATCTTGGCGATCTGTTTCGGATCAAGGCCCTGGCTCTTTCCGAGGACGGCAGCGCGTTTCAGGTCATTGACATCTGCGATGACCGCCCCGTAGGCGCCGGTCGCCTTCTTGATCTTTTCACAGACATTGTCGGTATCCGCCGGACCATAGACGAGGCATTTGTCGAAAGGCGGCATGGTACCGGTGACATCATCGATCAGAGATGCCTGACGGCAGCGGGCGTAGAAGACGCCATTCTTGCCGAAGAGCTTTGCGACAGCACCGAGGACGAAGGAGAAGAGCATGTTCCATTTCCCTTCTTCATCCATGGCTGCCTGCATGCCGTAGATGCTCGCCATGGAGCCGGCGGCCGGGACGAAGCGGTTCATGAGACGGGCCTGCCAGCAGACATTCAGCTCTTCCGGACGGACGTAGCGGTTCTGGGTGATGGCGACGACGGACTCTGCACTGCAGACGATGTCATGGTCGGTGATCTTGTCGCCGGCGTATTCCAGAATGGCATCGACGATGTTGTCGTGATGGGTCAGGATACGGGTGTGGATCGGTATGAGTTCTAATTCTGCCATTTATCTCACCTCCGTTTTATATTCATAGAGCGCATTTCTGAGCTCTTCCTTCGAAAGAACGATGCGGGACTTCGCATAGTAGTAGTCGCTTCTCGCGACGACCTGATAAATGACATCCATTCCCATTTCCGGGAAGGTCTCCAAGTCATGGAGAATGCTGTCGCCCTTGCCCTTGATCTCCAAGGTGATGAGGAATTTCTTCGTCTTGCCCGGATCTAAGATGAAGGCCTGCCAGTAGTCATCGGGACGCGGCATATCGAAATCGGTGAGGTGCGCCGTGACGACGGCTTCATCGTACTGCTCAAAAGGCAGGTACACGCGGACAAAGGCATCCATGATGGTGCCGAGCTGCTTGCCGACGTTCTTGATCGGCAGCGTGCAGGAGAGCGTCACGCTCTTCATATCCATGGACTCCACATGGAAGGGCGTCCGCTTGGACTTCATCACCTTCAGCACACAGTCGCCTTTGATGATGGCGATGGCCCAGTAGGCAATGAATCCCAGACAGATCAATAAGATGATGACTGCCAGAATTTTCGTGATCAGTAACATGTTTGTCACACTCCTAAATGATAAATCAGTTGTCGGGTTCGGGGTTCAGGGTTCAGGGTTGTGGTGGCGGCTTCGCCGCGAGTATATATGAGGCGATGCCCGAAAATAGTATTCAAGTCGCTAGTAACTTGTGACTAGGAATTAGTAGCTAGGGATTAGGTTTGCGATACGAGAAAACCGCTAGTTTCAAACCTCCGCGGCGCTTCTATATTTTTATGCGCCGCACCACCATTTC
>JAJWRZ010000091.1:0-7930 GCA_021633965.1 Dialister sp.
ATGCGAAATGGTGGTGCGGCGCATAACAATATGGAAGCGCCGCGGAATTTTGATGGCGCTTCGCGTCGTCGTCATCTCGAGCGTAGCCGAGAGATCTCTATTGCAGTACGGAAATCAGCATGTATGCGCCATTTCATCAACGACGTTTTTGTTCTGCGTCTTTCTGCTATCTCGCACTGACTTCTTACCGGTGTGCAAGAAAGATCGAGGGCTTCGCTCGGGATGACGATACGTGGGAAGCGGTACTAATCTCAAACTCAATTCCCAATCCCTGCTTTCAAACTTGTGGTGCGGCGCAAAAAATAATGAAGCGCCGCGGAGTATAAAAAGGGCGATGTCCGCTTGAGACTTGGAGACATTAGACTACAGACGTCAGATGTCTGACGTCTGTAGTCTAACTTCTAACACCTAGTCCCCAGTCACTAGTCACTAGTCACTAGTCACTGCTCTGCGCCTGCTTCTTTGATCGCGATGGCGAGCTTGTGGGCAAGACCGGCCATCTTAGGTTTGGAGACGGAGCAGACGGCGAGGCGGATGCCTTTCTTCAGCGGTACCATGAAGACATGCTCCTTTTCCAGATAGTCGCAGACCGCCTGGGACTTGGTGACCGGGATGGTGATGAAGAAGCCGGAGATGTAGGGGACGAATTTCACGCCTTCCTCTCTTGCTTCCTTCATGAAGATCGCCGCTCTGTCCTGAATGAGGCGGAAATACTTGGCGCGCTCTGCGTCGAGCGCTTTGATCTTTTCATCGTCGCTGCAGATGCGAATCATTGCATTCTGCGCTGCACTGTTGCAGTTCGACCAGGTCGCACGGCTGGCGTACTGGTTGATGTCTACGAATTCTTTGATGACATCCTTATCGGAGGAGATCCCGATCATCGCGCCCATGCGCTGGCCATACATGGTGAAGCCCTTGGACAGGGTGTAGGCACAGACCGTCAGAATATTCTTCGGGAGGCCGCCGAAGAGACGGAAGAATCTTCTGCATTCCTCCTTCTCGCCGCTGTAGTCAAGGTATGCCACATCCGGAACCAGGATCGCCTTCTTCGTTTCATCCTTGACCGCTTCTTTCAATACATCGATGGCTGCCTGCCATTCCTCATCCGAGAGGCAATAGCCCGTCGGATTGTTCGCGATACCGTTCAGGATGATGACGATATTGTCCTGACGAGAGAGGATATCTTCCACCTTGTCCTTGAAATCTGCCGCATGGAAATGACCGTCCTCTGTCAGAAGAGAGAAGGTGCGCACCTTGCGGTTGTTGTCATCGATGAGGCTGTCATAGGCGCCCCAGTGCCAGTCAGAGATGAGGACCTCGTCTCCGACCTCCGAGTAGTTATGCACCACATGATGCAGCACGCCCGTGCCGCCGGGGGTCGAGCAGGCATCGATGTAGCCCTCCGGACGCGACTTGCCAAAGCACTGGTCGATGCAGGCATCCAGAAAGGCGCGGTATCCCTGGATCGGTGCATACGCACACATTTCCTTCGGCGTGAGGGCGGAGAGCGCCTCTTTCACCACATCCAGCACGACCAGACTGCCATCTTCATCCAGAATGGATCCGACGGTCGCATTCACCACATTCTCTGTGCCGATCTTCTCTGCCAGCGCGATCGCGCGGTTGTTTGCGGCAAAAATATTATCCTCTGCGCTTTTCCCCTTCGCATGGGGTGCTGCCATACTGTACATAGTTTTCCCTCCTGAAGCCTTCGCTTCAAAAAAGTCCACAGCAAAACTACTTTGCCATGGACTTCGTTGCCAATGATATGAAATTGCTTCCTTTATTATAAAGCAATGGGGTGGAAGGTTCAAGGTATGGGGTTCAGGGTTCAGGGTTCAGGGTTCGGGGTTCAGGGTTCAGGGTTCGGGGTTCGGGGTTCAGGGTTCAGGGTTCAGGGTTCAGGGTTCAGGGTTGTTGTGGCGGCTTCGCCGCAATATTTATGGGGCGATGCCCGAAGATAGTATTCAAGTTACAAGTCACTAGTCACCAGTCACTCGGCACCCCTAATCCCTAAGCCCTAGCTACTCAACCCTGCTTTCAAACTTCAGGGTTGTGGCGGCGGCTTCGCCGCAATATTTATGGGGCGATGCCCGCTTGAGACTTGGAGACTTTAGATGTCAGATGTCTGATGTCTGATACCTGACGTCTGACGTCTAACATCTCCCCGTCTCTTCGTCTCATCACTTTTCTTCCCAGAACGGATTCACGAGGCGGATGATCCATTTCTCACCGCCGGTGAATTTGCTGTTGTACTTCCTTGCGGCATCCTCGTAGCGCTTCCTGAGATCTGCCACCGTCTCTTCGAGGGCATGGATGGTCTTCACCGCGGTATCCGAGCGCATGTCATCGCCACACACCGGACAGAGCGGCGGCTTTACGAAGTCCGCATTCACACGCGAATGGCAGTGCGGGCAGGTGATGAAGTCCCCCGCGAACTTTTTCTCATTCTGCGTCTCCTTATAAGCGGCGAGACGCTCTTCCTTTTCTTTGAGACGTTTGGCAAGAGCGATCATCTTGGGCGAAGGCTCGATACCGATCTTATACTTCACCGCATACGAAGTCGGGACACTCTCTAAATACTCCAGTGCCTGGTTCTTCGTATTGAAGATCTTTTCCTTGAAGAAAAGCCCCTTGAAGACTTTATTCGCCTCGCGCTTCATGAAGCCTTCGGCCACGAGCGCCTCCTTCATCGTGTCCTTGATATCCTGCGAGGGATGGGTGATGTCGAATTCCCAGATCTTTTCCCGCCAACTGCCCTTTCCGGACGCGGCATTCCCCGGCTCACTCATTTCCTTCTCTTCCCTTTTTTTCGCGGCTGCTTTGGGCTGCGGCGCTGCCTTCGGGGAAGCCTTCTTCACGCGAGCCGGCTTCTTCTCTTGTGCCATTCCTTCGCCAAAGAGTGACGCTTCTTCCGAGATAGCCGCCTTCGCACATTTTTGCTCCGAGGAAAGAGCCGCCTTCTTTGTACGCACTCTTTGCTTCTTCCCCGCCGGCTTTTCCATCATGAATGCAAAAATATCTGTCTGTTCATAATTGGGATCTTCCATCTGAGATCCTCCTTTATCATGGGTCTTCGTAGTAAAAAAATTTTCTCTATCATATCACAGGGGACGGGGTATGACTAGGGCGGCTTCCTCCGGTATACGTTCGAGCGCAAGCCCCATTTTTGCATATTTGTGTATACCCTATTCCCAGACAGAAAAAGGAGTGATATAATGCACTATATAAACAAAGTATAAATCGAAATTTTCAAACTTTATATTTACCGTTTAGGAATTATCAAAAGCTTATAATAAAGGCTCCTAAAATATATTTTGTATTCCTATTTCAAAGCTGCATGTATATTTAAAAGCAATGATTTACCCCCCCCCTAAATTTTACCTTTTACTGGGTGGGCGGCGTACCGTAAAGCAGAAAGAAACGGATTTCCGCTTCCCATCGGAAACACTGACTCTTTCGAAAACATGCACCATGAATTTGTTTTCTGAAATCAGTATTTCCTACAATGCCTCTTCGATGCACGTGCGAAGGCTTCCTCTGAAAGGTTTGATGATTCATGCTCCAAATGTCCCATTGTCTCCGCTCTCTCGATGACATAGAAAGCTGCATCCGTCTTTTTGCAGCCTCCTATGTCCCGGGAAAGCAGTCGATCCTGATCTCCATATATACGCACTGGAATAAGCCGGAAACGATCCGCGAGATGACCCGGCTCTTTTGTGCTGCCTTCCCCGAGGCAGAGATCGCCGGCATGACAACCGCCGGCGGCATCGATAATGGCCGCATGCGGCTCCGTCAGACTGTCGTCACCATTCAGTTCTTTGAAAAGAGTGACGTACACACCGCCATCTATGACTTTTCGAAAGAGCCCATGGGCGAGCTCGGGGAAAAAGCACGAAGCTTCTGCCAAAGGCAGAAAGACCTCTCTGCGCTCCTTCTGCTGATGACACAACGCTACTACGACTTCGAGCCCTTTTTGACCGCACTCGACAAGCTGGGAAAGGACATCCCCATATGCGGCGGGTATGCCCATACCTATCGGAATGAAGATGGCATCTACGTCTTCACCAAGGATGCCATCCTTTCCCGCGGTATCCTTCTTGTCACCTTTTCCGGTGACGTAAAGATCATGACAACGAGCGTCATGGGCTGGCAGCCCCTCGGACGCACCATGACCATCACAGCGATAGACGGCCCGCTCGTCATCAAAGCGCTCGACCATAAGCCAGCGATCCATTTCTATCAGAAATACCTCCACAGCACCGACTTCGGGAAAAGCCAGCTCCTCTTCCCGCTCGTCAGAAACGCCCATCAGTTCCGCCTCGCCGTCCTGCCGCTGGACGCCAAAAGCAATGGCGCGCTCCAGACGAATGTCTTCAGCCACGTCGGCGATCAGGTGCAGATGGCTTACGGCGACCCCGATCAGGTCATCCTCTCCAGCCGCGAAGCACTTGGCCATATCGAGCGCTTTGCCCCCGAAGGGATGCTCCTCATCTCCTGTGTCACGCGGCGTTACTACCTGAAGGAGGATGTCAATCAGATCTTGTCTGCCTACAGCGACTTCTGTGTCGCGCCCGGCGGGTACGTGAATGGCGAGCTCATCCGCATCGATGGAAAAACACAGGCGACCAATATGAGCCTCATCTCCGTCTGCTTCCGCGAAGGCGAGGCGCCCCTCGTGGCTGCGACAAGGAAGCCGCATGCCCCCGTCGTCCTTGGTGAAGCGCTCTCTACGATCCAGCGGCTCGCGACCTTCGTCACGGAAACCACGAAAGAACTCGCAGAGACACAGAAACAGCTTTCCTTCGCTGCCAGCCACGACAGCTTCACCGGTCTCCTCAATCGTGGCTCGATCGAGGAAATGCTCTGCCGCTGCCATAAAGATACCCGTGCGCGAAGGCTCAACTTCTCCGCGCTCATGATCGACCTCGACACCTTCAAGCATATCAATGATACCTTCGGTCACGCCAAAGGAGATGAGGTGATCTGTGAAGTCGCAAGTATCCTGAAACACATGATCCGTCCGACCGACTTTGCCGGCCGCTGGGGCGGTGACGAATTCGTCATCCTCCTCCCCGGAACCACACTCGAGAGCGCACTCATCGTAGCGAGCCGTCTGCAGAAGGCCTTCCAGCGTATCCAGCTCCCCGACCGCTCCTTCCTCACCGCCAGCATCGGCTGCACCACCGCCTCGCCGGAGGAGACCGAGGCGGGCTTCTACAAGCGCATGGACGATGCCCTCTACCTCGCCAAAGAAGGCGGCAGAAACCGCATCATTCTCCTCGATGCCGAGCATCAGGTGAAAGAGGTGACGCAAGACTAGTGACTGGGGACTAGGGACTAGGGACTGGGAGACATCAGATTCCCCCGCATCGTCATTTCGAGCGAAGCGAGAAATCCTTGTCATTCGCGGCGAGGGACTCACGATTTCCCCACATGTGCCGCGCTGTTCCGCTTTCCACATCTGTCTTTCATCCCGCCTGTGCCCTATCCGCCCCTACGGGGCACCTTCCCCTCGAGGGGAAGGCTGACGATACAAGGGAAACCTACTATCAAGAGACCTTCGGGCATCGCCCTATATAATATATTCGCGGCGCTTCTATATTTTTATGCGCCGCACCAGCACTCCTCACTCCTCATTCGAGCAGAGCTTTCATTCATAATCCAGAGGCAGCACGCCCCACGGGCTAACCCTGAAACCCTATTTCTCCAAAGAAGGAGCCCTTATGAAACCGTACTCATATACCATTTCCAAGCCCTCCGAGATCGGAGGCGTCATCCGTGCCTTTCGTTCCCTTGGCGCGTCCGGATGCTCCCTTCTGATCTCCATCTTCACCGCCTACACGAAGAAAGAAGGCCTTCAGGAGATGGTGGATGCCCTGTCTCTCTCCTTTCCGGAGGCGGAGATCTCCGGGATGACGAGCAGCGTATGCATCGAGCAGGGCGTGAACCGCACCGAAAAGATCATCATCCTTTTCGAAGTCTTCGAAAAGACATATGTCCACACGATCTGCTTCGACCATGCACCGGGGAAGGAGGACGCTGTCGGATGGGCCGTGATGGGTGAGATCAATAAGATCTCCCGGCCCATCTGTGGCATTGAGATCCTGGCCTCCCAGAGCGATGACCGTTTTTCCGACTTCTCGCCCTTCCTGAACGTACTGACGCACGAGCTGCCATCGACGCTTCCCGTCTGGGGCGCACTCGCGGATTCACAGACCTGGCCGAACCATACCTATGTCTTTTCCAAGAAATACATCTCAACTGCCGGGCTGGTCCTTCGCGTCTATACAGGCGATATCTCCATCATGCTCAACCATGTCCTGGGCTTCCGCCCGCTCTCTCGTCCCCTGACCGTGACCGCGATGGACGGCCCTATGATCATCAAAGAGCTCGACCACAAGCCTGCGGTCTACTACTACGATAAATACATCCACACCCCTGATTTTCAGGAGCAGTCACTCCCCTTTCCGCTGCTCCAGCTGGCAGATGGCTATGTCCATGCACACCTGCCGCAGGGACGCACGCTCGATGGCGGCATCCTTTTCAATATCCGCTGCACCGTCGGTACAGAGATGCGCCTTTCCTACGGCGACCCGGAGCTGATGCTCGCAGAAACGAAAAAGATCTGGGAGCAAATGCATGCGTTCGGAGGCGAAAGCGCGCACATTCTCTCCTGCGCCGCGCGCTACCAGTTTCTCAATAAGAACCTCGGCGACGTCCTTGCCAATTACAACAATGTCACCCCTTCCTTCGGCATCTACGCCCATGGAGAAATATACCGCGCCGGGCAGCGTCTCGTCGCCGCTCATCTGACGGGAAATGTCGTCGTCTTCCGCGAAGCAGCACAGGCGCAGCAAAAGGATGTCTCCTATAACCCCGTCCACCTGACGCAACACATGGCCCATCTCCTGCAGATGGCGACCTTCGTCAGCACCGCCATGAAAGAGCTGGAAGAGACGAAAGACGCTCTCCAATTCGCTGCGACCCACGACAGCCTCTCCGGCCTTTTCAATCGCGGTGCCATGGAAAAATACCTCGCCCAGTGCATCAAAAACAATGCAGAGATCGGGATGCCGCTCTCTGCCATCATGATCGACCTCGATCATTTCAAGACGATCAATGATACCTACGGCCACTCCATCGGCGATGCCGTCATCCGCACCCTTGCCGATCTCATGAAGAAGCACACCGCAGGCAGAGGCTACGCCGGCCGCTGGGGCGGTGATGAATTCCTCATCATCCTTCCCGGCTCCACGTTGGAAACGGCTGAGACGCTCTCCATCCACATGAAGGATGACCTTCTCCATGCCCATATCCTCCCGGACGATTCCCCCGTCAGCGCCAGCTTCGGTGTCACCATTGCCCGTCAGGGTGAGCTCGAGCAGAGCTTCTACAAGAGGGTCGATAACGCGCTCTATACCTCCAAGGAAAACGGAAAGAACCGCATCACCATCTTCGACGCCAATGGAACGACAAAGGCTTTGACTATGCAGGATTAGTGACTGGTGACTGGTGACTGGTGACTGGTGACTGGGAGACTGGGAGACTGGGAGACCAAGAGACATTAGACATCTGACTTCAGACATACACAATCAAGGGACGGAACGTCCAAGGGACTAATTCCAAAGTTTGAAAGCAGAAGCCGAGATTCATTTATCCCCTTCCTCTGGAAGGGGAACGCCCGAAGAGCATGTGCAAGCAAACTGAATTTTTAGGAGCAAAGCGACGCTAAAATCCAGTGAGAAGCCATTTCGAGCGAAGCGAGATAGGGGCTCCGAGGGAGAAAAAGTCCCAAGCCAACCTCCGCCCCTCCGGGGCACCTCCTTCCAAAGGAAGGAGGGAAAAGACAGAGCTCGGGCATCGCCCCTATTTATATTCCGCGGCGCTTCATTATTTTGTGCGCCGCACCACCATTTCTCATTTCTAA
>JAJWRZ010000092.1:0-7927 GCA_021633965.1 Dialister sp.
TTTTTATACAGAGCAAGGAATCATCTGATGCGAATAGCGAGCTATTTAAGGAGGATGATGACGAAGCTATGTATAAAAACCCATATGAAATTTGACTCTGCGATTTAATCAGCGTTTCCGTAAAGCCTTATACAAACAGGATTTGATTCTTATGGATAATTTTAAAAGCTTCAATGATTTCCGGCGCGAGCTGCATGAAGGAAAGATCCCCGAGCAGAAGCCGCGGGAAGAGACGGAAGTGACACCGGAAGATCCTTCGCAAGACATAGAGGCGAAGGAGGCACCCCGGGTATCGCGCAAAAAGAAAAGGAAAGGATTCCGTGTCAGGCAGTCCATCCTGCTCGCAGGCGGCGGACTTCTCCTTGCGGCACTTGGCATATTTCTTTTGCCGCTGCCCTTAGGCTATATCCATCTCACCGGCACAAAGGCACTCACGATGGAGGATATTCTTTTTGAAGGGCAGATCCGCCAGCCGGTCAATGTGCTGCAGATCAGCGCCTCCAGCCTGGCAGAGCGTCTTTCTCATGACATTCGTGTGGCTCATGTCGAGGTGAGCCGTGGATTTCCCTTCGTTCTCGAAGTACACATCGAAGACAGAGAGCCGCTGGCCATCATGCAGGCGGAGTACAGCTATGTCGTGCTGGATAAAGAGGGCATGGTGATCGATTCCGTGCAGTCGATCCGGAAGGGTGACGTCGCTATGATCACAGGCAAGCGCATGGAAAACCTGCTCCTCGGAGATACCGTGTCGCAGGAAGACCTGGACAAAGCACTCGCTTTCCTCAATGCACTCTCTCCGGAAGGGCAGCGGTTCTTTTCGGAGATCAATATCGGAAATCCGGAAAACATACGCGCTTATACCAGAGATGGCATCACCGTCCGACTTGGCAGCGGAAGTGACATGGAAGCGCAGGCCAAACTGGCCGAGAATATGGTAGGGGATGTGAAGGCGCGCGGCCTTTCCGTGGAATATGTGGACGCCAATCTCTCCTCTCCCTTTATAAAACTGAAAAAATAGAGATTTTAACCGGGAAAATTGCAAATTGTCTCATTCTACCGGTGGCGAACTTGTGGAAAGTATTGTACAATGGTACATATGATTAGCAGAAATGTAATATAGGTGGATAACATCCTGAGTTAATCAGCGTTTCCTTACATACATGACGCAAAATATCCTGAAGGAGGAGCGAACATGGAACAGTCTGAAATGGCAAACATTAAAGTAATTGGTGTAGGTGGCGGCGGAAATAATGCAGTCAACCGCATGATCGATGCCCAGGTCAAAGGGGTCGAATTTATTGCAGTCAATACCGAAACCCAGGTTTTGAATAAATCCGAAGCAGATAACAAGATTCAGATCGGTGAAAAGCTGACCAAGGGTCTCGGCGCTGGTGCAAAACCGGAAGTCGGTGAACAGGCAGCCGAAGAATCCAAGGAAGATCTCTCCAAAGCACTGGCGGGCGCAGACATGGTCTTTGTCACTGCCGGTATGGGCGGCGGTACAGGTACAGGTGCGGCTCCGGTAGCTGCACAGTGCGCCAGAGAGCTGGGCGCGCTCACCATTGCTGTCGTGACGAAACCATTCACATTTGAAGGCAAGGTCAGAGCAAGAAATGCCCAGGAAGGGATCGAACGTCTGAAGAACAGCGTCGATGCCATCCTTGTCGTACCGAATGACAAGCTGCTGCAGATCATGGACAAGAAAGCATCTCTGAAAGATGCCTTCAAGACCGCGGATGATGTACTCCGTCAGGGCATCCAGGGCATTTCCGACCTGATCACCGTACCGGGTATCATCAACCTGGACTTTGCAGACGTTCGGACCATCATGAGTGACCAGGGTGAAGCGCTCATGGGCATCGGCATCGGCACCGGCGACAACCGTGCGAGCGACGCCGCTTCCATGGCTATCAACAGCCCGCTTCTCGAACGCAGCATCGATGGCGCGAAAGGCATCATCATCAATATCACCGGCAATGAAGACCTGGGACTCTTTGAGATCAACGAAGCATCTCAGATCATTACCGAAGCAGCCGATCCGGATGCCAATATCATCTGGGGTACTTCTGTCGATGATACCCTCGATAACGATACCGTCAGGATCACTGTCATTGCGACTGGCTTCGGCGAAAAGAAAAAAGCACAGGCTCCGGCGCAGGCAGGAAACAGATTCAGCAATGCTGTCCGCCCGAGCACGGGAATTGCGGTTCCGGAATTCCTCAGAAAATAAGGGAAAATACGCCGACTGACTGCTCTCATGGATGACTCTCTTTCTGATGCGACACCATATGGAGAGAGAGGGAGGATGCGGACCATGATCGCATCCGTATTCTCCTGACCGGAGACAGACCGGCTCTTTCTACCTGTCTGAAAAGCCACACCGCATATGCAGTGTGGCTTTTATTGATTTTGCTTTTTGTTAACTCTAAGAAGGAGAATTCGATATGAAATGCCCATTCTGTAAAAGCAGAGATACGAAAGTGACAGACTCCAGAGATACGGATGAAGGCGCAGCCATTCGCCGCCGCCGTCAGTGCCTCTCTTGCGGACGCCGCTTCACGACGTATGAGACCGTAGAAAAACTGCCGCTTCGTGTCATCAAGAAGAATGGCAAGCGTGAGCTTTTCGATAGATCCAAGATCCGTAACGGTATCACCAGAGCCTGTGAAAAGACGAATGTATCCTCTGCCCAGATCGAAGAGATCATCGATCTGGTGGAACATACGATCCGCAACGATCCGAAGCGTGAGCTTCCGACCACGGAGATCGGAAACATCGTGATGGATGCGCTCTGCAAGCTCGATCAGGTCGCATATGTCCGTTTTGCTTCCGTATATCGCGAATTCAAGGATATCAATACATTCATGCAGGAGCTTCAGAATCTGATGACCAATCAGCAGCCTTCGTCTAAGGCCGCTCAGGGTGAGGAAAAGAAATGAGAGCACTCATAGAAAAATGCTTCGATGACCATCAGAAAGCGCTGGAAAAGAGCCGCGCTCTCTATCCTGTCATCGAAGATATGGCGAAGATCTGCGAAAAAGCCCTGCGCTCCGGTCACAAGATCCTCATCTGCGGCAATGGAGGCAGCGCTGCAGACGCGCAGCACATCGCTGCGGAATTTGTCGGGCGATTTCATAATGAGCGCCGCTCTCTTCCCGCCATCGCCCTCACGACAGATACCTCGATCCTGACCGCGGTCGGGAATGACTACAGCTTTGACCGTGTTTTTTCCCGTCAGGTCGAAGGACTCGGAGATCCGGGTGACGTCCTCTGGGGGATATCTACCA
This sequence comes from Dialister sp., assembly GCA_021633965.1. Taxonomy (GTDB): domain Bacteria; phylum Bacillota; class Negativicutes; order Veillonellales; family Dialisteraceae; genus Dialister. The sequence continues at coordinate 3,288 of JAJWRZ010000092.1, forward strand.
GCGGAAACAGTCCAGACGTGCTCGAAGCGCTGAAAATAGCGAGAGAAAAAGGGCTGACGACCATTGGCTCGACCGGGAAGACCGGCGGAGCCATGGTACTCTGGTGCGATGCCTCTTTGGTGGTGCCCGACGATGTCACCGCCCGCATTCAGGAGATCCACATGCTCGCGGCGCATATCATCTGCCAGATCATCGATGAGATGGACTGGACGAAATGATGGACACCAGAAGAAAAGCGGTCTTTTTTGACCGCGACGGCGTTCTCAATGAAGATGATGGCTATGTGCATCAGATGAGGAAGCTGCGCTGGGTGAAAGGCGCAAGGGAGATCGTAGCCGAGCTCACCAAGGCAGGCTTTCTTCTCTTTGTCGTGACGAACCAGAGCGGTGTGGCACGCGGCTATTTCACCGAAGAAACGGTTCGGCAGCTCCATCGGGAAATGAATGAAGAATTTCAAAAATGGGGCGGGCATATCACAGAGTTTTTCTACTGTCCGCACCTTCCCGGTGCGCCCCTTCCCGCGTATGATCAGGTATGTAACTGCCGCAAGCCGGCACCGGGGATGATCCTTCGTGCGCTTGATGCATATGGCATAGACAAAGACCGGGCGGTCCTTTTCGGGGATGGAAAACGCGATGTCGAAGCTGCAGAGAATGCAGGCATCCGCGGATTCCTTTTCCCGGGCGGCGATATAGAAGCATTCGTGCGGGAGAAGCTGGCAGGACATTTCACCATCGGATGAGCCACTGACCAGGAAAGAGACCGGTCAGGCTTCACGGGTTTAGGGGGAGCTTGCGATAGTACACCCTCCTTTCCTATGAACCTCATTGCACCTATAGAACCTCGTAGCCTATGCATGCACAGCTTTTATGGATAGTATCGCCGATAGGGCATGATGCTTTGGAGGACAGGATGATCGAAGAAATAAGGAGCCGCAGCAACCAGTGGATCAAAAAAGCACTGCAGCTGAAGCAGAGAAAATACCGGCAGGCCTATGGCATGTTCCTGATGGAAGGTCTTCGCAGCGTCGAGGATGCTCTCCGTCAGGGCATGAAAGCATGTACCTGTTTTTTCACAGAAAATCAGCTGGAGAATGAACGCTTCAAGGCACTCATGAAAGAGGGAGAAGCACTTTCCTGGCGCTTTCTCAAACTCGATGAGGGACTCATGAAGCTCATCTCCGGCACACAGCATGGACAGGGCATCATGCTCTTGGCTTCTAAGGAAAAAAGAGACATTGAAGAACTGATGCACCCGCTCGAGGGATACTACGTATTGCTGGATGCGGTGCAGGACCCCGGCAATATGGGGACGATCCTTCGAAGTGCGGCAGCAGCCGGCGTCAAGGCAGTCCTTCTTACGAAAGGATGCACTGATCCCTTTGCGGAAAAAGCGGTGCGAAGCTCCATGGGGAGCATCCTGCGCGTCCCTGTCTATGAAGATCTGACAGTGGATCAGATCTCCCTGATCCGAGAAAAGAGCGGTCTTGCGCTCTACGGGACAGCCCTTTCGCATGCCGTCCCCTACAAAACGGTGGGAGAGATCCGGAAAGGGATCTTCGTTTTTGGCAATGAAGGAAACGGCATCCGCGAGGAGCTCCTCGCGATGACCGACATGAATTTATATATTCCGCTCGCGGGCACGGTCGAGTCACTCAATGTCTCCGTGGCTGCTGCGGTGATTTTATTTCATTTTATAGAATAGGGAAACGGGCGGGGAGCAGGTCGTCTGTGACACGCCCCATACCTTTCTGTCATACGGTTCATTATGAAAAAAGGAAAAGAAGAATTTTACCTGGTGGATCTGAAGGTACTTCCGGAAGCCATCAAGAAAACGATCAAAGTGAAAGAGCTGCTGAATGACGGGATCTGCGGATCCATCAATGAAGCTGTCAAAAAAGTCGATATGAGCCGCAGTGCTTATTATAAATATAAAGATCATGTAGCGTCAGCCCGGAGCCGGGCGCTCAGGATCGCCATGCTGTCCACAGTCATGACGGAGGAGTATCCTCACTTTGCCCGCCTCATGCGACGCGTCATGAAAGGAAATTTCGAGATCCTTTCCATGAACCGCAGCCGGGCGGGGGAGAAGCTCGTCTCTGTCACCATGACCTTGCAGATAGAAGATGCATCGGAACCGTTATCAGTTCTGGAAGATGCAGTCAAGTCCATGAAAGGAATTCAGTCCGTTGTTCTTCAGGAAGCCATGCTGAAAGCAGGAGAATAGGGAAGATAGCTGGCAGATAGTGACCGGTATCGCGTTTTGTGCTCTGCGCAAAATGCGATCGGTGAGACGCCCTCATTCCCCGCTTTTCAATGCATCCTTGATCAGGAGGAGATTTTATGAAAACAATCAATATTGCACTCCTTGGCTTCGGCACCGTCGGAAGCGGCGTCGCTGAAACCATCAAAAGAAACAGCCAGATGATGGCAGAACAGCTGGGCTGTCAGCTGAAAATCACCTATGTACTGGTGCGTCATCCGGACAAGTACAAAAATGTACCTCTCTTGGAAGGTGTCCATCTGACATCTTCTTTTGAAGAGATCATGGCCGACCCCGATATTGGTATCGTAGTCGAAGTCATGGGAGGCATCCATCCGGCCAAGGAGTATATCTTTGAGGCACTCAATCACAAAATGAGCGTCGTCAGTGCCAATAAGGATGTCGTGGCGCTCTTTGGACCGGAGATCATGCATACCGCGATGGAGAATCATGTGAATTTCTCCTGCGAAGCCAGTGTCGGTGGCGGTATCCCGATCCTTCGTCCGCTGCACGATTCCCTGGCGGCGAATGAGATCGAAAGCATCGTAGGCATCGTGAACGGGACGACGAATTTCATTCTTTCCAGTATGGACGAAGAAGGCGTCAGCTACTCGGATGCTCTTCGCATGGCGCAGAAGAAGGGCTTTGCAGAAGCCGACCCGACCAATGACGTCTGCGGCTACGACGCAGCCAGAAAGCTCGCGATCCTCGCCTCCATCGGCTTCCGTGCGAATGTCACTTTTGATGACGTACTCGTCGAAGGCATCGAGAAGATCTCCCAGAAGGACGTACAGTATGCGAGTGAGATGGGCTATGCCATCAAGCTGCTCGCTGTCGGTACCCGTCAGGACAATGGCATCGCGCTCAATGTCTATCCGGCCTTCGTACCGCGTACCCATCCGCTCGCTTCCGTCAAGGGCTCCTACAATGCGATCTATGTCACCGGCAATATCGTCGATGACGTCATGTTTTACGGACGAGGCGCCGGCTCGCTCCCGACGGCCAGTGCGGTCATGGCAGATGTGATCTCCACCGCGAAACACATCATGAATGGCTCCACCGGCACCGGCATGATGCTGACGGAAACCAAGCGCATCCCATTCTACTCTTCCCTGAAGCTGAAGAACTCCTACTACTTCCGCTTGATCGTCGACGATGTGACGGGCGTCCTCTCCCAGATCGCTTCTGCCTATGCCGACCATGACATCAGCATCAAGGAAGTCGTGCAGAAGAGCCGCTTCGAGGACGCAGCAGAACTGATGATCATCACGCAGGATACACCTCGCGAAAATATCATTCAAGTCGAAAAAGCCCTGCAGGTCCTGCCCTGCATGCGCCAGGTCGCGAATATTGTGAGGGTCATGAATGATGACAGAGAATAAGACATACATCGTCCGTGTACCGGCCACCACGGCGAATATCGGAAGCGGCTTCGACACCCTTGGCATGTCACTCGGCCTTTATAATGTCGTCCAGTTCGTCCCCGAGGAAGGACGAGAGCTCAAGGATACCGTGATCCGCGCAGAAGGGGAAGGCGCAGACCAGATCCCTTCCGGAATGGATAACATGATCATTCAGGCGATGGCGGAAACGGCCCAAAAGGCAGGGAAAAAGATCCCCGGCGGCAGCATGTACCTCATCAACCGTATCCCCTTTGCCAGAGGCCTCGGCAGTAGCTCAGCGGCACTTGCTTCCGGCGTATTCCTTGCGAACCTGCTGATGGGTGAGCCCTTCGACAGGAAAGAGATCCTGAATATCACCGCGGAGATGGAAGGGCATCCTGACAATGCGGCGCCTGCGATCTTAGGCGGCTTCTGCATGGCACTTCTGAAGGATGGCCATGTCACAGCGGAAAGCATCGACATCCCGTCCCACTGGAAAGCAGTCGTCACGATCCCGGACTTCGAGCTTCACACGGAAAAAGCCAGAGCCGTGCTTCCGAAGACATACAGCAGAAGTGATGCTGTACATAATATCGGTGCCGTTTCCTTCCTGATGGCTGCCTTCATGTATCAGAAGCCCGAGTATTTGAAATTTGGTCTTGATGACTGCATCCATGTCCCGTATCGTCTGGATCTCATCCCGGGCTCCCGTCAGGTCATTGCAAATGCCATGTATTCCGGCGCCTACGGAGCGACCATCAGCGGCTCCGGCCCGACCATCATCGCCTTCGCTCCGGCAGAGAAAGCGCACATGGTCGGTGAAGCCATGGTCGATGGATTCCGCTCCGCCAAAATGACGGCGCGCTACCTCGTGCTCGACTTCGATCAGAATGGCATCATGGCCGTGTAATACAATAACATCACAAAAACTCCATGCGAAGTTGATATGATCCCCCTAAAGCAGACAAGGTAAATAACCAAACTGCTTTAGGGGGA
>JAJWRZ010000093.1:0-7905 GCA_021633965.1 Dialister sp.
ATGCGTCGAGAAAAAAACGATGTCCTGGTGCTGCCTCACATCAGGCAATGAGCGTACTGCCATAGAGATTTCTCGACTACCCTCGAAATGACGATGCGCGTGAAGCGCTATCATAACTTCGCGGCGCTTCTATATTTTTATGCGCCGTACCACAACCCTGAACCCTGAACCCATTGAACCCTGAACCCATTGAACCCTGAACCCTGAACCCATTGAACCCTGAACCCATTGAACCCTGAACCTTAAACCCATTGAACCAATACAACCACAAACCTGTAACCCCATTTATTTTAGGAGTATCAAATGAACCGTGTAACTATCGATCCCGTATGGCTGATGCATATCCAGAAGCCGGCCCGCTACATTGGCGGAGAGTGGAACAGTGTGGTGAAAAACCACGATGAGATCCCGGTGAAAGTGGCGCTGGCATTCCCTGATGTCTACGAAGTCGCCATGAGCCATCTGGGACTCAAGATCATCTACAGTGTCCTGAATGCCAGAGAGGATGCGCTGGCAGAGCGTGTATATGCGCCATGGGTGGACATGGAAGCGATGATGAGAGAGAAGCATATTCCTCTCTTTTCTCTTGAAAACAAATGCCCGGTCAAGGACTTCGATGTACTTGGCTTCACCATGCCGTATGAAATGTGCTACACGAATATCCTGAACATGATCGACATGGCAGGCATTCCTGTCTGGGCGAAGGATCGCACAGACGAGGATCCTCTCGTTGTCGCCGGCGGCCCCTGTGTATACAATGCAGAGCCGGTCGCCGATTTCTTCGACGTCTTTTTCATCGGAGAATCCGAAGAAGCCATCGGAGAGATGGTGGATATCGTGAAAGCATGGAAAGCGGAAGGGAAGCCCGGCGGCCGCAAGGAGGCGATCCGCCGTCTTGCTCAGATCGATGGTTGCTATGCGCCGTCCCTCTATGAGGTCTCTTACTATGAGAATGGCGTCTTCCGCAGCATCCGTCCCATCGACGAAGCGGCACAGTTTCCTGTGAAGAAGCGTGTCATCCGTGATGTCGACCATGTCCACATCGATGACAAGCCGATCCTCCCGCATATCGAGATCGTGCATGATCGTGCCGTCTTGGAAATGTTCCGCGGATGCAGCCGCGGATGCCGTTTCTGCCAGGCGGGGATGATCTACCGCCCTGTGCGTGAGAAGAGCGAAGAGAGACTGCAGGAGATCGCAGATACCCTGATCAAGAATACGGGCTATAATGAGATTTCCCTCATGTCCCTCTCTTCGGCGGACTACTCCTGCCTGCCCGAGCTCGTCGATCACCTCTTGGAAAATTTCAAAGACAAGCGCGTGAGCGTCAGTCTCCCGTCACTGCGTGTCGACAGCTTCTCCATCGACATCGCGAAAAAGATCCAGCAGGTCAGAAAGAGCGGTCTCACGCTGGCACCGGAAGCCGGTACGCAGCGCATGCGCGATGTCATCAATAAGGGCGTCACGGAGGAAGACATCATGGGCGCCTGTGCGAATGCCTTCAAAAATGGCTGGAAAAAGGTGAAGCTCTACTTCATGATGGGCCTTCCGACGGAAACGGATGAAGACCTGAAGGGCATCGCCGATCTGGCGAACCGCATCCACGAGCTCTATCATGAGATCAAGGGGCGCTATGACCTGCGTATCACCGTCAGCGTCTCGAGCTTCGTCCCGAAGCCTTTTACCCCTTTCCAGTGGATGCCGCAGTGCAGCGTAGAGGAGATCGAGCGCAAACAGCAGTATCTGAAGAGCCTTTTTACAAACCGCCATATCAAGTACGCCTATCATGATGCGAAGACCGGATATATCGAAGCCGTCCTCGCTCGCGGCGACCGCAAGCTCTCTTCTGCCATCTACACCGCATGGAAGAAAGGCTGCACCTATGACAGCTGGACGGAATTTTTCCACTTTGACGTCTGGATGGACAGCTTCCGGGAATGCGGTATCGATCCCGACGAGTACGCAGCGCGCATTCGTGATTTCTACGAATGTGAACCATGGGATCATATCGACAGCGGCGTCACGAAGGATTACCTCCTGAAAGAATGGCGCATGGCTGAGAAGGGGATCCTCACCCACGACTGCCGCCATCAGGCCTGCAATGGCTGCGGCGTCTGCCCGATCCTCGATGTGAATCTCCTCGATCATAAGGTGGAAAGCGATCAGCCCAAGCGCGTCTTCACGTATCGCCAGCCGAAGGCGGGGGAGTAGGGACTAGTAGCTGGTAGCTGGTAGCTAGTGACTAGGGATTAGGAATTAGGAATTTTCCCCCTTACCATTTCTCCATACTATCGGTTTATGAAATCGACACGAAAGCGAGGTCCATCGGGCCTCGCTTTTTACGTGTTATATTTTTCTCTATCTGTTTCGGGCAAACAAAAACCGTCATGACCATTTCGATCATGACGGTTTTCTTTTGGGATCGGGTATAGCGGAGTAGCGGGAAATGTGAGGCAAACTTCCTAATCCCTAGCCACTAATCCCTAGCCACTAGTCACCAGTCACCAAGCCTCAGAACATATTCAGGATGCCCTTGAAGCCATAGTAATTGGTCGGCAGGAAAGCATCCACATACTTGGATACACCGATAGGCTCCGGTGCGGTGAGGAAGAGAAGGAAGAGGCCGAGGACAGTGAAGCCGATCGCGATGAGGCTTGCCTTGCCCTTGCCGGACATTTCATAGTAGCCGAAGAGACGCAGGCCGAGTGCGCCGAAGAAGGTGATGCACATGCCGGAGAGGGAGAAGACACCGAAGAGGATATTTGCCATCAGGAAGCCGACATAGAAGACCGGCAGGAAAATGAAAGGAAGATTGTATGCGATGCGGGTCGGGTTCACGCTGCGGCGCATATCATCCATCCAGTCCGCCATATCGAAGCCAAAGAGGCCGAGCGGGATGAAGGAGAGCAGGATGACTGTATCCCAGATGCCGGAAAGTCTGTCGCGGTCCTGTCCGAGCCACCATACGAAGGCGCAGAGGAAAAGACCGACAGCGCCGCCCAGCGCATAGTACCAGGCAGCGGGGATGAATTTGACTGCGATCATAGAGACGGTGGTCAGGAGGGAACCGATCACGATGTACTTGGTGAGTTCTCCCTTCGAAAGCTGTCTGTCTTCCGGAATTTCCGCCTTGATCTGTGCGAGGATCTCCACCATGAAGAGCAGGAGGAAGATCGCCAGCGCTGCGAATGGATACAGGAAGAGAGAGATCACGATCAGAAGGACAGGGACAAAGACACGCATCCCCTTGAAGACCTGCAGCTTCTTGAAATTCAGCTTGCGCTTCTGGGTGTAAATGGTGAGGCGCATAAAGACCAGGTACGTCAGCATGATGCCTACCGTTTCCATCGGTTCACTTCCCATGTAGAGCAGCGCACAGAAAACGAGCATTGCCATATTCGCTCCGGTAAAGCGGCAGATCAGCGTACTGAAAATGCCAATGTTCAAAAAGGCCACTACGGCGTCAACAAAATTCAAAACATCCATCTCCTTAATAAAAAATAGAATTATCTTTTCTAGTATATATGGTACGCGGGTTTTACGCAAGGGAGGTTGGGGGATTCGTGACTGGGGACTCGTGACTAGGGATTAGGTCATTCTCTCGCGTTTTCCTAGAACCCTATCCGGCTCGCTATGCTCGCCATCTTCCCCGCGCGGGAAAGTATAGTGCAGAGAAGCGGAGAAGCGGTATTCTCGTATACCACGCTTTTGCATGACAGCTGAGCAGCCCCTTGAAGAAGGGGCGCGCCGAAGGCGGAGGATAGATCTGCCCCGCAGGGGCAGCCTTCTACGGGAAGGGATGAAAGGGATGTGAGCGGCGCTCGGGTACTCTCGTAAATCGCAGGCTTGAGACAGTTGTTCTCTCACGTTTTCATCCCGCTAGGGAAACACTGATTAAATTGTTATCAGATTTCATCCTTGGATTTTTATACAGAGCGAGGAGACATTCGACGCGAATAGCGAGCTATTTAAGGAGAATGTCGACGACGCTATGTATAAAAATCCATATGAAATCTGATTCTGTGATTTGATCAGCGTTTCCTTAAATCTTTGCAGAATCGTATACGAAAAGTATACTGAAATTTGACCATTTTTACACTTTAAAACTTCAAGTATTTCCAATAAAATCTGGCATCATGTGCTGTTTTTCTAAAAACTTTAAATTTTCAACTTTAGGAAACCGTCCTTCCGGTCCACGATGGAACGCACGCAAAAAGGAGCGGGACAATGCCCGCTCCTTCTATCCTGTCACTCTTATTTCTTTTCCTGCTTGCCGAACCATTTTTCGAAGATCTTATCATAGGTCCCGTTTGCTTTGATCTCCTTCAGCGCCTTATTCACCGCCGCCTGCAGCTCTTTATTTTCTTTCTTCACTGCGAAGACCATGCCGTTGGCGCCCTTGGAGGTGCCGACGATCTTCAGGTCCTTGTCGCCGCCCTGCTTCAGGTAGTACATGCCGACAGGCTGGTCGATGGCAACCGCATCGAGCGTCTTAGCCTGCAGTTCCATGAATGCCTGAGAATTCGAGTCGAGCTGCTTTACCTGTGCGGCTTTGGCTTCCTGCGCGAGCTTCACCTGCTGCGTGCCGACCTGCGCACCGACATTCTTGCCTTCCAGATCTGCCCAGTCCTTGATATCATCATTGTCTTTTCTGACAATGATGATGTAGCCATTCTGTGTGAAATAGGGGTCAGAGAAAGCGACCTGCTTTTCGCGTTCCGGTGTCGCATCGAGACCGGCTGCAATGAGATCGATCTGTCCGGACTGGACAGCCGGGATCAGCGCATCGAAGCCCATGGACTTGAATTCCATCTGGCTGCCCATCTGTTTGATGACCGCATCCGCAAGATCCAGGTCGAAGCCTACATATTTATCATCCTTGGTAAATTCAAATGGCGGGAACGTGGTTTCCGAGCCAACGCGGATGACTTTCGGGATGCCGGAGCCGGACTTCGCTGCACTCTCGCCGGATTTTGCATCGCCGCCGCAGCCGGAAGCAAGGACCACCGCTGCCATAGCACCCATCGCCAGAAGAATTTTCATTTTTTTATTCATCATTCTGATCATCTCCATATTCTATACATATGTAAAAGAGCAGTAAACCAACTGTTTGTATCTTATCAATTCTTCGGACATATGTCAAATTATTCTGGCTTTTCGAATAAATATTCATATTAAACAGATTCCAGCTTCTTCATGCGGGGAAGACGAAACAGGTGATCGCTTCCCAAGGAGGGGCAAGAGAAGCGGGTCCCTGCTCTTCTTTTCATGCCTGCTCTTTGTATTGACCCACCCCTTTATCCATGCTATAGTTTAGAATATATATGATTCTACGAATACCCACAATTTATTTAAAAAATCGAAAACAATGTCTGATCTAGTGATGATGGGAATCAGGGCCTAGGCTTTAGAAATAGAGACAGCCGATAGCGAGTGACCCGGCGGCTGACTCCGTGAGTGATGCCTGCCATCGTCCGATCCCGCCCCTTGTTATACTTGTTTTTTCAAAAGGATCCTATCTATGGAATTCATCATATCTTTTCTCTCTGAATGGGGCTATCTTGCGCTCTTTATCTGTATGGCGCTCGAAAACATGAATATCCCCATCCCCAGTGAGATCATTCTGGGCTTTGCGGGTTTCCTCGTCTCGCAGGGTGTCTTCTCCTTCTGGCCGACGATCTTGATCGGCACACTGGCCGGGCTGATCGGCTCCTTGGCCTCCTACTACATGGGCTACAAGGGCGGGCGCGACATGATCCTTCGCCACACACAGAAAGGCGGTATGGGCGCGAAAAAAATGATCGCCGCCAAAAACTGGTTTGAGACCTACGGCGGCATTGCGGTCTTTACCGGCCGCCTGCTTCCGGGGATCCGTACCTTCATTTCCCTGCCTGCGGGCATCGCGCAATTTCCCCTCCCGGAATTCACGATCCTGACCATCATCGGCACTATCCCTTGGACTATATTCCTGGTCTACATGGGTGCCATGCTGGGAGAAAACTGGCATTCGCTCCTCTCTTACAAGCTGGAGATCGCTCTTGTCTGCATCGTCATCTGCGCCATCATCGCAGCGGCTTTCCATTTCTATCAGAAACATAAGAATAATAAACATGAAGCTCAATAAAAACTGCATCTTACTTTTCCTTTTCTGTCTCGCCCTCTACGGCACTTTTTCCGGTCTCATTCCTCTGCTCGACCCAGATGAGCCAGTCTACGGCGAGACAGCGAAGGAAATGCTCTCTACTGGCGACTGGCTGTCTCCCCGCATCTATGGCGAATTTTGGTACGACAAGCCGCCGCTTTTCTATTGGTTGGAATCAATCTCCTTCACTCTCTTCGGCGTCTCGACCACGAGTGCCCGTCTCCCTTCGATCCTGATGGGTGCGCTGCTCTCGCCCTACCTCTACCTGTCTATGCGAAAGCTAGTAGGTGAGAAGGCTGCGCTCTACGGTGCCTTCATCTCTGCCTCCTCTCTGGAGATCATCGTCCTTGCCAGAAGCTCGGTGACGGATGCGACGCTGACCTTCACGCTCACCGTCGCCCTCATTTCATTTCTTCGAAAGGAATATATCCCCGCCTATATCTTCTGCGGTCTCTCGCTCCTTGCGAAGGGCCCGATCGGCTTCGGATTTCCTGCACTCATCGTGGGGCTTTGGATGATCTTCTCGAGGTCCTTCACTTTCAAAAATATCATGGCACTGGGCTGGACCTGGGGAATCCCTCTCGCCTGTCTCGTGGGGCTCCCCTGGTACCTGGCGATGGGCATGATCCATGGAGATGCCTTCATCGATACCTTCCTCGGCTATCACAATGTGACGCGCTTCATCAGCCCGGAGCATGCCGGGCAGAACCACTACTGGCTCTACCTCGTCGTCCTGATCGCCGGTTTCTATCCATGGACCGGCACACTGCCCGGTATCCTTCGGCGTTTACGGAAATGGAGATCAGACCCTGTCCTCTTCTACCTCATCGTTTGGGCGCTCTTCATTTTCCTTTTCTTTACGCTCTCCTCGACGCAGCTCTTCTCCTACATCCTTCCGATGTTTCCTCCGCTCTCGCTTCTGGCCGGGAAATATCTCACGGAGATCAGAGAAGCGGGGCATGTTTCCAAGTCCCTCATGGGCTTCCATCTCTTCTTTGCTCTGACGACCGCGATCGCCATCAGCCTCGCGCCGCTTACACCCGCAGGCGGCGCTATAGTGAAATACGGCATTTCCCTCTTCATGATCCTCTCTGCTCTCTTTTCTGTCCGCATGCTGTCAAAGGGGCGTATGCGCGGCTTCCTCTGCTCGCAGGCCTGCCTCATCCTTCTCTTCGTGACATCCGTCTGGGGCCTCTTTGCCGCTCCCGTTTCCAGCCTCTTCACCTCAAAGGCCATTGCAGAGACGCTCTCGGAAACAGAAAAGGCGCCTGAACTTCCGGTCTATATCGATACCTTCTACCGGCCATCTGTCGCCTTCTACACAGACATGTACGGAAAAGCCCTTCCGGAATTCGACGAACGAAAACGCCAAGAAACGGAAAAAAATGAAGCCGATGGCGTCCTTCTTCCCGGCAAAGACAATGCCCTCACCCTTCCGGATCATGCCTACATTCTTGTACAGAAAAAGATCTATGACCATTGGCCGGAAAAGCTGAAAGCAGAAGCTCGGCTGCTGTGGGAAAAGGATACAGCGGTATTTTTGAAGAGAAACGCAGAGCCATAACATTTTTATATGAATTGCTCGAATTAGAAATTAGAAATGCGAAATGAGAAATGAAGGTGCGGCGCACAAATTAGAAAGCGCCGCTCTATGGAAACACTGAGTAAATCGTTGTCAGATTTTACTCTTGAATCTTTATGCACAGCGAGGAATAACCTGACGCGAATAGCGGGCTATTTAAGGAAGGTTATGACGAAGCTAT
>JAJWRZ010000253.1:0-1437 GCA_021633965.1 Dialister sp.
ACTGTATGTCTAAAGATTACCCCCTCTGTGTCCAATTTTAGTTTACCACTTCACCCTATAGCAAATTCTTTTCCCGCATCGTCATCCCGAAATCTCCCTCTGTTTTGTGGTACAATATGACCAGAAGAATGACACGATCATGATGGGGAGGTGTTTCTATGAGATCATGGAAGAAACGCAGTATCTCTGCGGCTCTGGCGCTCACTTGTGTGGCGGCGCCCATGGCGCAGCCGATGACAGCGTATGCGGCGTCGACGGCGGAGAAGATCCTGTATGGCGCGGCGGCGATGGTTTTCATTTCCAGCTACTACTCCAAAATGGACGATCACAACCAGCTGCAGCTTCTGGATCAGTGCCAGCAGGAGACGGGCGTCTATGACTCGGCGGAAGCGGATAACCGTGTACAGACCGTGTACCAGAATCTGAAGGATACGGGGCATGTGCTGCGTGATTACAAGGTCTACGTGTCGCCGAGCGAGGATATCAATGCGTTTGCCAGCTTGGGCGGTGTGCTCTGCGTGAATAAGGGGACGCTCGATGCGATGGATGATGATGAGCTGGCCTACGTCATGGCGCATGAGATCGCGCACGGCGAGAAGCGACACAGCGTGAGCGGCCTCAAGAAGCGCGTGGGGCTGGTGACGGCGCTGAATATTTATCTCGGAGACGCCTCGTATGGCGAGTACCTTCTGGGAAATATCGCGGCGAACTATGTATCGAATGCGGTCTTCACCAAGGATCAGGAAAAGCAGGCGGATGACTGGGGCTTCCAGTACCTGGTCGAGGCGGGCTATAATCCGGGAGGCGGTGCGGCGTCCATGGAAGTGCTGCGCGCGAAATACGGCGAGAGCTCGCCGTCAGGCATCAAGGCGGTCCTCGCTCCGGGCAATCACCCCAAAACCAGTGACCGCATCCATAAGAATCTCAAATGGATGAATGCGTACTCCGGCAGGCATGTCGAGGTCAAGGATGACTGGATCGTGGTGAATGGGGAGAAAGCCTTCTCACCCGCCCAGGACAATGTGTATAGTCAGAAGGAGCGTCTCTATCTCACCGCGGGCAAGCTCGTGAAGCTCTATCACGCAGGGCATGTCCCCGATGCCGTTCTCGAGGGAGATCGGATCTGCTGCGGAAATACGGTCATTTACGAGCTGTCCTCCGAAGAGGATGGCAGAGCCTATACCGAGGCGCTGAATCAGGGGATCCGGAAGGATCGCGGTGAACGTGTCGTCAGTGATTTTGATATCGATCAAAGAGTGAAGAAGGACGCCGGGAACTAGTGGCTAGTGACTAGTGGCTAGTGGCTAGTGACTAGGGATTAGAGATTAGGAGTGACTAGTGACTGGTGACTGGTGACTAGGGATTAGGGATTAGAAGCAAGCGGTGATTGAAGTAGCGCAGTTAGCATGCTGACCGTTCTGCAAGGAGGATCTCTCG
>JAJWRZ010000094.1:0-7784 GCA_021633965.1 Dialister sp.
CGCGGCAGATGGAACGCGAAAATGAGATGATCGTTATTTCACATCGCCTTTTTTGCGTGCACTGGCGCATGTCTCGGAATGCGAGCGACTATGCGGGGCAGCATAAGGGGTATAATGGCAACATCAGCGTGACCTATAAGTTCTGATGGATTTTCTAAAACGGCTGGTCGGGGATCACATTTCCGGCCAGCCGTTTTGCTCCCTCGGAGCATCCGGAATGAATTGAAATTTTCAGAAATTTTCAAATTTCATACGAAAGTATGGTACAATAATAGGGTATGTAAAAAAGAAGGATGAGGAAGCGGTATTTATATATTGCTCATCGGGGAAGGTTCCTATTGGATCTCGATCTCCGGTCATCAGTCACTAGTCACTAAGTCACTACAACCCCCAAGGAGGTCTATAATGGCAAAAGATTATTCATTCGATGTGGTATGCCGCACGGATCTGCAGGAAGCGGCAAATGCTGTGAATCAGGCGTCCAAGGAGATCGGCACGCGCTATGATTTTAAGGGCAGCAAGAGCTCGGTCACTCTCGATGAGGATAAGATCACGCTGATCGGCGATGATGATTTCAAGCTGAAGCTGGTGAAGGATATCATTCATGGGAAGCTCGTGAAGCGCGGGATCTCCCTCAAGAATCTGAAGGAAGAGAAGAAGGAAGCGGCAGCTGGCGGGACGGTCCGTCAGGTACTCTCGCTGCAGAACGGGATCTCTTCGGATATGGCGAAGGATATCGTGAAGCGTGTGAAGGCTTCGAAGATCAAGGTCGCTGCCAAGATCAATGGGGATGAGGTGCGTGTATCGAGCAAGGATAAGGATTGCCTGCAGGAGTGCATCCAGTTCCTGAAGCAGCAGGACATTCCGGCGGATCTGCAGTTTGTGAATTACAGATAAGAAGGCTCTGCGGGGGCAAGGGCTTCGCAGGTGTGACGAGGCTGCACTTTCTGAATGGTGCGGTGCAGCATTTTCGTTACAACGAGAACCGAATGAACCCGTTGAACCTTTATGTATGGGAGGAGTTATGAACGCAGAGGAAATGATGGCGAAGACGCTCCGGGAAGGGCATACCACCGGCGCAACGGCGACGGGGGCGATGAAGGCAGCGATCTTGGCTATGCGAGGAGAATTTCCAAAGCAGGTGACGGTCCTTTCGCCGCAAAGGACGGAGCTCACGATCCCGGTGGAGTCGGCCGAGGCACATGGGCGGACGGGCATCGCGACTTGCCTTAAGGATGCGGGCGATGACCTGGACTGTACACATGGGACGCCGATCGTCGTGACCGTAGAACTGGTGGATACGCCGGGTCTTACGCTTCGTGCGGGGAAGGGCGTCGGTACGGTGACGAAGCCGGGGCTGCAGGTGAAGGTGGGACGACCCGCCATCAATCCGGGCCCGCAGATCATGCTGCGTTATGTGTATGAAGAGCTCATCGGTAAGGATCATGGCTGTATCGTGACGGTTTCTATCCCGAAGGGGGAGGAGCTGGCAAAGCAGACGCTGAATCCTTCGCTGGGTATCGTCGGCGGGATCTCGGTCCTGGGAACGACAGGGATCGTGAAGCCGATGAGTGAGGAGGCGTACAAGAAATCGCTGGCGCCGCAGGTGCCGGTGGTCTATGCGAGCGGGATCCGCACGGCGGTCCTCTGTCCCGGCCGTATCGGTGAGACCGCGGCGAAGATCATGGGTATTCCATCGGATGCGATCATCGAGACGAGCAATTACATCGGCTTCATGATGGAGCAGTGCATCGCAGGCGGTTTCCAAAAGATGCTGCTCATCGGCCATATGGGAAAGCTGGTCAAGGTGGCGTCAGGCAGCTTCCATACGTACAATCGCAATAGTGACGGTCGTATGGAGACGATGGCGGCGTATGCGGCCATGAATGGGGCATCGACAGATACGGTGCGTGAGATCATGTGCTGTACGACGACGGATGGCGCGGCAGCGGTCGTGCATCGTGAAGGACTGGATATGATTTACCAGCAGATGGCGGAGAGGGCGCAGGTGCGCTCGGAACGCTATATTTTCGGTAAGGCCAGGGTCGGCGTGATTTTTGCGGCGATGGATGGCACGGTGCAGGCAGTCAGCAGCCATGCGAAGGAGATTCTGGAGGAGGAACAATGGAGCATACATTGATCGTAGCGGGGATCGGGCCGGGAGATCCGGACTATATCCTGCCGAAGGCGCAGAAAGCCATCGAGGGGGCTCGCTACCTCGTGGGCGGCCGTCGCGCGCTTTCTGACTATGCGAAGCCTTCTCAGGAAACATATCCGGTGACAGGCAAGCTCTCTTTGCTGGCGGACTGGCTGGAGGAGGCGCTTAAGAAGGATGATGTCGTCGTAATGGTGAGCGGGGATCCGGGCTATTACAGTCTGCTTCCGTGGCTCAAGAAGCGGTTTCCGGAGCATCCGATCGAAGTCATCCCGGGGATTTCTTCGGTGCAGGCCTGCTTCGCTCTTGTCAAAGAACCATGGCAGGGAGCGCTGTGGCTGTCTTTCCATGGCCGTGTGCCGGAAGAGAAGGATACGTCTTATATGCCCGGACGAAAGCTCGCCTTTCTGACGGATCATGAGCATGATCCGGCCTATATCGCGAGATACCTGATGGACAAGGGCTGGCCGAAGGAGACGCGCGCTGCCGCGGCCGAGCATATTTCATATGAGAATCAGCATCTTTCGGATTCGACGCTTGAGGAATTGTCGCATCTGGAAGGCTATGGTGAATCAGTCATGGTGGTGATGGGATAAATGCAGTTTGGCATCAAAGATGAGGAGTTTATTCGGGGAAAGGTACCGATGACGAAGGCTGAGATCCGTGCGATGGTCATGGTGAAGGCCGCCATTCAGCCTGGCGATATCGTGGCTGACATCGGTGCAGGGACAGGCTCTCTATCCATCGAGGCAGCGCTCTGCTGCCCCAAGGGGGCTGTGTATTCGATAGAAAGAAATCCGGAGGGGATCGAGCTGATCCGGAAAAATGCGGAAAAGTTCGGTTGCCGGAATATCCATACCATAGCCGGCACAGCGCCGGAGGCGATGGAAGGGCTGCCGAAGATGGATGTGATCATCATTGGCGGGTCTTCCGGAAATATGCATGAGATCCTGGATCGATGTGAAGCGCTGCTCGCTCCGGGCGGACGCATCATCCTTACCGCTGTCACCGTGGAAACGACGGGGGAAGTGGTGAAGGAATTCGCGGATCGTCCTTTCGAGCTGGAAGGCTTCGAAATGCAGATCAATCGACTGAGAAAACTGGGGCGGTATCATCTCTATGATCCGATGAGCCCCATTTTCATATTTACAGCAATCAAACATTGAGGAGGAAGTTATTATGGGAAAATTGTATTTCATTGGCGCAGGCCCCGGAGATCCTGAGCTCATCACGGTGAAGGGACAGCGTCTCATCGCAGAGGCGGATGTCATCATCTACGCCGGCTCTCTTGTGAATCCGGAGATCCTGAAGTACGGCAGAAAAGATGCAGAGATCTACAACAGTGCGACCATGAATCTGGATGAAGTGCTGAAGGTGGAGATCGATGCGCTCAAGGTAGGCAAAATGGTGGCTCGTGTGCACACCGGCGATCCAGCCATTTACGGTGCGATCCAGGAACAGATGGACGGTCTGCGCGCAGCAGGGATCAAAGAAGATCAGTTTTCTGTCGTCCCGGGCGTCAGCTCCTTCCTTGCGACAGCAGCTGCATTGAAACAGGAATATACCCTGCCGAGCATTTCGCAGACCGTCATCATTACCCGTATGGAAGGCCGCACACCGGTCCCGCCGAAGGAAAAGCTGGCGCTTCTTGCCGCACATCAGGCAACCATGTGCATTTTCCTCTCTGTCCAGGCGATCGATCAGGTCATGGCGACCCTGAAAGAGGGCGGCTATCCGGGCGATACCCCGGTCGCTATCGTAGCCAGAGCGACCTGGCCTGACCAGCGTATTTTCCGCGGCACCATTGATACCATCGCAGACATTCTCCATCAGGCAGGCGTCGTTCGTCAGGCCATGATCGTCGTCGGCAAGGTCCTTGATACCGATTATGAACTTTCCAAGCTTTACGACAGCAAGTTCACCACCATGTTCCGCAAAGGAACAGATGGGGAGTAAGGATGATGGAAAATCGTTTGTCTTCATTGCTGCCGCTGAATGATAGTGAAAATGAGAAATTAGAAATGAGAAATTAGAAATGGTGGTGCGGCGCATAACTTATAAAGCGCCGCGAATTTCATACATAATTTCTAAGGAAACACTGATTCAATCGTTGTTCGATTTCCTATTATATTTTCACAGAACGCTGTATGAAAAAATGTGAAATTGAATTTTGTGATGGAGTCAGAGCTTTCCTAAACTTAACCAATGTATTAGAGAGTAGCAGAATTATAATATTCTCGGCGCATTATATTTTGGGCGCCGCACCTCCATTTCTCATTTCTAATTATTCAGCGATGATGTATGATGAATGATTTTTCAGGAGTGCATTACATGAAGTACGCTATTATTTCTGTATCCAAAGAAGGAGCCCAGCTGGGGGCGCGCGTGAAGGCGGGCATTTCCGGTGAGGGGACTCTGTATGAAAGAAAAGACGGTGCGAGCGGCAAAGAAGCCGTGTATTTTACCCGCACGCTCGCGCTCACGGCGGATATCTTCTCCTGCTATGATGGGATCCTTTTCATCATGGCCTCCGGCATTGCGGTCCGCGCCATCGCACCTCATGTAGTGAGCAAGGCGTCCGATCCTGCGGTACTTGTCATGGATGAGTGCGGGAAACATTGTGTTTCCCTTCTTTCCGGACACCTGGGCGGGGCGAATGCCTGGGCAAGAGAAGTCTCGGCGGCAGTGGGAGCCGATCCCGTCATCACGACGGCGACCGATGTCCATGACCGCCGCGCGCCGGATGATATCGCCCGCGAGCTGATGATGCGTGTCGAGCCGCTCGCGTCCTTGAAGCCTGTGAATACCGTCATCGCAGCAGGGCGCACATTCCGATGGTTTCTGGATGAGAGCGTCGAAGGGAGCGCATCCATAGCGACGCGCCTCAAAGAGAAAGGGATCCGCACGGAGCCCTTAGACCGACTGGATGCCAATGCGTTTGACGCATGCGCTGTCATCACCGAAAAAACGATCACTGTGAAGAAGCCTTTCGTCTGCCTTCGTCCGAAGAATCTTTTCGTCGGCATCGGATGCAAGCGCGGCACCTCCGAAGAGCTTGTGCAGAGCGCATTCACCGCAGCACTTGCTCAGGCAGGGGCTTACCCGTATCAGGTAGCATCGCTTGCGAGCGTCGATGCGAAAGCGGATGAAAAGGGCTTGCTTGATTTTGCCAGTTCCATGCATCTTCCGATCCATTTTTACAAGGCAGAGGAGCTTAAAAAGATCGCGGAAGAGTATCATTTAGAAAGTTCAAAATTTGTAGAGAAAACGATAGGAGTGGGAAACGTATGTCAATCAGCAGCGTTAATGGAATCAATGAAGGGAAAAACGCTTCTGCCGAAAACGAAGTTTGTCAGTGCCACGGTGGCGATCGCCCTGGGACTATCCGGGTCATCGGCATTGGACCGGGCCATGAAGAAGAAATGACGCCGAAGGCCATCAAGGCCATGGAAGCTTCCGATATCATCGTGGGATATAACACCTACATTGCTCTCGTGAAAGACCTCATCAAGGACAAAGAGGTCGTCGGAAATGGCATGCGCCAGGAAGTCGACCGCTGCCAGAAGGCTGTCGATCTGGCGGCAGAAGGCCATCAGGTGGCCGTGATCTCCTCCGGAGACCCGGGCGTCTATGGCATGGCCGGTCTTGTGCTCGAGCTCATCCAGAAGCTGCCGAAGGAAGCACGTCCGGAGTGCGAGGTCATCCCGGGACTTACCGCAGCAAATACGTCTGCTGCGGCGCTCGGCGCTCCGCTCATGCATGACTATGCCGTCATCAGTCTTTCTGATCTGATGACCCCGTGGGAACAGATCAAAAACAGAGCGAAGCTCGCCGCGGAAGGTGACTTCGTCATCGCCATCTACAATCCAAAGAGCCGCGGCCGCGCGACCTACCTCGATGAGATCCGCGACATCGTGCTCCAGTATAGAAAGCCGGAAACACCGGTCGGCATCGTCAGAAAAGCAGGACGTCCGGGCATGAACTGGACGATCTCCACACTGGAAAAACTGCCGGAAGAACATGTAGACATGCAGTCCACCGTCATCATCGGCAAGAGCACCACCTTCGTCGCTGACGGAAAAATGATCACACCAAGAGGATACAAAGCATGATCTGGATCATTTCCGGAACACAGGACGGCCGAGAAATCGGCGCTGCACTCGCAGACCGAGAACAGTCCAAGCCGGAAGGGGAGCGTCGGGAGATCCTTATGACCGTTGTCAGCCAGTACGGTAAAGTGCTCGCCGCACATAAAGGGCTCGACATCGAAGTAGGGCGCTTCCGGGAAGAAGACATGCTCCGTGTCATCAGGGAAAAGGGGATCTCGCTCATCCTTGATGCGAGCCATCCCTATGCAGCGATCGTTTCTGAGACGGCTCGCGCGGCTTGTACCAAGGCAGGGATCGACTACGTGCGCTACGAGCGCGCGGAGATCCCACTCCCTGACTATGACAAGCTCTATCACGCAAAAGATGAATTCGAAGCGGCGGATCTTGCTGGTCAGCTCGGAAAGAGCATTCTTTTGACGACCGGCTCCAAGACGCTCGCCACCTTCGTAAAGGCGAAAGCGCTGGAAGGCAAGGAGATCTGGGCGCGCGTGCTGCCGACATCGAATGTGATCAAAATGTGTGAAGACCTCGGCATGAGAGCCAAGTACATTCTCGCCCTGCAGGGCCCCTTCTCCTATGAAATGAATCTTGCCATGATTCATGACTATCACGCCGATGTGATGGTCACCAAGAACAGCGGTCTCATCGGCGGCAGCGATACAAAGCTCAAAGCCGCGATGGACGCCGGGATTTCCGTCATCGTTATCGATAAACCGAAAGCAAAACTGGACGGCGCTGTGGTCTTCTCGACCGTAGAAGGCGTCCTCAACTATATGGAGGAACACTATGGATTTCATCAAGAGCCCTAAGGCCATCGAAGATAAAAGTATGGATCTCATCAATCCATTCATCATGGACATCGACCTCACACCGGAAGAAGTGACGGTCTATTCCCGTATGATTCACGCCTCCGGCGACGTAGACTACGGGCATCTCATCCAGACCAGCAAAGGCGCTGTCGCTGCCGGTATCGAAGCGCTCGCCAAGGGCTGCAACATCTATACCGATGTGAATATGGTCAAAGCAGGGATCAATAAGAATGCCCTGCATGCGCTCGGCAGTGAGGTATTCTGCCGCGTATCCGATCCGGAAATCGCAGCCATTGCCAAAGAGAAAGGCATCGCCCGCTCCATGGCAGCGATGAACTCCTTCGGCACCGATCTCAATGGCTCTATCATCGCCGTCGGAAACGCTCCGACCGCTCTCTACGAAGCCATCCGCATGGTCGAAGAAGACGGCATCAAACCGGCACTTATCATCGGCATCCCTGTCGGCTTCGTCGGTGCCGCTGACTCGAAGGAGCAGCTTGTACGCCGTGCGCCCTGCCCCTTCATCACTGTCCGTGGCACCAAGGGCGGCAGCTCCATCGTCGCCTCCTGCGTCAATGCACTGATGTACAATCTGGTAAAGAGAAATAACAATATGCTCTTCGTCGAAGGCAAGAAATAGGAAGTGCGAAACGCACAAAAAAGGGGCTGTGAAATAATAGCTCCATGAACACAAAAAAGGACTTTCGATTT
>JAJWRZ010000095.1:0-7684 GCA_021633965.1 Dialister sp.
ACAAAAGAAGGAGCTGTGAAGAAATGAATTCTCATTTCTTCACAGCTCCTTTTTGTCGTGTAGCAACCCTGTTGCAACAAGGAGACAGCGGGGTTCAAGGTTCGGAGTTCAGGGCTAACCCTGAAGTTTGAAAGCAGAGGTGAGTGGCTAGGGATTAAGGGTGACTGGGATTCTCCGGCATCGTCATCCCGAGCGTAGCCGAGGGATCTCTACTGCACTGCAGGAAATCAGCGTGTATGCGCCGAGGAAAAACGATGCCTTAGTGCTGTCTCACATCAGGCAATGAACGTTCTGCAATAGAGATTTCTCGGCTACGCTCGAAATGACGACGGCGCGAAACGCTATCAAAACTCCGCGGCGCTTCATTATTTTTTTGCGCCGCACCTTCCCCGCTGAAACCGTAGAACCTACAGAACCCGCTGAACCTCTTTCACTCGCAATCAAAGGCAGCACGTCCTGTGGGCTAAGTTTGAAAGCAGGGATGAGTGGCTAGGGATTAGGGATTGGGAGTGGCTGGTGACTAGCGACTGGTGACTAAAACGCTATCTTCGGGCATCGCCCCATATATACTCGCGGCGCTTCCATATTTTGATGCGCCGCACCTTCCCCGCTGAACCTGTAGAGCCTACAGAACCCGCTGAACCTCTTTCACTCGCAATCAAAGGCAGCACGTCCTGTGGGCTAAGTTTGAAAGCAGAGATGAGTGGCTAGGGATTAGGGATTGGGGATTAGGAGCAAGCGGTGATTGAAATAGCGCAGTTGGCACACTGACCGCACTGCAAGGAAGATCTCTCGGCTACGCTCGAGATGACGACGGCGCGAAGCGCTATCAAAACTCCGCGGCGCTTCATTATTTTTTTGCGCCGCACCACCATTCCTAATTCCTCATTCCTAATTCCTAATTCGAGCAAAACTTTCAACCGCAATCAAGGGTCGATACGCCCCATGGGCTAACCCTGAACCTTTTCATATCAATTTCCTGAAATACGGGATCTTCTTGATTCCCCACGTCAGCACCACACCGAGTGCGTAGGCAAGGGTGATCCAGATGACGGCATCGAAGAAGGGGAAGCGGTAGAGATAGACCAGAAGAACGCGGGAGAGGATGATGTGCGTGAGATTTCTTGTGATTTCTTCGAAGAGCATGACACCGAAGGAGATGCCTCCGAGGAAGACGAGGCGGCGCGACCAAGCATCGGAGATGTGGTGGGTCATGAAGTACCAGCGGGTGAGGCAAAAGACGAAGGCGGTATTCAGGAAGAGGAAGGAGTCGTAGAAGCGCTCAGAGATGGCTTCCGTCATGCCGCCGGCGCATACGCCGTGGTAGTAGGTCATGAAGCCGGCTATGGCGGTGCCGATGATGGCGATAAGCCCCAGCCTAACAAGATTTCTCTTCGTCAGCCATGTGTCAGGGAGTACATGTTCGATCCAGTAGCCCATGAGAAAGTAGAAAGACGGCTCGCTGATCGCGAGGAGAGGGTTTACAAAGTAGTTCATATCCGCGCCGCCCTTGAAAATGAGAAAGGAAATGACAGGCACGCAGCCAACGAAGAAAAGATTGAGCCCGATGAGGTAGAGATAGAGATCCTCCGTCATGGCCTTCACCAGTTTTCTCCAGATGGGGAGCATCAGGAGAAAGCCGATATATATGTATAAGAAATAATAAGCGGTTGCCATCTGCGAGGAGTAGAGCATCGTGAAGAATTTCGCGATGTGCCCGGGGATGGTGAGGGGGAGATTATGGTAGAACCAGACATAGTTGATGAGAGAGAAGACAAAGATGACCTGAAGGAAGCGCCAGATGCGTTTCTTGAAGATGGTGGAGATCGGCTCTTCGCGTCCCAGGAGCAGTGCGCCCGAGATCATGAAAAAGATAGGCACCGCGGTCTTTACCCAGAAGGGGACGGCGAGGTAGAAAGGATAAAAGAGCGACTCGGGGCGGTGAATGAAAATAGAGAAACCTTCGGTCGCACTATGGGTGAACATGACCAGCCAGATGCAGAGGAAGCGCAAAAATTCGATGTGGAGCAGCTTCTTTTTGGCGGGCTTGGACGTCGGTGTGGGGGTATCATTTGTCATGGGGAAACCTTCTTTGCTAATATATTTGCGGCTTAATCATACCATGAATGGGGAGGAGGGGAAAGGGCTTTGGGGCAGGGCTTGTAAGGCGGCTTCCTATGAACGAATGGCTTCCCCCTGCCGTAAGCCCCATTTCTCTTTCCAAATCTATGCCCGTGTGTTATAATTTCTTTAACCCAATGCATAGTACAAGACGCAACCGCTGGTGAGCAAGACGTAGGATGGTATTTTCGGAGGCGGATGGAGGGTCATGTGCTTGCAAAATAGAAATGGAGGAAAAGTAGAATGGCAGGTAAAAAATGGAAGAAAATTTTGGCAGCAGGTCTTTGCGGGCTGATGGCTGCGGGTCTCATCGCAGGATGCGGCGGCAGTGACGGCGGCAAGAGTGATGCGAAGATGAAGGTCGGGGTGGTACAGATCGTGCAGCACCCGGCACTGGATGAGTCGAACAAAGGCTTTGTCGATGCACTGAATGAACAGGGGCTGAAAGACAAGGTCGATATCGATCAGCAGAATGCCCAGGGCGACCAGTCGAATCTACGCTCGATCGCCAATCGCTTCGTTTCCGGGAACTACAACCTGATCTGTGCGATCTCTACACCGGCAGCGCAGACGATGGCGAATGCGACGGACAAGATCCCGATCATCTGTACGGCGATCGCTGATTTCGAAAATGCGAAGCTCATGAAGTCGGAAAAAGCGCCGGACAGCAATATCACAGGGACCCACGACAGAGGTCCGCTGGATAAGCAGGTGGCACTCATTCATGAGATCCAGCCGAATGCAAAGAAAGTCGGTATCATTTACAATTCCAGTGAAATCAACTCCGTCATTCAGGCCGATCGTCTGAAAAAGGCTTGCCAGCCGCTTGGCATCGAAGTCGTCGAGCTCACGGTGAACTCGGTGAATGATGTGCAGCAGGTGGCCGAGGGCTTCCTTGGAGGCAAGGTCGATGCGATCTTCGTTCCGACGGATAATATCATCGCTTCATCCATTCCGACACTGATGGCCGTCGCAAATAAGGAAAAGATCCCGGTCTATGGTGCAGAGGTGGGTCACGTGAAGTCCGGCGTCCTTGCTTCGGAATCCATCAGCTTCTATGACATTGGTCATAGAGCAGGTGAGATGGCAGCAGAGATCCTGAAGGGCAATAAAAAGGTCAAGGATTTCCCTGTCGAAGGCGCTGACAAATCGAAACTTTACATCAATAAAGCAGAAATGGAAACGCTTGGCATCACCATCCCGCAGTCGGTTCTGGACCGCGCAGAAATGATGTAGTAGTAAGGAAACGCTGAATTACCTTAAGCAGGCATTTGCCGGGAGATACGGTTTGCATGTTCCCGGTGTATAAGTAAGGCATACAAAGGAGTAACCTTTTCCGTGAAAGAGGAAGAGGTTACTTTTCCTTGTATAAAAGAGAAAGGAAAACCTCATTGGCTTCGAAACTGAAACAGCTGTGGTGGCTCATGCTCATTTTCGCCATCTGCAATATCGCGATGGCTATTCTCCTCTATAATGACAGACCGGTACCCGTGGATGAAAATCCGCCGGTCCCGATCGCTAGGAAGGAAGTCTATAGCATCGGTATCCTGCAGTCGGACGATCTGCCTGAGCAGGATAAAATGCTTCAAGGCGTCATGGCGTCTCTTGAAGCCGGCGGCTATCAGGACGGAAAGAATATGAAGGTCGAGCTCGTCAAAGCAGATGGCAGTGAACGCAAAGTGAAGAGCGCGGTGAATCAATTCGTCCGCAGCAAGAAGGATCTCATCATTGCCATCGGCACTCCATCAGCCAAAGCGGCCGCAAAGGTGACGAAGAGCATCCCTGTCGTCGGCGTCGGCGTTCTTTATTTCCAGAAGGACAAAGACTTCGAAGACCATGAAAACTTCACCGGTATCAGCGACTATCCGCAGGTCGTGAATCAGGTGCGCATGGCATCGCGCTTCATGAAACTCAATCCGTTGGGCGTGATTTACAATCCCAAGGATGAGGGGGCTCTAAAGCAGGTCAAGATGCTTCGCGCCGTCGCAGAACAGAAGCAGCTGAAGCTGGTGGAGATCAAGTATAACGACAGCGAAAAAGCAGGGCCGCAGTTTGAAAAACTGATCTCTCAGGTCAAATGCGTCTATATGCCGGAAGATCCGATGGTTCTTGCACACTTTGATGAAATGGTGAAGATCGCCACAGATGCCTGGGTGCCGATCATTGGCGAGCAGAAGGAAATGGTTTCCCGCGGAGCAGTCCTCTCCGTGTCTCCGTCCTATTACCGCATGGGATTCTCCGGCGGGCGTATGGCCTGCTGGCTTCTTGCGGGAGAAAAGATCCCGAAGGACATCCTCATCACCAAGCAGCATGATCCGGATCTTGTCATCAACATGAGACAGGTGAATGCACTCAATATTCCACTCCCCGGTGACATCTGGCAGCGTGGCAGAAAGCTCTATCTTTATGATGGACAGCCGGCAAGACCGTAAAAAATTAGAAGCTAGGAATTAAGAATTAAGATTGAAGGGGGCAGCTTCGCCGCGTATATATGAGGCGATGCCTGAAGGTGCCATTTAAGTCACCAGTCACTTTTAATCCGTAGCATAGCAGAAAAGGAGCATTGAATTTACATGGCAGATTTAGCATTTTCCACCGTTGCCCAGGGGC
This sequence comes from Dialister sp., assembly GCA_021633965.1. Classification (GTDB taxonomy): domain Bacteria; phylum Bacillota; class Negativicutes; order Veillonellales; family Dialisteraceae; genus Dialister. The sequence goes on from JAJWRZ010000095.1 coordinate 4,732, forward strand.
TCATGTGGTCCATCCTGGCCATCGGCGTATTTCTTTCCTTCCGCGTACTGGATGTACCGGATATGACCTGCGAAGGCAGCTTCCCGCTGGGCGGTGCTATCGCAGCATCCATGATCGCAGCCGGCGCTTCGCCATGGCTTGCCATTGCAGCCGGTGCTTTCGGCGGTCTTCTGGCCGGTATCGTGACCGGTATTCTTTACACGAAACTCAAGATCCCGGCCATTCTCGCTGGGATCCTGACCATGATCGCGCTCTACTCGGTGAACCTGCACGTCATGGGGAAAGCGAATATTTCCCTGCTTCGTGTGGACACCATCTTCTCTACCACAGCGAGCCTTCTGCATGTGAGCAACTCTGTCGCGGCCTTCCTCGTGCCGGCGGTGCTGCTTTTCCTCTGCAGTGCTTTCATTTACTGGTTCTTCGGTACCGAGCTTGGCATGTGCATCCGCGCGACTGGGTATAATACACAGATGGTGCGCGCCCAGGGTGTAAATACCGATACCATGATCATCATCGGTCTTTTCATTTCGAATGCCCTCATCGGTCTCTGCGGTGCGGTCGTTGCACAGAACAACGGCTTTGCTGACGTAGGCATGGGCATCGGTACCATCATCATCGGGCTCGCATCCGTCATCATCGGCGAAGTCATTCTTGGCGTCGACAGCTTCTCTGCTTCTCTCGCTGCCGTCATCCTCGGCTCCGTCATTTACCGTGTGGTCATTGCTGTCGTCCTCTATATGGGCATGCCGCCGAATGACCTGAAGCTTTTTACTGCTATTATTGTTGTCCTTGCACTGGCTGCGCCAATGATCAAAGGCAAAGTCAATGTCGGAAAGTGAGGCTGATCCCATGTTAAAAGTTACCAACATCAGCAAAACCTTCTTCAAGGGCACCAGCAATGAAAAGAAAGCATTGAATAGTCTGTCGCTCACTCTGAATGACGGTGATTTCTGTACCGTCATCGGCGGCAACGGCGCGGGTAAGAGTACGCTTCTTAATGCCATCGCCGGCGCGTATATTCCCGATGCAGGGACGATCGAGATCAATGGCACGGACGTCACCCGCGTCAGCGAATACAAGAGAGCGAAGTATATCGGCCGCGTTTTCCAGGATCCGCTGAAAGGCACTGCGGCCGGCATGCAGGTCGAAGAGAATCTTCTGCTCGCTTCCCGAAGAGGGGAGAGCCGCCGTCTGAAATGGGCTTTTTCCGCAGGAGATCATGAGAAATACAGAGACATGGTAGCCCGTCTGGATCTCGGTCTGGAGGATCGCCTCGGCACCCGCATCGGACTTCTTTCCGGCGGGCAGCGCCAGGCTCTCACGCTGCTCATGGCGACCATGAAAAAGCCGGACATCCTTCTTCTCGATGAACCGACAGCCGCTCTCGACCCGAAGACAGCGTCCAAGGTGCTGAAAATCACCGATGAGATCGTCACCGAACAGCATCTGACGACACTGATGATCACGCACAACATGAGAGACGCGCTGAAATACGGCAACCGTCTCATCATGATGAACAGCGGTCGTATCATCGCGGACTACACACCGGAAGAAAAGAAAAATCTCACCATCGAAGATCTGCTGAAGAAATTCGAAGAGACCAGCGGTACGGTCAGTGACCGCGTCGCTTTGGGATAAAGGGAAAGCCTCTCTGCCATTGGTGCAGAGGGGCTTTTGGGGTTTAGTGTGACTAGTGACTGGTGACTAGGAGACATCAGACTCTCGTATCGTCATTTCGAGCGAAGCGAGAAATCTTTTTTGCAGACCGCTAAACGAAGGATGCGTGAAAGCAGAAATATGTAGCACCAAGGCGTCGTTTCCCTGCCGGTGCTTATGGGATACTGATAGCAGTTCAAGAAAGATCCCTCGGCTTCGCTTCCGATGACGATGGCGCGAAGCACTATCAAAATTCCGCGGCGCTTCCATATTTTTATGCGCCGCACCACCATTTCTAATTTCTAATTTCTCATTCAATCGAGGCTTTCAAACGGAATCAAAGGGCAGCACGCCACAAGGGTTAAGTTTGAAAGCAGGGATTAGGGATTACTGGCTAGGGATTGGGAGCCTCAGGTGACTGGTAGCTAGTGACTGGTGACTACATACAATCCTCGGGCATCGCCATTATTTTTACTCGCGGCGCTTCTATTTTTTCATGCGCCGCACCAGCACTCCTAACTCCTAACTGGCGAACAAAGCTTTCATACACAATCAAGGGACGGCACGCTCAAGGGGCGAACCCTGAACCTGTAATTCCCCTTGCACTTTCCTTGATTTCCATGTATAATAATTATCGTTGTGAATACTGTATCCCAGTGGCACGTATCTCCGGCGGCGACTTAGATACAGCTCATGTGTTATTTTAGGAGGCTATTATGCTTACAACCGAACTGAAGAAAGAAATCATCGAACAGTATGCCACACATGAAGGTGACACCGGATCTCCGGAAGTTCAGATCGCTATCCTCACCAAGAGAATCGTTCTGCTCACCGAACATCTGAAATCCCACAAAAAGGATCATCATTCCCGTCGCGGACTGCTGAAAATGGTCGGCCAGAGAAGAAACATGCTCGACTACCTGCGTCGCAGCGATATTGAACGTTACAGAGCTCTCGGTGCTAAACTGGGCCTGCGTCTGAAATAATTAAAAATTTTTCCACTTATATAGACATAGATAATTCACAGGAAAGCAGTGGCCATTGCCGCTGCTTTTTTGTTGCCAGAAAAGGAGCAGCGGGCGAACACGGATGCATCAGGGCGGATCAGACCGGCTATCGGCTGACGGTCACAGCTTTCTTATGTTTATACAAAAAAACATTGACCTTATTCATAAAATGCTATACAATTTATACAAAGTATCTTCCATACTTTCGGGAAGTATGGCTTCGTTTATGCAGATGTTTCAGTCTATGCATAAAAGTATGTTTATGAATTGCTTGAGGAGGACAGCGATGA
>JAJWRZ010000096.1:0-7646 GCA_021633965.1 Dialister sp.
GCAAAGTAAAAAGGGGCTGTGAAGAAATGAGGATTCATTTCTTCACAGCTCCTTTGTATCAGCTATGATAAGATGCTGATTTACTTTTCTTCTTTCTCTCCGAGCTGTTTTTCCAGACGGCGGATCTTTTTCATCAGTTCTGGCAGGTGCGAGAGTGCAGCTTCGACTCTCCCCCACTGGGCGTGGGTTCTTGCCGGAAAGCCCAGGTAGGTGCCTGGTGTCTTGATGGTGCCGATGATGCCTGTCTTGCCTCCGAAGACAGCGTTGTCACAGATGGTGATATGGCCATTCACGCCGGTCTGTCCGGCCATGATGACGTGATCGCCGACCTTGGTGCTGCCGGCGATGCCGACCTGCGCGCAGAGGAAATTGTCTTGGCCGACCTCGACATTATGTCCCAGATGGCAAAGGTTATCGATCTTGGTGCCGCTGCCGACGATGGTGTTATTCATCGCACCGTTGTCGACGGTGGAGCAGGCACCGATCTCGACGTCGTCTCTGATGACAGCGCGGCCGAGCTGACGGATGTGATGGTGGTGGCCTGCCTCGTCAGTGGAGAAGCCGAAGCCCTGACCGCCGACGACGGCGTGTGCACGAAGGACGACGCGGTCGCCTAAGATGCTGTTTTCATGTACGACGGCGCCCGGATTCAGTTCGCAGTCTTTGCCAAGCTTCGCATACTTTCCGATGTAGCAGTACGGGTAGATGACACAGCCATCTCCGATCTCGGCACCTTCTTCGATGACGGCATACGCCATGATAGTGACGTCTTTGCCGATCAGGGCTTTTTCACTGATGACGGCAGTCTCATGGATGCCCGGTTCCCATTTGTTTTCCGGACGGAAAACTTCGATGAGTTCGCCAAAGGAGCGGCGGGCATCGGGGACAACGATCAGATTCTTCGTGTAGTGGGCAGGGAGTTCATCGACCAGGATGACTCCTGCCTGCATTTCTTCGATGTGCTCGGCATAGACGCCACGGGCAAAGGTCACCTGCGACGGACCTGCGCTTTCCGCGCTGGCGACGTCGTCGATCAAGACCGTGCTGTCTCCATAGAGAGTGCCGCCGATCAGGGCAGCGATTTCACCTGCTGTTTTTTTCATGATGGACCTCACTTGGATGCGGACGAAGCAGCGCCGGATGCCGCTTTCGATGTGCCATCGATCTTGGCCATCACTTCATCAGTGATATCGACGGCACCGCCGGGTACGGCTCTCTTATGCATGACGATACCGATGCCCTTTTCTTTCGCGATCTGGGCTGCCTGAGACTCGACCATGGACTGGATCTGTTTCTGTTTGCTCTGGATGAAGATCATGCGCTCCTGCTGAGCGGACTGGACTTTCTTCTGCATGTCTTCATCGGAGAGTCCGCTCTGGGAGTCCTGATCCAGGCGATCTCTGATTTCTTTATCTTTATCGTTGATTTCTTTCTCGATAGACTGGATCTTCGGAGAGGAAGATTCCAGCTTCTGGTAGTCGATGACTGCCACTTTATGTTCACTGCCGCAACCAGCAAAGGCGAGTGCTGCGCCAATGAGTCCTACGCAGGCCAGTTTTTTCCACATAGCCATTCGATTTCCTCCTACTTGGTGATATTGACTATACGATTCACCATATCCCCCGTCACGTCTTCGGCGTGGATATTGGCTTTGTATTTCGAGAAGATCATGGAAAGGTGCTTGTCAGAGGCCTCGCGGGCAGCTTCTTTCCGGATGTCTTCCATAATTTCTTTTTTGACGGCGGCCATCTCTTTCTGCTTGGCATCGATCTTCTTTTGCCAGTCTTCGTTCCAGGATGGGTCGATGGGGTCTTCTGAAAGAGGCTCATCGACGTTCGTATCCTGAGAGAGGTTCTGCTTGATGTCTTTCGCGGTCTTCTCTGAAAAGTCAGCGAGCTCCTTCGATGCTTTTTCTTTTGCCTCTTTCATCGTTTTCACTTCGTCCTCTGTCCAGCCGATGGTATCCATCTTCGCACGCTCGGTGCGAAGGTCCATCAGATCATGGAGGCGCTGCTTGACGTCTTCCTTCTCGGAGCCGGTGACGCCGAGGACGGTGAGCTTCATTTGGAGATTCGCCATCTCGGCGCGCTCTTCGTCAGTGAGGCCATCGGGCGTGAAGGTTCTGTCCTTCTTGTGTGCTTCGCTGATGGTCTTGTAGAGTTTTGCAAGGCCGTCATTCAATTCGTCTTCTTTTGCCTTGACCTTCGTCTTCCACTCATTTTCGGCAGCCATGCGCCGGCTCTGATCGGAGAGCGCGGCCTTGATGTGCTGCTGCTGAGATGCGATGTGAATGAGCTTGTTTCGCTCATTCTGGTACTGATCAAGGAGATGGTTGTACTCAGTCTCGAGGCGGAAATATGTACTGTATTTCGGATGGGCTTTCACAAGTGTCTCCAAGTCGACCACGCCGTAGGAAACGGCTGGTGGAGCCGGCTCCTCGGCTTTTTTATCGCTGCATCCGCTTACCGCCAAGGAGCACGCCACGAGGAGGGCAGCCGCCATGGTGTATACACAGTTTCTATATTTCATGAGACGTCCTTATTTTTTGCTTTCAGAGGAAGCTGCGGATGCTGCGGAAGAGGAGGCAGCGGAAGAAAGAGACTTCGAAAGGGAATCGGTGACTTCCTTGGTGATGTCTGTGCCGCCGTAAATGACAGCAGATTTATCGACAACAAGAGCAAGACCCTTCTTGGATGCGACGGACTTCACAGCACCGGTCACCTGATCATCCATGTCCTTCTCGATGGCCTGTCTCTTCTGATTGAACTGCTGCTGCATGTCAGCGAAGAGCTTTTCTTTTTCTGCATCACTCATGCCTGCTGACTTCGCATCGAAGTCTTTCTGCATTTCATCTGCCGTTTCTTTCATCTTCTGCTGGTAGTTCGCTGCGAGGGTGCTGTTCGCGGAGATCACTTCCCTCTGGTCAACGACGCCGATGTCAGAGGTCGGAGCGGCATTCGCTGTATCCCCCATGGATACCACCGCCATCGCTGCCACGGAGGCGATGAATACGCCAGCCAAAGCAAAGGAAAAAATCTTTACGTTTTTCTTGTTCCCAAGAGTTGTCATCATGATAGGTTACTCTCCTCTTTTATAAATTGGCAATCAGCCGGAGCCATTTGCCTTCTTCATCATTATACACATATTCGATCGTCATGTAATTATGGATCTTATAGGAAAATCCATATTCATTCTCTTTTTTCTTACAATCACGGTCATAACGCAGGGCGAAGTTCTCGCCGAAGGGGATCTGACCAAAGGCATGGTGGCTGTTTTCTACAAAATCATACTTATAGCCCAGATCCATGACGCGCCCGAAGTGATGGTACCAGCCGCCATAGACATTCCAGTCGACGGGGCCGGGGTAGAAGCGGGCCTCGCCGAAGATCACATTGTTCCTGCCCACGAAATGCCCGAGCATGCCTTCGATCGCCGTATTGCGATTTCCATCGCGCCCGGCATCCATCCATGCTTCCGTACGGATGATCCAGTGATCGGTCAGTGCATCGACTTTGAGCTCTGTGATCTCTCCCGGGTAAAGATAGGCCTTTGTCTCTATGCCATACTTTTCAATGAAGGGGTCCTTGGCGAGGATGTCATTCATCGAGGCAGCCAGATCCTTCTGATGGCGGGCGACAAAAGCGAGCGGAAGTCCTTCAAGACTTCGAAGGGCATGTTCCGTCTCATTCACCGCGCGCAGCATCAGGAGGCGCGGAATGGTGGTCTTGTGCAGGGTGAGCTTTCCGGTACGGACGATCGTCCCCTGCGGGATGAGGGAGATCCGCACTCTTGTCTTCTCCCCCGAGGTCACTTCGAAGTTGGCGGTAAATTCCGGAAGGATCTCCTTAAGAAGCTCTCGCCCGGCAGACTCAGAGACGCTCTCCGCCCAGCCGACCGAATCGACGGGAAGCCCCGAGAGGAGCTGACTCATAAGGAGCGGTACGCCGGCGCTGTCCTTCTTCACCAGCGCTGCCGCTTCCGGAGACAGATTCCCGTAGTCGATCTCGGTCTCCACCTCGCGGATCATCTGCCCGACCGGAGTGAGCGATACGTGAAGCGCTGTCTTTTCTCCATAAGAGGCAGATATATCATCCACCACATAGCCCACGACCACGCGGTTCACGATGTCTGCAAGGACCTTATCGTACTCGCTCTCGTGCGAGCGAAAGAGGCTCTCATCCTTGCCGACAAGGATGCGGTTTCCTATGGCAGAAATGCTCGCCGTGATCCGTTTCTCCACAGCGGGCGGCATACCGCCCGCTCCCGTGACGGAGACGCTCACTTCACGGATCGGCGCTGCATCTGCCCCGACAGGAAGCAGGAATGACGAAACGAGCAGGGCAAGACCTGCTCGAGTCATCGAATGAAATAAGGAAGAATGCATGGCTCCTCCTTTAGAAAATCAGTGGATAGCTAGGGAAACGCTGATTAAATCGCAGAGTCGAATTTCATATGGATTTTTATACATAGCTTCGTCATCATCCTCCTTAAATAGCTCGCTATTCGCGTCAGATGATTCCTTGCTCTGTATAAAAATCCAAGAATGAAATCTGACAACGATTTAATCAGTGTTTCCCTAGCAGAATGTGGCCAGGTTCCGCAGGTGCAATGGATTCAGCAGGAGCAACGGAGAACATTCCCGAACCCACCTGCGCCCCTGCGGGCACCTCCTTCCAGCGGAAAGAGAGAAAAATCGGAGCTGCGGCGCTTTATGTATGTTGCGCCGCACCACCATTTCTCATTTCACATTCAAATCAGAACTGTGTGCCGAAGCTGAAGTGGAATTTATTCTTATCACCGTGGCCATAGTCAAGACGGATCGGTCCGATCGGGGTCTGGAGACGCAGACCTACGCCGCAAGACCACTGGAAGCCATCATCATCTTCATACCACGGGATCTGTCCGTTATCGATGCCCCAGGTGCTGCCGCCATCAGTGAAGAGGACGCCCTGTACTTTCTTGGCGATCGGGAAACGGTATTCCAGTGTCGCCGCGTACATTTTCTTGCCCTTGAACTGGTCATCCTCATAGCCGCGAAGCGTATTCGAGCCACCGAGGTCGAAGAGGTTCCCGTAGGAAACGTCACCGTCGATGTAGCCGCCCTGCAGACGGAGCGCAAGGATGTGACCATTGCCGAGACCTTTGTAGAAGCGGCCTTCTGTCGTAAACTTGTAGAAATCATAGTCACCGCCAAGGCCATGTCCGCCCCACTGGGTAGAGAAGGAGATGCGGCGGCCCTTGCTGGCATTGAAGTAATTGTCGCGGTTATCGAAAACGTGCGAGAAGGTGAAGCTGTTCGTGGTACCGAAATTATCATCGATAGCGCCACGCCAAGCTTTTTTCATTTCATCCTCGCTACTATAACCTTCCTTATTATAATTCTTAAAGCGGTCAGTTGCTGCGCTGCCCCATTCGAAACCGTCATGGTCATCGTATTTTTCCTTCGCACTTTCGAAGGTAAAGTAGTTCGTGCGATATTCGCCATTCTGACGTCCCCATGTGAGGTTCCAGCCGCTTCTTCTCTTATCGTATTCTGCGACGGTATCGCCGTTCGAATCATAGTCATCGTATTCATAGATACGGTTGAAGATGGAAGCCCCGAGGGAGTCACCATTGGAATTGATCCACGGGCGGGTGTAGGAGATGGTATAGTTCTTACCGTTGCCGGCGCCGCCGAATTCCCAGTGGAAATTGACCTTATCGCCTGTGCCGCGGAAGTTCGTATCACCGAGCTCGATGATGCCGACTGTACCGTCAGAGTCCGAGTAGCCGGCGCCGACAGTGATGACACCGGTCTTCTGCTCAACGACATCAATCTCGATGATGACATTGTGTTCATTTTCTTTGCCGGGGAGCAACTTCATGTTGACATCTTCGAAGTAGCCCAGATTATAGAGTCTTTCCATGGAGCGGCTTGCCTGGAATTTATTGAAGGGCTTGCCCTTCTTCATCTTGAGTTCGCGGAGGATGACTTTGTCCTTCGTCTTATCATTGCCGACGAGCTGGATATCTTCGATGACACCTTCGGAAATATGGACTTTCAGGATGCCCTTCGGAGTCACTTCCACATTCGGGATGGAGACGAGCATGTAGCCCTGCTTGAGGTAGGCATCTTCGATCTCCTTGAGCTTCTGGTTCACGAGGACGAAGTTCAGGACGCTGCCCTCCGGCACCTGCAGGATGGACTTCAGATAGTCAGAGGTGAAGATAGTATTGCCGGTGAATTCCACATCACGAACGATGGGATTTGTGACAAGACCATAGGTGAGGTCCACGCCTTCAGGGATTTCCTTGAAATTCGGACGAATCTGAGAGAATACACCTGTCGAGCCAAGAGATGCCACATCATTGCGGATGCCCTCAGCCGTGACGGTGCTGCCCGGTTTGCTCTGCAGAAGAGGGGACAGCTTCGTCTTGACTTCTTCCGGAATCCCATCGAAGTCAACATGCGCAATGGTCTTGCCTGTATGTGCTTCGATGGCTGCGTCATCGTCCGCCGAAAGATAGAGCGAGGCATCGCCCACTGCGACGGTCTGGTGGGATTCCTTCACTTCCATGGATGGTTCCGCTTTTTCCGTCTGGTCGGAGATCTCAGCTGTCTTGCCCGCTTCCTTACCGCTCTTCACATCGATCATGGAGCTCTGGGACATGCCGTTCTGGGAGCCGGTCATCTGCGGTGCTTCCGCAAAGACGTCCGCGCCGGAAAGCGCAAACAGGATCGCAGAGGCAAGCAGTGCTTTCTTATATGTTGCTGTCATCGTAAATTCCTCCTCATGTACTGGATGGTGAATTTCTATATATTTATGGAAATACAAATGGGTATCTGGCATACTTGCCAAAACGTTTGATTTCCTTAAATAACATTGGGATCGATGGATTCGGTGCAGGACGGAAGTTCCTAAGGGGAGACCCTTCAAACCTCTGGAATCCTTCTTATTATTAATTTCCTCGGAGAGCCCTTCCCGCTTCGCCTACAACACGCTGGATCTCCTGATCGGAGAGGGCGGGGGCGGCAGGCTTCGGAGCAGCAACCTTTATGGGAGCCGGCGCGGGCGTCATGACGACGGGAGCTGCTTTAGCAGGCGGCACCACCTCGGGATCTGGCTTTGGCGGATCCGTTTCCACCGGTTCTGTCGTGACAGTCTCTGCAGATACAGGAAGGATCTCTTCTGTTTTCTTATCCGCTTCCTCGACTGGTACAACCGCCGCATCCGGTGTCGTGACTGCTGTTTCTACCGACCTTACCGGAGTAGACGCAGGTGCAAAAAAATTGTCCTTCAAAAAAGAGGCGCCGAGGAAAAGCAATCCTGCCACAGCCAGCGCGCCGCCGCGAAGCAGCCACTTCCGCCGCGGCGAAGTCCCTCTCACCTCTTTCAGGCGCTGCATCTCTGCCTGCGCCATGATGAGATTCATCTCGCCTGTCAGTTCTTTATGGTTGGAATAGGAATTTTCTGCTTTTTCCAGCCACCTCTTCACTGACTTCACTCTCTTCAGCGTATCCCCCGACATACTGCCTCCTGCTGAGAAAACCGGAATCATTCCGATCTCTGCCAACGACTGATTACATGATTCTTATATATAATCAGTGTTTTAGAAGTACAAGTGAACATCCAAAATTATTATTTATTTCACATTTTCTTGTATTT